>NZ_JBDNFF010000205.1:0-44568 GCF_041689975.1 Gemmatimonas sp.
CCAGAACGATAGCTCGCTACGAGCATACCTCGTTCAGAGATTTCGTACGCATTCGCAGGATTCAACTACACGAAGGTTCCTTATATCGGCGCCGGCGCGCATGGATCGAATGGCCGCGTCGCGCGTCTCAGACGCAGCGCGCAGTCGACGAGTACGACGCTGCAGGCTGAGCGCGCTGACTCAGGTATCCTCTTTGCGTTCCGTTGGCATGTCTCGCGACGCGTCGGCACCGTTGCTCGCGACCCCGCTCATGCGCCGGAGAATGTCCTTCAGGGCCCCGAGCCGCTGGATCATGTAGGGAATCGTTTCGAGTCCGCTGGCGAATTTCAGAATGTAGTTGTAGATGCCGACGATGGCACCGACCTGCACGACGGCGTGACCCGGCTCGGCGGCCACGAGCAGCGATCCGGAGATGGCTACCAGCACGAGCAGTTCCGTCGCGCCGAAGTTCCACGCCTCCTGGTCGGAGAGTCGCACTTGCCACATCCGGAGCCGACGGAAATGCAGATCGATCTCGTCCGCGTTACGCCTGCTGATCACATCCACCTGTCGCTCGAGCTCATCGTACTGCTCGAGGTTGAGCTGCACCGCGCGACGGCCGTAGCGACGCCCCAGCAGGATGACCGGCACGAGTACGGCAAGGCAGATGCCGACCACCGAGCGATTGTACAAAAAGAGCAGGATCAGCGATCCGATCACGTTGTACAGCGCTTCCACGATGTAGTTGACGTCGTGCTCGAGGAAGTCGACGACCTGCCGCGCGAGCGTGGCGTGTGCGCTGCGCCGCGACAAGTTCGCTGCATCCTCGGTGCGTGCCAGCATTCGTGTCACGAACAACGTGAACACGGCCGTGAAGGTCCGGGTATCATACATGTGGCGCACGGTGCCGATGATCAGGTAGCCGAGGTGCGCAATGGACAGCGATATCAGGCCGGTGTAGGAGCCCTGAATCAATCCGTCGATGGCGGTGCCGAGAAAGTACGGGCGCAGGAGCAGTGCGAGCATCTCCACCGCGAAGAGCGAGTAGGTGAAGAACAGTCGGTAGCGGAACTCCACCAACACCCGCCGCAGTGGCGCGCCCGCCTCGAGTGCCCGAGCGAGCGTTCCGCGTTGTGTCGTCGCCTCCGTCAATGCGCTCGACATCTACTACCCGCGCCTGGCACATTCACGGTCGGATACCGAGTTGCCGATGGCGCCCGAGATCTGTCCTCGACAGGCCGGTGCGCCACAACGGCATGCAAATGGCGCACTGGTGTCACTCATCGACAACCCGTAGTCGAGCGTGAGTTCCTCTCCGCGCGCCATGTCCCGCAGCGCAATCAGGTTCAACCCGTCGAACGCCGTGTTGGGCGCACACGAGTGATTCTGTGGTGCCCAGGCGGCCGGATCGGCATCCCATAAGGCGAAGATATCACTGCTCAGCGGGTACGCATAATGCCGGAAGAGCTCACGGTCGGGCGCCGACCACGTGTGGTCCACGTGTCGTCGTGTGACGATGCGATGCGCGCGCTCTTCTCCCGGGAAGACGAGCTCGCCGACCGCGATGGCGCGCCGAGCGAAGATGCCGTACCCTGAGAGCGCGTTCCCCTGCATCTCGTACGGGAGCAATGTGCGGCGATGGCGTGCCCTCCCTTCGGCGATGATGCGTTCGGCAAATCCGGACTTCCCCATGCCGTCGTGCCGCAGGATGTAGTCGGCAGAGCCTTCGTATCCGTCGTCGTAGAATACCGAGCAGGTGAAGTTGATCTCCAGGAAGAAAAGCTCACCCGTCTCGCTCAAACGGAAATCCATGCGCGCGTATCCCACACCGCCGAATGCCTTGAAGACGCGCCGAGCTGCGTCTTTCAACTCTGCGGCCAGTGCGGCGTCGCGCACCGGCACGTTCGCCTGCGGATGGAGCTCGCTGGTCTTGAGCGCGTAGGTCTTGAAGTGGGAGCCTGCGGGAAACTCGAACTCCACCGGCTGCAGCGCCGTGCACTCGCCTCGACCGGCCACGTCGGCGACGACGAGCACCGTGAATTCGCGGCCGTCTACGTACTGCTCCACCAGCAATTCGGGGAACTCCGGCAAGAGCGCGTCGACCTGAGCCCGCAGCGCGGCCACATCGTGAACCAGCGCCTGCTCGTTCACGCCACGGCTATCTCCGGCATGCGCGGGCTTTACGAACAGTGGGAAGGGTAGCGTTGCCGCGATCGCCTCGATGTCGTCGCTGCAGCGCACGAGTCGATACGCCGGTGTCCGCACGCCGGCCGTGTGCGCCACGTACTTCATGAGTGGCTTGGACGGATCGTACAGCAGGGCACTCGGCCCCGTGTACGGCAGCTCGAGGAGGTCGAGCGCGAGGATCACGTCCACGCTTGGCACGTCCCAATCAAGATAGCCCTCGCACAAGTTCACGAAGATGTCGAAGCCCATCGTCACGCAATCGCGGAGCTGCCGATACGTCGTGCGCTTGTCGAGAAACAGATGGTGCACGTCGTGCGCTGGCAGTAGTGCCGCGAGGTCGCGCGGTGGGTCGTAATGGCGGTAGTCCACCTTGGACGACGAGTAATCGGGCTGCAGAACGCAGATCTTCACGAGGACGCTCCCGCTGGCCGCGAGGAGCCGCCGAGGAGGGGCACGATGCGAATCGCGTGTGATCGCTCGGCGTCGGCGATGATCTGCTGTACCACGTCGCCGAACGGGACACCGGCAAAGCGCAGGATCGCCCCGATCGACGTGTAATTCTCGTCCTCGGAGAGACCGCATTGCGCGTTCACCTCGAGCACATACAGTTCATTCGTGTCAGCATCGAGTCGCAGGTCCACGCGACCATAGCCGCGTCCGCCCATCGATGCGTAGGCTGCCATGCTCACATCCATCACACGTTGCGCGACAGGGCTCGTCACCGTCGCGTACTCCCAGAGGTATTCGCCGTCGGCGATCGGTGCTTCGCGCTCGTAAATCTCCCACAGGCGGTCGAACGAGAGGAACTGCTGCGTCGGCGGCAGGGCGCGATTGAACACACGCTCCACGGGCCGATACACCGTACAGGCATCCGCTGCGTCGCACGACCCCACGATGAACGTGGTGTACTCAGGGCCGGTCACGAACCGCTCAACAAGCACACCGCCGCCGGCGAGGTTCCACCCGCGATACCCGTTGCGCAACGCGTCCAGTTGCGTACGCAACGCGTGCTCCGTGTGCACCACCGAGTCGACCGTGATGCCCATGCTGCCGGCGGAGATCGCCGGCTTGACGATGAGGGGCGTGCCCAGACGCGTAAAAATGCCCGCTATGTCATGTCGGTCCGGGCTGGCGGTGGCGACATCTTCGCCTCCGGGCATCAGTACTTCCCACGGCGAGGTCGGCTCGTTGGTGCGATCGAAGATCTGCTTCATACTGATCTTCGACGTCGTGATGTCGTAGAAGTTAGCGTCGGCACCGGTGTAGCAGAGCCTCAGGTCGTCCAGGTAGCGCACCACCGAGATTCCCGGCACGCCGTTGACCTCGTCGCCGTCGCACAGGTTGAAGACGATAGTCCGCGTAGTCCGGGCCTGGGCGGCGAGCGCTTCGAGGATTGGACGAAAGTCGGCCATCGTGACCGGTTGCCATGACCATGCGTAGCCCAGCGCCTCGAAGGCCCGCGCGTATTCGGCGTGGCTCTGGCTGAAATCGTTGTAGTAGTCGAGGTTGGGGTCGGACGATTCCGCCGACGGCACCAGCACGACGACGTGTCGGTTTGTAGTGATATCGGGGACTGACGCCGTCACGGCAGCGAGTCCGGCGGGCGGTTTGTACGCTGGCGGTGGCGAGTCCATGGCATATGGAAGGGGCGAATCGGGGCAGCATGGACAAGCGAACACCGGAGTACGTGCTTGTAAAGCCGCTGTGCTACGCTCGCTGGTCAGAACGCCGTACGCACCCCGAGCATGAGCTGCCGCGGCAGCGCGAGACGAATTCCCTGCGGCCGACGTGACACCACGGCGGTCTCGTCCAGCAGGTTCTTGACCGCCAGCAACAGCTGCACATCCGGCACGTTGCCAAGCGAGAGGCTGTACGAGGTGTTCAGATCCACGAGGGTATAGGCCGGAACAGCGCCGATCTGTCCATCGGGCGACGACGTCTCGAGATTGCGCCGATCGCCGAACTGGCGGCCGATGTAGCTGACGAACAGCTGTGTCTCGAAGCCGCGCGTGCGCGCGGTAATGTCGGTATTGAACAGATGGCGCGGTGCATACGGCAACTGCTTGCCGTTCACATTCAGCGGGGCAACGCCGGTCACGCCGCTCTGGTAGATGCGGTCGCTGGTGAAACGCGCGTCGGTGTAGGTATAACGGGCTCCGATGTCCACGGGAACATTGAGCGCGGTCTCACTGAGCGCCAGAAGAACGGCGCTTTCGACGCCGGCGTTGCGTGTGCGACCGCCATTGGCCACGCCGGTCGCGAGTTCGTCGGTGCGCCCCCAGAGGTCGGACGCCGACACCGTTTGATTCTCGAACTGGAGCAGGAAGCCAGTGAGCTCCACATTTACCGCGCGTCCGAGCGGCGTGCGCACGCCCGCCTCGTAGTTCCAGCTCTTCTCCGGTTCCAGCGCCGTCACGTTGCCGGAGTTATCGATGGCCTCCGACACGCGAAACGGCGCGAAGCCGCGGTGCACGTTCGCAAACAGCGACGCGGGGGCGGCATTCACGGTTGGCAGGAGCCAGGTTGCACCCAGCGCTGGGATGAGGACCGTTTCCGACCGCGTGTTCCGGATAAGCGTGTCGGCTACGCGCGAACCGAATTGCGCGCGACGCACCTCGCGCGAGAAGTTCGGGTTCTCGACGCGCAGCCCCGGCGAGAGCTCGAAGCGCCGCCCGAAGCGAATGCGATCCTGCAGCCAGGCGGCACCAGCGTTCGTGAGGCGTGCCTCCCAGTCGCGCGTCAGTGAGTCGCTCGAGGTGGCATTCCGTCCTATCTGGAACTTGGAGTTGTACCACTCCTTGATGGCGCGAGCACCTAATTGCAGCTCATGGTGCACTGCGCCTGTCTCGACCGTGCCGCTGAGGCGCGTTTCCGTGCCGGCCACGCTGATCGTCCGGTTTCGGCTGCCGCTTGTACGACGCATGAAGACGGCGCCACCTCGTACTGTGGTGTCGCCCCAGATCGTGCCGGTGAAACCGGAAGGACGCGCGTTCGATGTGGTGTTGCGCGCGAAATCCTGACGCCGATTATCTCGAGCCGTGAGATACGTGAATGCATTGGTCCGCAGCGTCCAGGTGGGCGAGATCGACCAGTCGTGGAACAGCGCCAGCGTAGGACGGCGCACGACAAACCGGTCATCGGGGGCGAGCGCCCCCAGCTGTCCGCGCTGCAGCATGGATTGCGTCAACCCGAGGTAGGTCTGATTGGTGCGCTCTTGATAGTATTGCGCCTTGAGGCTGAGACGCTGCGCATCGCCGAGTGCGCGCGTGAGCTTGAGCGTCCAGTCATCGACCTGGGCCCACACATCGCGCAGATCGCGCACCTGCTTTCGAGTCCAGCTCAGTCGCGACGCCACACCGAACACCGATCCGCCCACATCGGCGTATCCGTTGAGCAGGTTGGTGCTACCCATCAATCGCACGTTGGCCGCGCGCGTGGTCGGCGGGGGGGCGGTCAGGTAGTTGATCACGCCACCAGTCGTCTGCGGACCGTACAGAATGGCGGAGGCACCCTTCGTGATTTCGATGCCGGACATCCGCTCAACGGGCGGCGAGAAGTACGTCGCCGGCTCCGAGTAGGGGGCGTGAACGACGGGAATTCCATCTTCCAGAAGCACCATATTGCCGGAGCGGGCGGCATCGACGCCACGCACACTGATATTGGTGCGCAACCCGAGCCCATCCTCATCCACTGCGTGGACACCTGGCGAGCGTCGCACCATTTCATTCACCGTCAGCGGGAGCTGGCGCCGCAACTCGGCGGCGGTGATCACGGTGGTAGCACCGGGCTGGCGATTCACCGCTTGGCCCGAGGTGCCGACGGTGCGCATGGCCGGGAGGGATTGCGTCGTGTCGCTGGGCGAGCGGTGAGACCCGGTGTCCTTGGGCGCGCTCGGACGGGTGGGCTGGGCGACGAGCGCGAGAGGGGCGAAGACGCCGAAGACGAGGAGGGAGCGAAGCAGCATACTGAGCGGTGGGAGAGGTCGGGAAACACCAAGCCTTTTTTAACACCCTCTGCCTTACGCCCAGATTAATGTGGACCCTCCCGACGCTCCCTCGCGCTATGCTAGGCGGCGCGCCCCACGAGCGGGATCACCAGCGTTACCAGTCCGATCGCCAGCAGCACGAGTGTCGAGCCGAGGGCCCACTTCAACGTAAAGCGCTGATGATCATCGAAGTCGACACCGGCCAGACCGACGAGCAGAAACGTGGACGGCACGAGTGGGCTGAGCAAATGCACCGGCTGCCCCACCAGCGCCGCGCGCGCCATTTCGGCGGCTGAAATCCCGTAGGCTTCGCCGGCCTTGGCGAGAATCGGCAGCACACCGAAGTAGAACGCATCGTTCGAAATGAGAAAGGTGAACGGCACGCTGAGCATGCCCGTTACTATGGCCAGATATGGACCGAGCGCGGCAGGGACGAGCTGAATCACGCTATCGGCCATCGCGTCCACCATTTTCGTGCCGGACAGTATCCCCGTGAACACACCGGCGGCGAAGATCAGCCCGACCACCGACATCACGTTGCCCGCGTGACGGGCAATCAGCGCCTTCTGCTGGTCGATGCCAGGATAGTTCAGCATCAGGGCGATCGCGAAACCGATCATGAACAAGACCGGGAGCGGCAGCACCGCCATGATGAGCGCCACGAGCAGGGCGACGGTGAGGATTGCGTTGACCACCAATCGATCCGGCCGACGGTGCGACGTGTCCTCGTGATACTGCGGGTTGGCCAGTTCTTCATCCAGCACGTCATTGGCTGCTGCGATGCCAACCATAGGGTACGGCGTGAGCGTGAGCCGCGCTCGCTCGCGTAGCCCAAGTCGGTACGCCACGAAGAACACCCAGAGCGCACCACCAATCATGGCCGGAATCAGCGGGACAAACACAGTGCTCACATCGATGCCGAGCGCACTGGCGGCGCGCGCCGTGGGACCGCCCCACGGCAGGATGTTCATGACGCCGCCGGCGAGCATCGTGACGCAAGCCAGAATGAGCGGCCGAAGTCCAAGCTTTCGGTACAGTGGCAGCATGGCCGCGGTCGTGATCATGTACGTCGTCGACCCATCGCCATCGAGAGACACCAGTAGCGCAAGCGCCGCCGTGCCCACCACGACCTTCACCGGGTCGCCGTGAACGAGTGCCACCAGGCGCTGCACGAAGGGCTCGAACAGCCCCGCGTCGATCATCACGGCAAAGTACAGGATCGCGAACATCAGCATGACGCCCGTCGGTGCGAGCTTCGTGATGCCGCTGACCATCATGTCGCCCAACGACGACGCAAATCCACCAGCCACGCCGAACGCGATCGGGATGAGAATCAGCGCGGTCAACGGCGAGAGTCGCTTCGTCATGATGAGCGTCATGAAGACGAGCACCATGGCATACGCCAGGAACGTGAGCACGGCGCGCTCTACGGACGCGCGGGAGCCAACGGGAGCACGATGTGCGACGGATACGTTGCATTGTGCTGAATCGTGATATCGGTGGTGATCATGCGTCGGTTCCGTCCCAACGGTTCGCCGGTATTCGGATTCACGTCGAATCGCGGGAAGTTGCTGCTGGAGACATCCACGCGTATGCGGTGTCCCTTCTTGAATACGTTCGCCGTGGGAAACGGTTCAATGGTGAACTCATACACCTTCCGGGGCGTCAGCATCACGGCGTGGTCACGCGTGGCTCGGTACCGACCGCGCACGATGGCGTCGGTGAGATTCATGTCGAAGCCACCCGGCCAGTCGATGCTCGATGGGTACACGTCCACCAGCTTCGCCGTAAAGTCTGCATCGACGGTCGTCGCCGATGCGAAGAGCTTCACCGTGATCGGGCCGATGATGGTCATGTCTTCCTTCAACGGCTCGGTCTGGAACACGACGACATCGGCACGCGAGCGCAGCGGGAGCCACGGCGCCTGTGACGGCGGGAAACGCGGATCCTCGCGCTGATTGAACGCCCCGTCCTTCAAGCGAGCGGAGGCCCCTCCGCCAATGGTGGGCACCGGGTAGCGCGGATCGAACGTGTACGTCGTGGTGGCACTCACTCCCGCAGGCTTCGTCGGCGATAGCGTCCCGTCGCCGTGAAAGTAGTAAGAAACGAGCTTGGTCCCGGCCAACGGCCATTGATCTGCACTGCGCCAGTACCCGCCGTGCATCAAGCGCCCGTTCTTGTCCTTGCGACCGTCGCCGGTGCCCATGACAAAAAGCCGAACTGGCGCGAGTGACTCGACCGCGTTCTTGACGCCCTTCAGGTGGTAGTCAAACCACCGCATGTGAAAGTCCGTGAGGAAATCCTGAATGGCTGCACTGTCGCCGAACGCCACGTCGCCGGCATAGGGCAGATTGTTGCCGCCGTGCTTCCAGGGGCCGACCATCACATACTGCGGCGATTTCTTCAGTCGGCGGAGTTCCGTGAAGTTCTTGAACGTGCCGGCGAGGAAGATGTCGTACCAGCCGCCCACCTGCATCATCGGGATGTCTGCAGTTTGCGGGTAATGCTCGTCCCACGCCAGCATCGGATCTTTCCAATACGCGTCGTAATCGGCGTGCTCGAAGAAGTCGAAGTACCAGCCCTCGTATTGCGAGTCGACCGACAACGGGTTAAGGCCACGGCGCATGGGCTGCACGCTATACCAGTTTTCCGCCTTCTCTTTCGTCATGAGCGCTTTCACATCGTCGGTGCGCGCGTCGGCCAGCAGTTGCGTCCACGCCCACGTGAGCTGTCGCCCCATTTCGTACGTGCCGCGATAGCGCACACCATGGTCCCAGCCGTTCGACATGCCGCCCATGTTGAGCACCAGCGACTTCAGCGACGGCGGATTGTACTGCGCGGCGCCAGCCTCCATGTGCGCAGCGAACGAAGTGCCCCACATGCCCACCTTGCCGCTGCTGTACGACTGCTTCGCGAGCCATTCGATCGCGTCGTATCCGTCGGTCGCGTCGATCGGTTGCACCTTCGAAAACACGCCTTCGGATTTATAGCGACCACGGGCATCCTGCAACGCCACCACATAGCCACGCTCGGCGTAGAACACGGCCAGTTCGGCCAGCGATGTTTTGTTGTACGGTGTGCGGTTCAGCAGCACCGGGAAGCGCTCTGCGACCGGTGCGCCGTTGCGAGCGGGGCGGTAGATGTCGGTGGCCATCCGCTTCCCATCACGCGTCGGCATCAGGAAATCCGTAGCGACCTTGATCGCGTCGAACAGCTTGGGTGATGACACCCAACCTGGCGGCGGCATGCGCGAGGGGTCAGCGGTGGCTGCCACCTGTGCGGGGAGGCGCGCACCGGTCAGGACCAGCGCGAGCGTGCAGAGGAGAATGAGTCGCATGCACCAATCTGCGACGCAGTGCGTGCCGGCGCCAACGCGAGAGCTACTCAAGCCGGTGGACAGGCTGTAATATGTCCGTGAAGGGAATGCGCGCCGATGTAGGCACCGCCATTTTGATCTTCGGTAGCTGACAAACTCGGAGCAACACGGATGCCGCGCGAAGTCGTTGGAATCATCGAGGGGGTCGGCGACACCATTACGCGTGCCGACGACGCGTTCTTGGCGATGGTCGACCGCGACCGTGCCGACCTCATCGCAGGCCGTCTCAACTGGCGGGAAATGACGCCGCCCGAGTTCCTCCGGCGTGAAGACGCCGGCCTCAAGGAGGCGTTGACCGCCGGTGGTGACGGCTACGCGGCCCCCTTCCGCAAGGAGTTCGTGCGGCCGGATGGCACACGCGTGCCCGTACTCGTGTGCTGCGCCCTGCATCGAGATATGCTCGGCCAGTGGACGAGGTACGTCGTGGACCTTGGGGCGCGGGAGGCGCCGCTCGCGGCCATTGCACCGATGCGTCCCTCGTCCGTAGAACCGAACCCCGCAGGATTCCTCCAGCGGTTGATCGGCGAGCTGACCGAGGAGCGCCGGCGCCTGTTCACGATGTTGGACGGCACGACCTCACTGATCTGGGCCGTTGATCGTGACTTGCATCTGGTCAGCTCCAATGCCGCGTTTCAGGCGGCGCTGCGACCGCTCCTAAGCCGCAACCTTGAAGTGGGCGACTTGGCTATTCTGCCCATGCTTCCCGACGCGATGCAAGCGCAATGGCGCGGGTTATACCTTCGGGCACTGGCTGGCGAGCGGTTCATCGAACGAACCGATGTCGCCGTCAACAGCACCGAGATCGTGAACGAGCACACGTTTTCGCCGATCTACGATGCATCCGGGGTGATCACCGGCGTCGCCGTGGTGAGCACCGACGTGACGTCTCGCGTTGCTGCCGAGCGTGCCGAGGCCGCGCGAAAGTACGAACTCGAGGCCGCGCAGCGACTGGCCGGCATCGGTAGTTGGGAGTGGGACCCGCGCACGAACGTCACACAATGGTCCGAGGAAATGTTCCGGATCTATGATCGCGATCCGGCGTCGGGGGCGCCCTTGTACGACGAGCTGGAGCGCTATCACGGGGCCGATGACTTGCAGAAACTGCAGGCCTTTGTGGAGCGTGCGTTAGTCTCTGGCGAGCCGTATGCAATGGATACGACGTTCAAACGGCGCGACGGGGCCGACACGTGGGTATTTGAAAGCGCCGAGGTGGTCCGCGATGCGAACGGCGTGATCGTCAAGCTTCGCGGCGCCACGCTCGACATTACCGACCGCAAGAATGCCGTGCTGGGTCTTTCCCAAAGCGAGGCAAAGCTGTTGGAGGTGCAGCGGATCGCGAGAATGGGCAGCTGGGACTGGAAGATCGCATCGGACGCCGTCACGTGGTCCTCATCGCTGTTGGAAATCTTTGGCCTCGATGCCGACACCACCGTGCCGCCGTACGCACAGCATGCGCAGTACTATACGCCGGAGAGCTGGGAGCTCCTCGGTGCGGCCGTCACGCACGCGGTGGCGGCACACCAGCCGTTCCAGCTCGATCTCGAAATGATGCCCGAGCGCTCGCGTGTGCGCTGGATCGTCTCGCGGGGAGAGCCAGTCATCGATCAGGCCGGTGCGGTTGTCGGCCTCCAAGGCATCGTGATCGATGTGAGCGAACGCAAGGTCGCCGAGGAGGAAAACCGTCGTCTTGAGCTGGCCCTCGTTCGGGCGCAGAAGACGGAGGCTGTGGGCCAGCTTGCTGGCGGTATCGCGCACGACTTCAACAATATCCTGACCGCGATGCTGATCGAGATTCAGGAGCTCTTGAGCGAGCCGCCACGGCCGGAGCAGCTTCGCGACGGACTGCGCGACTTGCAGCTCGCCGCGGACAGGGCGGCCAGTCTCACCCGTCAGCTACTCCTGTTCAGCCGTCGACAGGTCTTACAGGTCCGCCCGTTGGAGCTCAACGGGCTGATGGCCGACCTGGCCCGCATGCTGCGCCGTCTCATTGGCGAAGATGTGACGCTCGAGGTGCGCGCGAGTGCGCAGGAGCTCTGGTTTGACGGTGATGTCGGCATGATCGAACAGGTCATCACCAACCTGATCGTGAATGCTCGCGACGCCATGCCGCGCGGTGGACGCATTCTGGTGCGCACCGCGGCGCTGACGGTTGAGGAGGGCGCCGAACCTCGGGATTCCAACGCGCGAGCTGGTCGCTTTGTCGCGTTCGAGGTGGTAGACGAAGGCCATGGCGTTCGTCCTGATCTGGCCGCACACGTTTTTGAACCGTTTTTTACCACGAAGGAAGCCGGAAAGGGTACCGGTCTTGGCCTCGCCACCGCCTTTGGTATTGCCCAACAACACCGCGGGTGGATCGAGCTCGCGAGCCCGTCGGGCGGTGGCGCAACCTTCACGGTTGTGCTCCCGATGGCGTCCGCTCGTCCGATCGTGAGCGCCATCGAGAGCCCTGTCTCGACGCGGGCAGCCACGCCGGCGCGCGTGCTGCTGGTGGAGGATGATGCCGCCGTGCGTCGAACGTTATCGCGAAGCCTCGCTGGAATCGGGTACGAAATCATCCTTGCCGTCGATGGCCCCGAGGCGCTACGACAATGGTCCGACTACGATGGACAAATCGACTTGGTGGTCAGCGATATGGTGATGCCCGGCGGCATCTCGGGGCTCGAATTGCTGGAGCGATTGTCGCAGCTGAAGCCCGACCTCCGAACCATCCTGATGAGCGGCTATATCTCCTCCGCCGAGGACCGAAGTCGGGTCGAACAGACGGGCGGCCGCTTGCTTGCGAAGCCGTTCAACGCGGAGGGTCTACGCCGGGCAGTCGCCGAGGCGCTGGCGGTACGCTGAACGCGGTCGACGATCGCGAGATTTCGTGTACGCGACTTACCGCGCCGTGACGCGCAACCCACGCACCATGCCCAGCATGGAGTGCGGCTTGCCCTTCTCGTCGAGCGTGCAGATCAGCACATAGTCGCGGCCGCGCTCGAGCGTGACGAGCAACGCGGCGTCCACTGTCTCGCCGACGTCGATGTAGAGCAATCCTTCACCGGGGTCGTACAGGCCCGTGATATCGGCGCCGTTCAACTCGAGCCGCAGCAACGAGTCGAGCGACACACCCTGCTTCACGCGCGCGATCGACACTTCGTGCGGGACCGTGCCGTCGCTGCGAAACGTGAAGCGAGTGAGACCCGGCGGCAGCGAGTCGGGAGCGTCGAGCGCGAAATCGTGACCCACGACCTGCACCACCGGTGGTTCCGCCCTCTGTTCCCCGTTCTGTTCTGCGGGCGATGACGCGCACGCGATCGCCATCGTCGCACCGCACACGACAACGAGCGAACGCGCTGTCGTCATTTCACCGCGACCAGCTTGAACAGGCCGAGTGTCTGATGCTTGGGTGCGCCCGCCGAATCGGCGAACTGGCACCAGATCGCCCACTTTCCTTCAGCGGCTCGGTCTGGAACACGACGACATCAGCGCGCGATCTCAGCGGCAGCCACGGCGCGTGTGACGGTAGGAAACGCGGATCCTCGCGCTGATTGAACGCCCCGTCTTTCAAACGCGCCGAGGCCCCTCCGCCAATGGTGGGCACCGGGTAGCGCGGATCGAACGTGTAGGTCGTCTTGGCGCTCACGCCGGCGGCCTTGGTCGGCGAAAGTGAACCGTCGCCGTGAAAGTAGTAGGGGACAAGCTTGGTTCCGGCCAATGGTCACTGATCCGCACTGCGCCAGTAGCCGCCGTGCATCAGGCGCCCGTTCTTGCCTTTGTGACCGTCGCCGGTGCCCATCACAAAGAGCCGAACTGGCGCGAGTGCCTCGGTGGTATTCTTGATCCCCTTGAGATGGAAATCAAACCACCGCATGTGAAAATCCGTGAGGAAATCCTCAATCGCGGCGCTGTCGCCGAACGCCACATCGCCCGCGTATGGCAGATTGTTGCCGCCGTGTTTCCACGGGCCGACCATCACATACTACGGCGATTTCTTCAGTCGGCGCAGTTCGGTAAAGTTCTTGAAGGTGCCGGCGAGGAAGATGTCGTACCAGCCGCCCACCTGCATCATCGGGATGTCCGCCGTCTGCGGATAGTGCTCGTCCCAGGCCAGCATCGGATCTTTCCAGGACGCGTCGTAATCAGCGTGCTCGAAGAAGTCGAAGTACCAGCCCTCGTACTGCGAGTCGACCGACAACGGATTCAGTCCACGGCGCATCGGCTGCACGTTGTACCAGTCTTCCGCCTTCTCCTTCGTCATGAGCGCTTTCACATCGTCAGTGCGCGCATCGGCCAGTAGTTGCGTCTACGCCCACGTGAGCTACCGTCCCATTTCGTACGTCCCGCGATAGCGTACGCCATGGTTTCAGCCATTCGACATGCCACCCATGTTGAGCACCAGCGATTTGAGCGACGGCGGATTGTACTGCGCGGCGCCCGCCTCCATATGGGCAGCAAACGACGTGCCCCACATGCCCACCTTGCCGCTGCTATACGGCTGCTTCGCCAACCATTCGATCGCGTCTTGCCGTCGGTCGCGTCGATCGGCTGCACCTTCGAGAACACGCCTTCGGACTTGTAGTGACCACGCGTATTCTGCAGCGCCACCACATCGCCTCGCTCAGCTGCGGGCGGGTCGGTAGATGTCGGTGACCATCCGCTTGCCGTCACGCGTGGGCATCAAGAAGTCCGAGGCGACCTTGATCGCATCGAACTGCTTGGGTGACGACACCCATCCCTGGGGCGGCATCCGCGACGGGTCGAGCGGAGCAGCGACTTGAGCGGAGAGGCGCGTGCCGGTCATGACCAGCGCACGCGCGTAGGGAAGCATGAGCCACGGACTTCGCGCCGCGCTGCCGTCGCGACCACCATGACGACTCACTTTCGGGGAAGTGGAGGTAGGGCCTCGTCGGTCGTGGGGGGAGCGGCGGCGACGTGCGCTGGGCGGCCTTGCGGGCCGCCGTCGACGGCGCCGCGCTCGCTCACTGTCTGGGCACGGACTTGGCCGGCGGCATACGTGGGAAGGCGCGCTGCGTCTGGTCGGCCGTCTCCTCGCCGAAGGCAGAGGCGAGTTCCTGGTAAATGCCGATCAGATCGACGAGCGTCGCTGCCGATTCGCTGATGATCTTGCCAATGCCGACCGCTCCTTCGGTGGCGCTTTCGGCGGCCGAGGCGAAGGGCAGACCACCCGCGATACTGCCGCCAATGACGCCACCCGCGGCGCCAGTGGCCAAGCCGATCCCGGTGTTCAACAGCACTTTCGTGAGCGCCGCTGCCTTCCCACCCCACCCGGCCACCTTCGCCTGCATATCGCGGATAATCTCCGCATAGAACTTATACTCCTCTGTTCCCGCCTTCACCCGCTCGCCGAGTGCCGCCACCTTCTCGATGAGCAGGACAACGCTGTTCTCCGCCTGCTCGAGTTTCTGTACGACTCTGGGATTCGGATTCGAGCGGACCGACCGCATCAGCACCTCGTTCGCATCGAGCAATTGGCTGAGCTTGATCGCGGTGTTGTGCTGCCCCACCTCGAGTCCGGTGAGCTTGATCCCGAAGGTCTGGTTCATATCCGCGCACTTCGCCGGCGTGGCCACGAAATCGATCGTGGTGAGCGATTTGACCACGGCGCGTCCGACCTCGTTCAGCGCGTTCATGTTCGGATCACTCGACGGCCCTTGCGCGACCTTGAGAATCCCCTTCAGCACCTGCTTCGAGACCGTCTCCGCGTCGTCGTAGAGCGACTTGCACTGCTGGATGATCTCGCTCGCGCCACGCGCGATGCCGATCAGCGAGATGAGGCTCGATCCACCGCCGGAGAGAACGATGCCTGCGACGCTGGCCGCCACGCCGGCTACGCTTAGCGTGATGCCGATGCCCGCCTTGACCTTGTACTTGGTGTACGCCTTCCGTTTGGCCGCATGCGCTGTGAGCAGACTCACCGCAACCGCTTCGATTTTCGGCAGCAACTGCTTCTTGACTTCGTTCAGCTTGGCCGGCAGCCGCGCGGAGTGCGCCTTGGCATCGGCCTCACGCTTCACCTTGTGCGCGTCGGCCATGTTCAGTTCCGTGCCGTGGACCGCGCCCGCCATCAGCTTCGCAAGGTCCCCGCGCAGAAGCGGCTGCAAGAGGTCGACCAACTGGTTCAGGAGGAGCGGGTCCTTACTGAACACCTTCTGCAACGACCCGTCCGGATCCTCGAAGGTGACATCGATCTTGACGTCGGGGACCACGACGTTCGTCGGCCGATAATGGCCGATGATGGCACTGCGAAGGGGGAAACCGTGCAGAACGGTGAACGGCATTGGCAGTCGGGCAGAAGGAGAAGAATGGCGTTGCGAGATTGTACGGCTGAATGCAGACGACCGCAATCGCGCGGCGTGGCGGACTCGGCGAGGAATGCCTCATGACGCCTGCGGGCGCAATGCCGCAGCGGCGGGTTGGGTTCGTGCCGCTGGATTCGACGTCGCGAATCTTTCGCGAGAACGTCAGATTGCTTCGACTCGGGCATCTTCTTCGTGGCGCCACCCTCGGTAAGCCCTGTGTTCGAGGCTCTCACTCATGTTGATGACCGCTGAAAGTTGGCGCAAAAAGACCAGCAGTGTGTTTGCAGATCGCAAGAACCCGCTCATCACCGACATCGATATCCTGCTCGGCGAGTACCACCCCCCCCCAACAAGACCGACCTGCAGAAGCCGAAGCTGCTGATTCTGATCCGTCGATACTGCAGTGACTGGCTGTCGGAGAAGGGAGACAAGAAGCAGAGTTTCCGTCGTGAGTAGCTCGCGGAGTTGCGCGATCAGACCGAAGGGCTGCTGCGAGGACCGGTGATGCAGGCGGCCATTCAGCAACGGCAATAGGTCGGGAGTAGGGCCATGGCCGGCAAGCAGATGCAGGAAAATGTGGCGGAGACGCTCCAACCGCGTACCAACGCGAAGCAAAAATTCGGCTTACAGGCCACCCTGCCGATGAATCGTGTCTCCGCCGGATTCCTCGAGCAGAAAATTGAAGATCACAATGCAACGCGTGGCGATCAGATCGATCCGCATGATCTGATCGCCACGCTCGATTTCGCCGGCAGTGAGAACCAAAAGGGGAAGATCATTCGGAATTTGGAGTACCTGCAGAAGGCCGATCGCCTCAGATGCCAACTGCAACTGTGGCCAGACGGTCGATTCCATCGCGGTGGTCACGATATTCCCCACGCCAGCCCCGGGGGCAACGAGCTCTATGCGATCGACGATATGGAATACATCTACACCTCGGCGCAGCCCGCCAAGTCAGGCACGTTCCATCATTCGTCGTTCCTGTCGGGGAAGCCCCTCCTCTGCGCCGGTGAGATCACGTTGGCGGCGGGGCACGTGGTGCACATCGACAACCTGAGTGGCCACTATCAGCCCAACACCTCGTACCTGCTCCGTGCGGTCGAGGTGCTGTTGGGCAAGTACCACGTCAACTTGGGACAAGTCACCATCATGGACATGGCACAGCAGGGTGTGGAGTGGCGGAGCGCTGGCGAGTTCTTGCGGCTACGGGGCAGGCCGCCGATTCGACTCACGGCGAACCGGCGGAGATAAGACGCCAACGACGTTTCCTCCCCGACGGCGTGGATGCCTGCGCCTGTACCGGAGGCAGCATCAGTTGCCGTCGGTCGGGCGAACGTTCGACGTGATAGCTGTTCGCCGCGGGTTACTCCCCCAGAGGCATGGAAGCCAACATGCGACTCACTGCGCCGTGACGCACAGCCTGCGCACCATGCCCAGCGTCGAGTGTGGCTGTCCTTTCTCCTCGCGCGTGCAGATCAACACAGAGTGGCGGCCGCGCTCGAGCGTGACGAGCAACGAGGCGTCCACCGACTCACCGACGTCGGTGTAGAGTAGTAAGTAACCAGGGTCATACAGGCCCGTGATATCGGCGCCGTTCAACTCGAGCCGCAGCAGGGAATCGAGTGATACACCCTGCTTCACGCGCGCGATCGACACGTCGTGCGGGACCGTGCCAGCGCTGCGAAACGTGAAGCGAGTGAGACCCGGCGGCAGCGAGTCGGGCGCGTCGAGCGCGAAATCATGACCCACGACCCGCACCACCGGCGGCTCCGCGATCTGTTCCGCAGGCGGTGACGCACACGCGATACCCATCACCGCACCGCTCACGAGAAGCAGCGTGCGCGAGGTCATCATTGCACCGCCACCAGCTTGAACATCCCCAGTGTCTGATGCTTCGGCGCGCCCGCCGAATCCGCGAACTGGCACCAGAGCGCCCACTGTTCGCCTGACCTGAAATCGATGCGTAGCGACACGACGTCGTTGCGCTTCCCCGGCTCGGCGAAGAGGACCGCGCTTCCGGTGGCGCAGAGCCGACGCACTGACGCGCCACGCGCAAGCGAGTCGGCAAACTCCCTCGGGGTGACGCCAACCTCGAGGCGGGCGACGAGGAGTTCGTGGCTCTGCGCCCCGCGGTTCTCGAAGGTGATCACCATGGGACCCGCGCGCAGCGAGTCAGGCGCGACGAACGCGTAGTCGGTGCCCACGATGTGCACGGTCGCTGGCGGTACGGGCGGTGCGGGGCGCGCGCAGGCCGTCAGACACGTCAGACACATCAGCACCAAGGCCAGTCGACCGCGTGAAGATCGCGTCGCCTGAACATGCTGCGCCGGTCGATTCCGAGCAAATGGCCGGCTCAGCCGGACGATTGCGGTGAACCCGCCTCCCATCTCGGAAGCCGACCTCGGAAGCCGACCTCGGAAACCCAAGCGCCCTCGCCCGAGACGCCGTATGTTTTCCGAGTATCGACCAGCGGCCCGAGCCTGTTCGCTCCGCGGTCCGGTGACCCGCGCGCCCATGACAACCCGAGAGGAACCGCTATGACGCCGTTCACGCCGTCCGCTGTCTCCCGTCGCCAGTGGCTCAAGTCTTCCAGCCTCGTCGCCGGTGGGGCTATTGCCACCGGGTCGCTGACGCCCGCGCTCGCGCAGGCGCTCGAGTCAAATGGGCCGCACCTGGAGAACGGCCTGACGACCCCCGCGGGCTTCGCGGCGCACGAGCGGATGGTCGAGGCCGTGCGTCGTGCCGACGGCCCCATTCGCCTGGCTTCGAACGAGAACCCGTACGGCATGGCCCCGAGCGCGCGCAAAGCCATCGAGGACGGCTGGAAGCAGCACTCCTGGTACGGCGCGCCGGGCCTCCCGAATCTCAAGAAGATTTACGCGCAGTCGGTGGGCGTGCCGGAAGATCACATCATGATCGTGGCCGGCTCGAGCGAGCTGCTGAGCATCGTGAATCTGGCCTACGGGGTAAAGGGTGAGATTCTCACCGCGTGGCCCACGTATGAGGGGCTGCCGCGCTATGCCGAGACGCTCGGGATCAAGGTGCACAAGGTGCCGCTCGCGGCTGACCTCACGCACGACCTCGACACGATGGACAAGCGCCTCACACAGGCGATCGACTTGGTTTTCGTGTGCAACCCGAATAACCCCACGGCGAACGTCACCGAAAACCGCACGCTGCGCAGCTTCGTATCGAGCGCGTCGCGCCGCTCGATGGTGCTGGTCGATGAAGCCTATCACGACTTCGTGACCGATCCGTCGTACACGTCGTGCATCGACATGGTGAAGGCCGGCGAGAACGTCATCGTGTCGCGCACCGGCTCGAAGATTCACGGTCTCGCCGCCCTGCGCACCGCGTTCGTGATTGCCCGCCCCGACATCATCGCGCGCCTGCAGCCGCTCAGCACCAGTGCCCCCGGTGTGTTCGGCGCGCTGGGCGCGGCCGCGTCGCTTCAGGACACCGCGTATCAGGCGATGTGCAAGCAGCGCAACGTCGAGGGCCGCGAGATCATGAAGACGGCGATCGCGAAGCTGGGTCGCAAGATGACGGACTCGCAGACGAACTTCGTCTTCTTTCATACCGGCATGCCAGTGGATTTGGTGCAGAAAGCGATGCTCGCCAAGGGGTTCATGATCGGGCGCGCTTTCCCGCCGTACACCGACTGGGTGCGCATCTCGATTGGGACGCCCGATGAAATGCGGGCCGTGGCCGCCGCACTGCCGGAAGTGATTGGCGGCGCGCCGAAGTCGATGGGAAGCTCGGGGGCGTAGTCCGCGTCCGTGCCTCGGCGCTCGCCTTGGCGTCTGGGAAAGATCTGAAAGAGAAAGTCTTGCTCACCATGGCACGCCGTCGTGATGCGCCGCCAGGTGCGGCGCCAGCAACGGTCGCAGTCGATCACGGTCTTTCGGCGAAAGGTGGCGGAACCCGCGCACCGTGCCGAGGCAGAATAGGCTCCCGCAGTGGCAGGCGAAAGGCTCCGCCATGTCGAATTCGGTCGTGTTGTAGTTGAAAGTCAGCTCATCACCATGCCCGATGAGGCGGAGTGCCACCACGTCTCGGCCCCGAATGATGGTGTTCGGTTCGCAGCTGTGGTTCAGGAAGCGCCACGGATACTCGTCGATCTGCTCGAGTACATCCAGCGTCGTGTCGATCTCGATGTGCCGGTCGGTATCGATTTGCACGGACGTAAAGCTCGGACGACGAGCGTCGATGCCATCGATGGACACGATGACTTCACCCCCTGTTACCAGTGTAGTGGCCATGAGGTGGAACGAGCGGTCGAAGCGTACCACGGCTACTTTGCTTCGCGCGTGAATGTCCGTGGGTGCGTCGACGATGGCGATGTCGCTGGTTGGAACGGGCATGGCGGCTGCGTCGGGGTTGATGCAGAAGGGCGACCTGTACTCAGGCCGACGCTGCATTTCGGAAAACGTTAAGAGACGCCGACGTGAAACGCTTTGGTCGCATTCGACGCACCTTGGTTATCTCGATGACGGCGGCGGTGTGACTTCTCGTAGGCGCCGGGTCCGTCACTGCACAGAACCCCTCATCGTTGGCAGGCCCTACGTCGCCGGCAAATATGGCCGTCCCGCGCCCAACCCGCTGCGCAACTAGCAGCGAGCGTGAGTGTTCTCGTGGAATGCGTGCGGCGTGCAGCAAGATGCGCTGCTCGCGGAAGGCGAAGAGGCGGACAACAGTCAGCGCATCGTCACTTTGCTCGAGCGTGCGATCGAGCCACTGGTACGGCGCATCGCCCCACGTCCACGCGAAGTAATTGCGCAGCAAGCCGATATTGGGCACGACCTCGGGATTCCCCGAGTAGAACGCGTCGGGCACGGGCTGTGAGTAAAGCGTTGCGTGAGTTCTGCGCCCACACAGCCACACTGTTCGGCGTGCCGTTGAGCAGATAGCGCGCCCCCTGCTCGTGATTGCCGTTCACAAGAAACACCGGCGCGCCGTAGCCGATGATGCCAAGGTACGGAAGCTGGATGGTGTAGCGCTGGCGGACTTGCGCCTGGCTCACCGGCGACGGATTTGCCTCGTTGATCTGGTCGACGCTGAAATCATCGCCCAGCAAGAGTGTAGAAACCGGGATTGTCGGCACGCCGCGTGTGCGCCGGGCTCGGCATCAGCGTGATGTCTTTGAAGGGGCGTACTGAGTTGCACGGAACTTCTTGTTCGGCAGCAGGCCGCACTCACTGGCGCCAGCATTTCGAAAGTTCATGGGTACGGTCTGCCTGCACGGCAGCGTGTTGTAGCCAGGGGGGAGATTGGGGCCACAGATTTGCACATCAAAGTGCAGTTGGGGGGCGCCGGTTTGACCAGAGTTACCACTGAACGCAATGCGCTGACCCTGCTCGACCCGATCACCGACGGCGACCAAGACTCCGCCCTATTTCAAATGGATGTAGCGAGCAATGGTCCTGTCCTTATGTTCGACCATCACAAAGTTCTCTTCAAGGTCTCTGTCGTTCCCGTCCGCGAAGCTCACCTGCACGGCAACCACCTGACTGGACCGTGCAGCAACCAAGGGGGTTCCGATCGGCATTTCCATATCAACGGTGTAGAGCCTGACGCCCTTGTTCCCAGGATTGCAGTATCTGGCCGTGCGCCAAACGAGGAAGGACTTACCCGGTTCAAACGGGAGAACATAGTTCGAGGCCTTCGGCTTCGGGAACGCCAGGCGCTCCACAGTTGGCCCTGCCGGCTCCGCTTCGCACTCATCGGGCGCGCGAACAGGCGCCGCGCTTTCAGTGACGGTGGTCGGGGCAGCCGGGAGGAGGGCTGCCAAGCTAAGTCGCATCAGCGGGGTCAAGGTGAGATCTCATACGGCACGGGAGAGAAGTCTGTGTGCGGCATAACGCCGCGTTCTGCTGCAAAGGCTGTAATAAATTCGCTGTGAACGGAGTAGCGCGAAGCGCTACGCAGTTACACAGCGTACCGCCATGCCTTTGACTGCAGCAACGCTCGTTATGCGGCACCCGCGCGCGATGTCTTCCAGGTCATCGAGAGGCGTCTTCCCGAGGCCGCGCAGTCTCGCAGGTACAGATTGATCAAACTTTGGTAGGGCACCTCCGTTTCGTCCGCGAGCGTTTTGAAGTAAGCCACGGTGGATTCGTCGAGCCGAATCGTCACGGGCTTCTTCAGGCGTTTCGCGTACGGATTCTTCTTCGCGTGGGCGAAGTCATATTGCTTGCGCATCATCACCTCTGCTCAGTGTAAGTCTGCTGCTCCGGCCTCGTGGCTTTGCGCGCGGAAATGAGGCGAATCACATCGCCATCCTGACGTTCGCAATGCACGACCACGAGCACGCGCAAGGCGCCGCTCAGTCCGAGCAGGATGTAACGATCCTCGTCGGTCGAGTGGTCCGGATCCGGAATCAACAACGCCCCTTCATCTTCGAAAACCGTTTGGGCTTCCGGAAAGGCGATCCCATGTTTCTTGAGATTCTCCGCCGCCTTCTGGGGATCCCATTCAAATCGCGGTGCGCTCATTTTCATAATGTACGCACGTCGTATGTACAGTCAAGCTATCGGTCAATCTCCGAATGTGTGCCCCACACTCGCTAGCGCACCTTCGCTCGTCGGCAGCAAGCGGCGTTATGCGGCCGCGATCTGATCCACGCGTCGCCTCCAATCCTCGACGATGCTCGGCCAAGGGCGTTGGAGCAGGCGTTCAAGTACCTCCCGAATCTCGCGCCCTGGTGTTCGCAAATACTGTCGCACCGCGTCGACACCGCCCACTTCGTGCACCATCAGGGCAAGCACCGCGCCCGCGGCGTTGCGGCCGTCGGAGGAGACACCCATGTCGTCCACGAGCCGATCGAGATTGAGCTGAGGTTGTAGCCTCAGCAGTGAGTCGAGATGCCGCACCGAGCCTCGAAAGTCTCGGCCGGCCGTCCCGCCGAACCAGGTCGGCACCCCCTCCGAGGCGAGGAGCGACGTACTGCTCCCTCGAAGAATCGGGAGAAGCACGACGTGCGCGATTTCGTGACGGTACTCCTCACCGAGCGCCGGGATACCGGAGAAGACCTGCAAGTTGACCGGTTTACTGAAGCCTCCGGCGGCTCCGAAGCGCTCGGGTATGACCACGCCAAGAATCTCCAGCGCCCGATCGACGCTCTCGGTGACGTAGTAGTCGATATGGGGTGGGGCCGCCACGCCGAACGCCGTGGCGAGGGAATCCACGAAGGCCGCGGCCCGGACGGCCATTTTGGCGTCGAAGCGCAATGCGGGGGCAACGCGGTAGGTGACGCGGCCGCGCGTCTCGCGGACCCCCGTGCTCGTTCGGAACGGCAAGGCATTGACGAGCACCCAGCGCCTGTCCTCGCGCCGAGCGTAAACGGTCATTGTGAGCGCGGACTTGGTCGCGGAGTCACGCGTGGTGGTACCCTCGGGCCAGAACCGCGTCACGATCTGGTAGGCACTGTCGACCGCCGCGTTGACGGGCGTGACGCTCAGCACTTCCGGGATGGCCTGATCGGGAAGGTAGAAGCCAGCCAGATCGTACATCGGCCACTGCGCCTGCTCCGATGCATTCCACAGCGGTGACGGCTTTCCAGCATTCACCGCGAACTGGCCGCGCTTCGACGCCAGATATTCATCCCACACTTGACGGACCGCTTGCTCTGAGGCGTGCGTGGGTGCGCTGACGCACCCACTCAGGCTAGCAGTGACGAGAAGTGGAGCAAGCCACGCAAACACTGAAGTGCGTGGACGCGATTCATGGATCACAAGCGAATCTCCGAGGACGTGATGCGCAATGGACAATGGTGGCCTTCGTCCACATAACGCCTCAGCGTTCTGCTGCAGCGCATCAAACCAAGTGCGGCCGGACGGGCGACGTGCGCTTGCACGGCGACCGCCTGCCGCACACTGCATGGCGCTGTCAGCAGCAACGTTCCGTTAGCGTGCCACTAGCCCGCGCGCGACAAGGGCGTCAATCGGGAAATGGTGACGGCTTCGGCGGAGCGCAGTGCATGCCACAGATCCCAGTCCTGTTGCAAGCCGAGCCAAAAGTCCGCGCTCATGCCGGTGACCTGCGCCAGCCGAAGCGCTGTATCCGAGGTGACCGCGCGCTTGGCGTGAATCACCTCGTTCAGGCGCGGGAACGACACGCCAAGCTGTACCGCAAACGCTGACTGCGAAATCCCGAGCGGACGCAGAAATTCCTCGAGCAGCATCTCACCAGGATGCGTGGGCGGACGATGGGTCGGCAGGCGCCGCTGCACCAGCGTTGACGGCCGTTTAGTGGTAGTCCGTGACTTCGACGTTGTCGGCATAACCGTCCTCCCACCGGAAGCAAATCCGGAACTGATCGTTGATGCGGATACTGTGCTGGCCGCGCCGCGCGCCACGAAGGGCCTCCAGCCGATTCCCAGGTGGAATCGCCAGCTCTCGCAGCTCGCGCACGCGATTGAGCTGCGTCAGCTTGCGCGTCACGGGCGGCCAAAGCATCGGGGGACATGCACGGCGCGCGCGCCGGCTGTCGAGCCCGTTAAAAAGGTCCTCCGTAGCGGAATCCGCGAACGTGCGTATCACACTAGCTATTATAACGGATGCCGTAGCAGTGTGCCAGTTGCACCAGTCGCGCTAACGCTCAGTGGCCTGCTGGGCATGCCTGCGGGCCGGACGTTGTACAGGCAACGTTCCGCAGGATATCGAAAACGTGCCTTCCTGCGCGCAACCCCGCAACCCACGACGGCGCAACCACTTCGCACGCGGGTCGCGGTTGAACCGGATTCCGTTCGGCTGCGAGCGCCGCAGCCTAAACAGATTTCGGCTGGAGGGTCGCTTGCCGCACACGTATCACCGCCCTACGTCCAGCGGACTGCGCATTTTCAGCCCGTCACGGTTCACCACGTGCCGATAAATCATCGTCGTCCGCACGTCCTTGTGCCCGATCAACTCTTGAATCGTGCGAATGTCCGAACCCGACGCCAGGAGATGCGTGGCGAAACTGTGCCGATAGATATGACTTGTCGCGCGCTTGCCGATCTGGGACTCGCGCACCGCGTTCGTGACTTCGCGCTGCAGCACGCTCTCGTGCAAATAATGTCGCCGAAACTCGCCGGTGCCGGGGTCTCAGCGGCTCCGCGTGGCCGGAAAGATCCATTGCCACGGCCAGCTCAACGCGGCGCGGTCACCAGGCTTTCGACGCAGCGCATCGGGCAGCACCACGTAGCCGCCGCCGGTAGCAAGGTTTCGCGTGCTGCGCCGCCATACGTCGGAGGTGCATCCGCAACGCTGGCAGCAGGCGCTGCGGCAACACCGTCAACCGTACATCAGCGATGCCATCAAGCGCGTCGTCCGGCGCATAACCGGCAACAGGCTCTGCGTTTCGTCGCGAGTCATCGCCACCGGCAGCCGCGCCAGGCGCTTGGCGTGCAGTTGCTGCATTTCTCCCGATATCGGCATCACCAACACCTCCCGGTACGGAAAACCCGCGCCGCCAACGCCTGGTTCTGCGCGCTCGCATTCACCTGCTCGTCACGCGCCAGATGCGTCAGGAAATCGTGGACCTGTATCGTGCCCATCTCGCGCGGATGTCGGCGTCCGTGACACCGTACGTACTGCCGCACCCAATGCACATACGCCTCCTCCGTTTGGCGGCTGTGATGCTTCGCGACGATCCGGTCAGGCAGCACGCTCAGGAAGGTCTTGTCGGTCGACATCCGCCACGAGGCGACGCGTTCTCCGAATCCGCGTCACCGCCACTCCGCACACGCGGCCCTCACGACGCATGCCCGCGCGCTCGGACCTCACAAACTTCCGGGCCGTCACCCTATCGCTCGCTCTCGGGTTCATCCTCGTACCCGTCCTCATCGCCGTACGCCGCATCCGCGGTGTCGGTCCACAACCGCGCGAGGCGGATCTGCCACGCCGGATCGGTCTGCTGCTCGCGCGGAATCGGCGATGCGCTCACGCCAGCGTCGGTGAGCACGCCGGCGAGCAGCGTCTTGCCGTCCATCAGCAACAGCGAATCCGCATGGAGCCCTGAGAACACGCGCACGCCGTCGGTCTCGATCACATAGGCGAGAATGAACTCGCCGGGGCCGAGGTCGTGCGTGAGGTCCGGCTCATGCACGAAGAAGGTGGTGCCGCTCAGTCGATCGGTGAGCGTCGTGCCCACGCCGGCTTCCACGGTCTCCACTTCCCAGAGTCCGAGCGGTGACGCCAGCGCTGCGGTCGCGAGTCGTCGCGTGTCCTCGTCCGCCTTGCGTCCCATGGCATCATCGAGCCAGGCCGCGGCGATCGGCTTCGCAAATTTCGCAGGCGTGAAGTTGAACAGCGACCACGCCGTGAAGAGATCGGCCACGGCCTCGTTGATGTCATCTTCCTCGCTCACACCCCACGCATCGAGCGCGGCATCGACCCACTCCGCGCCCAGCTTGCGCTCAGCCCAGTCGAGCAGCTCCTGCCCCACGCGCTTCTGCCGCTGCAGTACCGAGTCGCCGCGGATCCATTCGGCACGCGCATCGGGCGGCAGCGCAGCGGCTTCGGGGGGCACGGCGGCGCCGTGACACTTCTTGTATTTGCGGCCGGAGCCACACGGGCAGGGAGCGTTGCGATCCATGCCGAAGCATAATGCGTCGCCGGTACCTGCGGGCTATCACAATCCAACGGCCGCCGACCGATCAGCGAATGCCGTACGACGACGTCGCTACACCAGCGCTTCGAGGTCGATCCCTTCCAGTACCGAGTCGGACACGGCACTCCGTGCATCCTCTCCCAGCAGCTCATCGCCGAGCGCCACACGCGCCGGGTTCGGAGACCCGCTCAGATAGTGTGCGAGGCGTTGCGCGACGGAGGGCTGATGACGCATCAACTGCTCGAGCAGTGCCCGAAGCACCGGCACCGAGCCACGCTCCTTGATATGGTAGATGGTGGCGCGCGCGAGGGCGCGACTGAATTCGTGCGAGCGATAGGGCGTCAGCCGCTCGACGATGGCCACCGAGAGCTCTTCGACGCGCTCGCTGATGAGCATCTCGCGCATCACGGCCACCGGAAGGGGCTCCGCGCGTGTGTCGAAGGCGCAGAGGTATCGCAGGCGCACGTCCGAGACGCGATCGAAAAGTCCGGCCTGCAGGACAACCCAACTCTCCGTGGTGGCAAAGACCTCCAGTGCGCGCGCTGCGGCGACACGAACCGACGGCTCGCGATGCTGCATCAGCGCGATGACGCGTGCGGCCGTCTCGTCGGCCCCTTTCGCGCGTAACAGCGTGAGCGCTGTCACCACCACATACGGGCCATCGCCGCGCAAGCACGACGCCAGATACGGAACACTGCCCTTGAAATCGACGATTTGACCGAAGAGTCTCTCGGCATCGTCGCGAGAATCGGGCGCCGCTTCGAATGCGGCATCCATCTCTGGGAGCGGTGCGAGCGCGACGGGCTCCGCTTCGAGCTCCACCTCGGGTTCCGCAGCCGGCGGCTCGAGGTCCGGCGCCTCCTCCGGTAGCGGCACCGACGGCAGCATCGCTGCGGTCGCGGAGCTCGATCGACACGCCGGAAACCCGACGCTCACGGAGCTGGGTCGCGGTCAGATCGACGTCAGTCTCACAAAGCGCCGTGAGCAAGGCGGCCAGATCGCCGTCACCGACCCGCGTTTCGATGCGGACGCGTCGCACACGCGCCCCACCGAGGCGATGTAGGACGCGAATGGCCGACACCGAGTCGACCTCATCGCCGTTCACCATGAGGCCGTGCGATTCGACGAGCAGCACGAATTCGCGCAACTCGAGAACCGATCGCAATGCGGCGACGACCGCATCGAGTTCGGCCGCCGTTGGCGTCGACGCACGAAGCATGGCGGAGGCAAGGCTCTGCGCCACCACGGTTCCAGCGGAACGTGGCGCGGCACTCGATGACGAGGCGGACTGCTGCACTGGATTCATTGGTCGGAGTCAAGGCGCGCAGATCCCGACACCACGCAACAATGTCAGAGTATTGTCGAGCTGCTGCAATTCTTGAGTGGGTTGATTCGAGGGTCCGGGCTACGTTCCGGAGATCCGCGACGGCGCCCCAAGCACTGTTGCGGGAGGTGGCATCCGAACACCAGCGAGACCGATCGGTCCTCTATCCGACACGCGCGATCGGCGGCATCATCTGTGATCGTGACTGATATTCTGAATCCCGACCCGAGGTCTCTGACCGAGTTACTCGCCGCCTCGCAACAGGGTGACGAGTCGGTCAAGGATCTGGCCGCCCGCCGCGTCTATGACCAACTGCACCAGTTGGCAGAGATCTATCTGGGCCGCGAACGCCCCGATCACACGCTGCAGCCCACCGCACTGGTGAATGAGGCCTACCTCCGCCTCATGGGGCAGGAGGTGCCTTGGAAAAGCCGGTCGCACTTCTTTGGCATCGCGGCAACGATGATGCGTCGCATCCTGGTTGACCACGCCCGACGCACAACGGCGGACCGACGCGATCGCGGGCTGCTGGTCACGCTCGATCCGGCAACGGCCGACGCCACCCCGGCGGCACCCGACCCGGTCACGGATGTCCTCGGCGTGCACGAAGCGCTGATACGACTCGAACTGGTCGACACCCGTCAGGCGCAGATCGTCGAGCTCAAATTCTTCGTGGGACTGTCACTCGACGAGATCGCTGAATTACTGGCGATCTCGCCGGCCACGGTGTCACGTGAATGGACCATGGCGCGCGCCTGGCTCCATGCCGAGTTGCGCGACCAATGAGGGAGTTCCTAACGGTACGAGGCGGAACGTGCTGACGCGCAGTACCACCAGCGGGTGGCCATCAAGACGTTGTGGCGTGGCGCGGACAGCGAGGTATTGCTGAACCGGTTCCGTTCCGCGCGACAGATTCTCGCCGCGCTGCAGCATCCGAACATCGCGCAGCTGATCGACGGCGGGCCACCGCGTCGGGCACCCCATGGCTCGCCATGGAGTATGTGGACGGCGTATCCATCGACGAGTACTGCGACGCCCACCAGCTATCGATCCCGGCGCGACTCGATCTCTTTCGCACGGTCTGCCACGCGGTGCAGTATGCGCACCAACGGTTGGTGGTGCATCGGGACCTCAAGCCGGCCAACGTGCTCGTCACCGTCGACGGCACCGTCAAGTTGCTCGACTTCGGCGTCGCCAAACTTCTCGACGAGAACAGTGCTGGCGCATCGGTGACGGCGGATGGCATGTCGCCGTTCACGGCAGCTTATGCGGCGCCCGAACAGGCCAACATGGAAGTACGCAGCGGTTCGCCGCGCGTGCCGAGCGCCATCGGGCGCGCCTCCTCGGCCACCGTAGCCCCCAACCGCGGTTTCGAGCGCGCGCGAAAACTCGGTGCGGCACTCGATGGCGAGCTCGATGCAATCATGTTGCAGGCGCTGCAACGCGATCCGGCCAGACGATACGCGAGTGCGCTTGCACTCAGCGACGATGTGCATCGACACCTGAAACGCGACCGTGTGTTGGCGCGCCAAGGCACGGTCGGCTATCGCATGTGGGCGTTCACCCGACGGCATCGATCGTTGGTCTTCGGTACGTCGTTCGTGATGCTCACCGCGGTTGCGGGGAGTCTGCTCTCACTGCAGCAGGCGCGCGACCTGCGATTCGAAGCTGCACGCGCCGAGCGTGCTGCCAACTTCATGTCCGGTATCATGAACGGCACATCGACCGTGTCTTAGGACCAGTTGATCAGCATGGGTCCGGCCGGAACAGTGGGGCAACGACTCGATAGCGCGGTCACACGGGTCGCCCGCGAGTTTCCCGACGACGAGCGACTCCGTGCGCGCCTGTATACGGCGTTCGGGGCGAACTATAGCTCGCAGTTCCGCTACGCGCGCGCGCCGTGCTCGACTCGGCGCGACTGCTCGCGAAACGTGCGTACGGGCAATCGAGCGATGAGCACGCTCGCGCCTGTATCGAGTATGCGACCCTCGAGCTCACCTTCCACGGCGCGGAAGCGGCCAATGAGGCGATCGACGCAGCCACGCGCGGCGATGGACGAAAGGACCCCAGCAGTGTCCTCAGCACGCAGATCATGTTGTTGCGCGCAACGCAAGCGCTGCTGCGCGGCCAGCCGCGCGCGGCCGACTCGTTGGCCGCGCACCTGGTCGAGATCGAGCGACGCGCGCGCGGAGTGACACGTACAGTAGCGGCGGCAGAGAATGTCCGCTTGGTAACCACGTCGTGGATTACGCGGGACCCACGCGCGTATCACCTTAAGGCGCGATCGATTGAACGCATCACCGATTCGCTCGATATGCGACTCTCCAAAGAACGGGACGGTGCCGCCGATGCAGCAATCGAGGCGATGCTGGTGTTGGGTCGGGCGGATAGTGCCGAAGTCCGCACGCGGATGCAGTCGGAACGTTTGCAGCGTACCTTCGGCTCGCAGCCGTGGGTACAAGTGTGGGCGGCCAAATCGGCGGCGCTATTGGCGAGCCTTCGTGGTGATACCGTCACAGGCCGCCTCGAGCTGGCGAAAGGTCGTGCGATCGTCGACACGCTTGTGGAGTTCCCGTTGGACCTACGCGTGGTGTTCAGTAACGAGTATGTCGATGACGCCTTGGCACGAAGGAGCTTCGCGGAGGCGCTGCGCATGGCGATCGCCACGCGCGATGCTGTCCTGCCGACGCAGTCTTCGTACTTGCTCGGTTTTGCGTATTTGTTCATCGGTACGGCGTACCTCGCAGGTGGCGACGCGGCGGCGGCCGAGTCGGAACTGCGCGCCGGTTTGACCCGGATCGCACCGACACCGGATCTTTCATCGATGGGTCCACGATTACGCCGAGCGCTCGCCGACGCATTGGCGAAACAGGGCAAGGTGGCTGCGGCCGACAGCGTTCGTAAACTCGATCCACCGAAGGGCTCCATGCCGCCGTGCACACCCGGCGGAAATGGGTGGGTTGCCCAGATCGCTGAGCGGTGGCCCGGACGTGGGCGCCGCGATCAATGGTCGAGATCTGGCAAAGGCCCCGCGCTGTGGCGCAGGGCCTTTGCTCCAGCAGCCTGGATCTTCCAGCAGCCACCATGTTCACGCCAACTTGCGTTTGCGAGAAAGGATGCCGATCGCCACGAGGCCTGAGGCCATCAGGAGGTACGTTGATGGCTCAGGGACCGTCGTGGTCGTCGGATTGACTGGCGGCGGTGTGAGATCGACGACGTTGAGAACGAGGCGTCCGACGTTGCTTGTCTCGGCATTCGGCATGGGCGTCACCTCGAACAGGTTGATCCGGACGTTGCGCGAAACCACCTGAGGACTCCAGTCGGTAATCGTGAGCCGGAAGTTGCCCAATATTGTCGAGAGCCCGGTACCAGCACGAGACGCTCCGAAGTCATCTTGCACCGTCGTGCCGACACCGCTGATCGTGTTCGTGGTGGCATTCCAGTACGACGAGACGGCCAGCGCGTTACTTCCCGTTTGGGGCGACACCGCGAAGTTGGGGTTGAAGGAATCACCGACGAGCCCGCCCGCACCACCCCACAGGTAGAAGGTGTTCAGGCCAGTCGCGAGCGTAATGCCCGACGGAATCAACGAGCCGACGGGGCCGTCGCCGGTGTAGAGAAACGCATCGGAGCCGGGATTCGACCCGCGCGTGATGTACGTATTCGCACAGCACGAGGTGCCTCGTGTGTCGGTGAAATAGCCGGCAGGAGTCAACGTGGGGTTCAGTCTCATCGTCGTCACGCCTGTCAGCACTACCTGCGCGCTGGCGGTCGAGCCGCCAACGGTTGCCAGCGCACCGAACATCCACAATGCCAGACGTGTCGCGCGTTGCCCGTGTCTCATAAAGTTCTCCAGTGCAAGTGAGGGGATTTGCCCATCCGGACTCCCACGCTTACACGCGCATTGGCCCATAAATCTCCCTCACTTGCCGCAACGACCCCACATGTACGCCCTCACCATCTCCCGTACGTCGCCGCTCTCCGCCGTCACGCTGTATCGCGCCTGGACGACGGGCTGGCCGTCGTGGTTCGTCGAACCCGAATCCGCGCGCCTGCGGGCCGTGGTCGGCGAGCCGTTCTTCTTTGAAGTCGCGCAGCGCTTCAACGACGGACGCGAGCCTGTCCGTCATCCTCACTACGGTCGTTTCCTTCGCCTCGAGCCCAACGCCCTGGTGTCGCTCACCTGGGTCACTGGCGTGGGCGGCACGGGCGGAGCGGAGACCACGCTCACGGTGCATCTCGATGCGATCGCCGGCGACTTCACGCGTGTCACGCTCACGCACGAGGGCTTCGTCACGCCCGAATCGCGCGACGCACACGAAACGGCGTGGCGCGTGATCCTGGCCCACCAAGACGCCACCCTGCAAGCACCGGGTACCGTCGCACCTGAGGCGATCATCACCCCGCGCAGCACGCCGAGCAGCAACCGCTCCCTCCCCGACGCCACGTTCATCCCCGTGCGCAGCTATCCCGATGTCGAAGCCGCCGTGGCATGGCTACGCGAGGTGTTCGGTGCGCGCGAACGCCTGCGCGTACCGCGAGATCGCGGGCAACAGCGCGTACAGCTCACGGTCGGTAATGGCGCCGTAGTGGTCGCGGCCTGGGACGCCGCATTCACGCCCGCGACCGGTGGACGCCCGCCCGCCGTGCTCATGGTGCGCGTGCCCGACGTCAACGCGGCGTACGACCGCGCGCTCGCGCTTGGCGCTTCTGGGCTCACTCCACCCGCCGACCATCCCTTCGGCGAGCGTCAGGCGTCGGTGCGCGATCCGGCCGGGCACGCCTGGACGCTCACGGAAACCATCGCTGACGTGGACCCGGCCAGCTGGGGCGGCGAACTCGTGGAGTGAGCAGCAACGCCTTACACTTCATGGCATGAGCCCGTCATGAACGATCGCGCGCAAATATTGGTGGTAGCGGCCACCGCGCGCGAACTCGCGGCGCCCGATGGTTGGCTCACGCTGCAATGCGGCGTGGGACCCGTGGAGGCCGCCGCGGCCACTGCAGCTGCCATCGCCGAGCTTCAACCTACCGCGATTCTGCACGTCGGCATCGCCGGCGCCCGTCGGCATCGTGCCTTCGCGCCGGCATCGCTCGTGATCGGCACCGACGCGCGTTACTGCGACTTGAACGTGCCGGTGGAGTGGGCACCGAATACGGTGCCGGCCTCACCCGCATTGTTGGGCGCGGTACAGCGCGTGCTCCCCCAGGCGTCCACGCTGTCGATCGGCACCAGCGCCCATGTGGGCGGCACGACCGGCTGTGACGTGGAAGCCATGGAAGGATTCGGTGTGCTTCGCGCCGCGCAGCGTGCCGGTGTACCGGCCATCGAGGTACGAGCGATCTCGAATGACATCGAAGAGACCGATCGCGCACGGTGGCACTTCGACGCCGCGTTCGCTGCGATCACGCATGTCACGCCGCTGCTGGTGCACGCCCTGCGCCAGTACGTCATCGCTACACAGAACGATGCGTGAACTGACGTTCGGCTATTCGCCCTGCCCCAACGATACGTTCGCGTTTCACGCGCTTACGTTCGGGCTCATCAACACCCCTGTTCGCATCACGCCGGTGCTACTCGACATCGAGGAGCTCAACCGACGGGCACATCACAGCGAGTTCGATCTCACCAAACTCAGTGTCGGCGCCTTCGCAGGCATCGGCGATCGCTACACGCTGCTGCGCAGCGGTGCCGCACTCGGTCACGGCGTGGGACCGCTGGTGGTCACGCGTACGCCGATGTCATTGGCAGAAGCCGTGAGCGGACTCGTCGCGATCCCGGGACGCGAAACCACGGCGTATCGCCTGCTACGCCTCGCCGCGCAGTCGCTCAACCAAGTGGTGGAGATGCGCTACGACCGCATTCTGCAGGCCGTGAGCAGTGGTGAGGTGCACGCGGGTCTCATCATTCACGAGAGCCGGTTCACATACGCCGAACACGGACTCTCGAAAGCCATTGATCTAGGCGATTGGTGGGAGCGCGAAACCAACTTACCGGTTCCGCTGGCCGGCATCTGTGCCCGCGCCGACCTCGACGCCGATACCGTCGCCGAAGTGGAACGCGCCATTCGTGCGTCGGTGCAGTATGCCTTCGATAACCCCGAGGCGAGCCGAGACTACGTCCGTGCCAACGCGCAGGAAATGTCCGACGAGGTGTGCGCGCAGCACATCGCGCTGTATGTGAACGCACACAGTCTCGACATCGGCGATGACGGCATGCGTGCCATTCGGCGACTGGGATGACCTTTTCCCCGGACAACGCGGTATTCCACATCTGTTCGCGCCAGGCTATTGCTGACGCGCGCGTTCGTGGCAGCTACCACGCCGAGAGTCTCGCACAGGAAGGTTTCATCCATCTGTCGCGTGCACATCAGGTGGTGCCCACCGCGCAGGCGTACTACGCCGGCGTACCGGATCTCGTGGTGCTGGTGATCGACCCGACACAGCTGACTGTCCCGTTGCGATACGAGCCGCCTGCTCCTCTCCCATCGAGCACGCCCAAGCCGGCAAGTAGTGAGCTGTATCCGCACTGTTACGGCCCCATCGATCTGGCGGCCATCGTGGACGTGCTGGACTTGGCGGAATTCGTGGGGATTGCCCCGTAGCTGCCGCAAACTACAAACTGAGAACTGAAAACTGCAAACTCTTTAGGGAGCAGGGGGGAGGGTCTCAGGTGGCAGGGAGTTGGAAACGCGCGCGGTTCCACTGCTTCCTCCTTCCTGAGACCCTCCCCCCTGCTCCCTAGGGAGTTTGCAGTTGAGCTCTCGGCTCTCAGCTCCCAGCTCACTCACCCGCCCCTGCCGCAGCACCTCATACACGGCCACCGCCACCGTCGTTGACAAGTTCAATGACCGCACCCGCTCCGACGTCATCGGCAACGCGACGATCCGATCCGCGTACTGTTCACGCAGCGCCGCCGGCAGTCCACCCGTCTCGCGCCCGAACACCAGCACCGTCCCCTCGGCCGGCGCGAGCGACGCATCCCAGAACAGCTGCGTCGCGTTGGTCTCGAAGAAGAACGGCGCACCAAATCGCGGCATCTCGCGCTCGAACGCCTCCCAGTTGGGCCACACGCGCACGTCCACGTGCTCCCAGTAGTCGAGACCGGCGCGCTTCACCTGCGCCTCATCAAGAGAAAAGCCCAGCGGCTCGATCAGATGCAGCGTCGCGCCGGCCGCCAGGCAGGTGCGCCCCGCGTTCCCCGTATTCCAGTGAATCTCCGGGTGCACCAGTACCACGTGAATACTCACCGATCACACCTCACGAGTTGGCCGTCGCCGCACGGAGATCACTTCGAAGGCACCCGATGAAAAAACCCGTCGCCCGCAATGATCCGCGTGACGCGCCCGTTCTCCTCCACGAAGCGCACCACCTCGCCCACCTCGGCTCCCCCCGTGCGTGCCGTATATCGGAAGCGTCCGTCACCCAGCGGCTCGAGTGCTACAGGTGTGTCCACATTCGCACCGTTCGGCGTGATCAGCACAAGCTTCTGATTCAGTAGCACCACCTGCACGTCGCTCCAGGCGCCGCGATACAGACCGGCAAAGCGCGACCACGACGGATCCCATGTCACTACCACCGGCTTCGGCGCGCCGGCCTTCGCCACGGCCGCACCGACCGTGACCACCAGTTGACGCAGGATGTCGCCCACGTTGGAGTCGTTCGTGTTCGTCAGCACGATCACCCCGACCTTGTCGTCCAGCTGGAAGAACGTTTGCGTCGTGTTGCCCAAATACCCACCACCATGCCCCACCCACGAGCGGTCATTGATGCGGCGGATGTCGAAGCCAAGCCCGGTGCCGCTCACCCACGTCTCGTCCACCGCGCGCGCACGATGCATCTCGCGCCACGAACCACTGCTCACGATCTGCGCGCCACCGCGTGGTCCGCGGCGAAACTGCGCCGACACGAACTTCGCCATGTCAGTCACGTTCGACGTCACGCCAGTGGCGGCCGCCATACCGCGCGCATCGATGAACGGAATGATGGCGCGCGTGCCGTCGGGCATGCGGCGTCCATAAGGAACCGTGAGGCCGGGTACATTCTTGTCCACACTCGACTCAGTCATGCCGAGCGGGGTGAACATGTTTGTCGCCACGTAGTCGGCCCACTTCTGTCCCGTGATCTGCTCGACCACCAACCCCGCCACCGCAAACGCCAGGTTCGAATACTTCCACCGCACACTCGGCGCGAATGCGGCCTGACGCTCGCCGTAAAGTCGCTTGATCTCGTTTTCTGTGGGGAACTCATTCGTCGACCAGTGGTCGCCGGCCTCGCGCTGCAGCCCCGACACGTGTGAGAGCAGTTGCTCGATCGTGATCGGTCCATCGTCATCGCCGGCCGGCTTCGCCGTAAACCACGGCAAGTATTTCTGGACGGGATCATCGAGGCGCAGCTTGCCCTCTTCGCGAAGCTGCATGATCGCGATGGCCGCAAACATCTTGCTGTGCGACGCCATCCGGAACTTGGTCTGCGGCGTCATCGCCACTTTGTTGGCGACGTCGGCAAAGCCAAAGCCCGTGGCCCACACCAGCTGCTGATCGTACACCACGCCAACGGCAATGCCGGGTAGTCCGCGATAGGCGATCTGTCCTTCCATCCACGCCGAGAAGAGACGTTCCGCACCAAGCACATCGGGATCGGTGGCGATCGACGACGACGCCGACGTAGTGGCCGCCTGTGCGGCGAGGTTGTACGGCAACAGCATCGTGGTGGACAGCGCGAGTGCTGCGGCGCTGCGCCGTACAGCAGACATGGAGCGTTGCATGAGACCTCGAATGCGAAAGACGTGGGACAGACTGGCAGGGGCTACGCGCCGAAGCCAATTTAGTGCAGACGTACCCCTCTTCAACCCGGCGCAGTTTCGCCATTGCACTCGTTTGAGCGACTCGCTGCTGCCGTATGTGCGCACTACCGCATCGAGCGCCAGATCAAGACAATCGCGGGCTCCGTTTTCTATCTTCGGGCGGACCCACTCGGCATCAGCTTCTATCACAATGACAACGGGGTCGAGACCGCACTCACGGCGGAGCGTCAAATCGGGACTGGCGGTCATCGCTGGTCACCGGATGGGCGCGTGGCGGCCCTCGAAACGATCGTGGATTCGGCAGCGGCGCTGATGCTGTATGATGCCGACGCATTGACGCGGCGCATCATCCCCATGGCGCCGACTGAGAATGGGTGGTTCGTAAGCGAAGAGCGAGGCATTTTGTAGATGAGCGATGGTAATCCGCGCACGTGGTTGTCCGATGCAAAAGGCAACGGCCGACGGCAGCTTAAGTCGAGCGTCACCATCGAAGGGCAGATCAGCGGCAACGCTCGCTGGCAGCTCTCGGGCGACGGGCTTGCACTTGCCGTACTCCGAAATGTGAGGGACAGCGTCTCGGTGAGACTCTTCACCCTCGACGGGGTTGCGCTGCGGGAGCTGGCGACCCCGTTGCGACAGGGCGGCAGCGTCGCGTTCGCCGGATTGCCGCGCGGAGGGTTTTTGTATCTGGCCCTTACCGTGCCCGGGAGCGCGACGACTGAGTTGCTGAGCGTGGATCCGTTGTCTGGCGCCGTACGCCGCGAGCTCGTGCTGCCTCGGGAGTGATCGGACGCGGCGTGTCGGCCAGCAGTCGCGCCACAACTGCCTGCACCGTTGGTCGGCTGAAGGGCGGCTCGCCGGCCAGCATCTCGTAAGTCACTGCACCCAGCGCGTAGAGTCGCTACGCGCGTCGATCGTGCGTTCATCGGTGGCCTGCTCGGGGCTCATGTACTGCGGCGTGCCGAGGCTGAGGCCCGACTGCGTCATGCGCGCGACGCCAGCCGGTTGCACCGCGAGCGCAATGCCGAGATCCGCCACCAGCGCGGCGCTATCCTGCAGCAGAATATTTTCGGGCTTGATGTCGCGATGGATCACGCCCTGCATGTGCGCGTGATCGAGCGCACCAGCCACCTCGCGCAATGTTTCGCCACGTACGTACGGCATCACGTAGTACAACAGTCCAACGCCGCGCCGAGATCGGGGTGCAACACCTTGGTCGCGACATCGCGGTCGTGCTTGATGTCGTGCGCGAGATACACGGTGGTCATGCCGCCCTGCCCCAAGTTCGCGGCCGACGCGATAGCGGTCGGAGAGGGCGGTGGTGAGGCGGTCCACAATTGACATTGCCCGAAGTTACCGGTCGAGCGACATGTCGTCGAGGCTAGTGTGCGCGGAGGGCACTATCGTGCCGTGGCCGACAGATACTCGACCAGTCCGGCCAGTGATGTCGCCGTGACGCCCCCACCCATGGGCCAACTCTCCGATCCGCCGTGCACGACGTGCACTGCCGCTGCATCCAGATCGGCCGCGGCGGAGCGCAAGCCCCTCGACACCGTTGGCGCCGCCGTCCGCTTGATTTCGATCAGCATCTCGACCCGACCTCCACGCTCGAAGAGCAGATCGACCTCTGCTCCCTTTTCCGTGCGGAAGTAGAGGGGAAGCCGATCGCTCCCCGCCGCGGCGATCAACTGCTCAATGACGAACCCTTCCCAACTCGCGCCCACCACCGGATGCGAGAGCACATCGTCGAGCGATTCGATCGCGAGGAGCGCATGCAGCAGACCACTGTCTCGCACGTAGAGTTTGGGCGCCCGCACGAGGCGCTTGCCCAGATTTCCACTCCAGGGAGGCAATCGGCGCACGAGCAGCAAGTCGGTGAGCAGGTCCACATAGCGACCGATCGCGGGGCTCGACACTTCGAGGCTGGCAGCGAGCCTCGCTTTATTGACGGGAGTGCCCTGCGCGTGCGCCAACATGCGCCAGAGTCGGCCGATCAACTCGGCCGGCATGCGGGGCGCGAACATGGGGACGTCGCGCTCGAGGTAGCTGCGCACGAAGTCCTGTCGCCAGGTCATGCTGTCGGCGCCATTCGCGGCCAGCAGGCTGCCGGGAAAGCCACCGCGCACCCAGAGGTCAGGCACGCCAGCGTCGTGCGTCGCCAACTCACGCGCGAGAATCGGCGTCATCTCGAGATATGCTACGCGACCGGCAAGCGACTCGCCCGCTTGTTGCTGCAGATCGAGCGACGCGGACCCGAGCAGCAAGAAGTGTCCGGCGCGCTCACCGGCGGCCCGGCGCTCGTCGATGATGCCTCGCAGGAGGGGAAAGAGTGCCGGTGCGCGGTGGATCTCGTCGAGGATCACCAATCGGCCGGCCTGCGCGCGCAGGTAGCTGTCCGCATCGTCGAGCCGGCGGCGATCAGCCTCCCGCTCAAGGTCGAGATAGAGTGCCCGACTGCCCCACTCTGCGGCGAGGGCCCGCGCAAGTGTGGTCTTCCCAACTTGGCGCGGGCCGAGAAGGACCACGGCCGATGTCGTCCGCAGGCGTTGGCGAACCGTGTTGAGCAGCGTTCGGGCGATCATTATCGTAAATATAACTCCTGGCGTTCGTTTTACGAGGTTTATTAAACGATTAAGCCGGTGCGAAATGCTGGCCATTCGATGGGGAAACTGGCTCCTCCTCCCCGCCGTCGGTCTGGATGATGGGGAGAAAACGCCGCAGCAGGCTTCCCCGTCGTATGGAGTTGGCATGGCCGACCGGCTGCGCGGCCCCGGCGAGACGATGCCTCCTGCGCGAGGTGGTCGCATTTGGTACAAGCAATCGGGCGTCGGCACGGGCACGCCGGTGGTGCTAATGCACGGAGGACCAGGCGCTGGCAGCTTTTACCTCAAACCGTTCGAAGCACTGGGCGACGATCGTCTCGTTGTTCGCTACGACCAACTTGGCGCCGGGAAGTCGAACCGACTCGCCGACACCACGCTCATGAACATTCCGCGCTTCGTCGAGGAGCTGGATTCGCTCCGACGCACGCTCGAGATCGATCGATGATTTCTCAACGGTCAATCGTGGGGAACGGTGCTCGCGCTCGAATATTACAAGGCGCATCCGGATCACGTGGTCGGCATCGTTTTGGGCGGATCGGTGTCAGATTGGCGCCAGTACTCTGTCGAAGTGAACAAGTGGGAGAAGCAGCTTCCGGATTCGATGTGGCGCGTGATCGCGCAGTGGAAGACAGCCGGCGTGGACTCAACCAATGCCACGTTCGGCACCGAACAGTATGTGATATCCGGGACTTTCTGCGCGCGGATGACGCGCGCAGGTAGCTGGGTTTGAGGGCTTGCGAGATCGTGTCCCCGCCTCCATAGTCACTAGAGTCTGCTTGCCCCCACCGCCATTGCCTCTTATCCCCCAAATGCCACGACTTCGTCACCGGGCCGTACTCGCCGCGGTTGCATTTCTGGCGGCGTGCGGCGGCGACCCCGCTGCCCCTGATGTGCCCCCGGTGGTTGCCGTGACTGCGTCTGCAGGGGTCAATACGCTGCCCTCCGGCGCCAACGTGCAGCTGAGCGCCACGTTCACCGACAATCGCGGTAAGCTGGTGAACAATGCGACGTTCACGTGGAGTTCCGCCAACAGCGCCATCGCCGGTGTGACCGCCGCCGGCTTGGTCACCGTGGCGCAGGCGGGCACCACCACCATCTCCGCCACGTCCAGCAGCACTACTGGCAGCTACAGCCTCACGGTTACCCCGGGTGCGCCGGCCAAGCTGGTAATCGGCACCGCGCCGAGTGGCGCCGCGTCGGGCGTGCGGCTCACCACGCAGCCGGTGGTGCAGGTCCGCGACAACGCCGACAATCTGGTGTCGTCGGCCAGCACGACGGTGAGCGTTGTGCTGGTTGGGGGCGGTACGCTCACTGGCACCAGCAGTGTGGCGTCGGCGCAGGGCGTCGTCCGATTCACCGATCTCACGGTGTCGGGATTGGTGGGCGCGCGTTCGTTGCAGTTCGCCTCGCCGGGGCTCACGACCGTGACGTCGGGCAACTTCGATCTGGTGGCCGGTCCGGCGACCGCGGTGACGTTCGTGGGCGCGCCGCCGAGGCTGCGCAGCGGCGTGCCGAGTGCGACCGGGGTGCAAGCGCAGCTGCGTGATCTCGAGGGCAACGACAGTCCGCTTGCCGGGCGTCGTGTAGTGGTGACATCGGCCGGTGGGCAGGGCGTCACGGCGCTCGGCAGCACGACCGCGCTGACCAACGCCACGGGGCGGGCGGTGTTCAGCGCGCTCACCGTCACGGGCCTCGCGGGTACACGTGCGCTCACGTTTCGTGCCGATTCCATTACCGCTGCCGCCACCGCCTCGCTCTCGCTGATTGGTGGCCTGCCCACGCGCCTTTTGCTCGAACGCGACGCCCCGATCGGTGGTGAGGCCGGCGTGCCGCTTTCGCCGGCGCCCATTCTTCGCATGCTCGACAGCGTAGGCAACACGTCGGCCGACGCGGGTGTCGTGCTGCGCGCCACGCTGCAGGGCGGCGGCGCCCTCAGCAACAACACCGCGACCACGGACACCCTCGGTCGGGCCACATTCTCCGCCCTTGCCATTCTCGACGGCGGCACTGCGCGCGCATTACAGTTTAGCGGAGATGGGCTGGTGGGCGTCACGTCCCGCAGTATTGCCGTAGCGCCGCCCGATACCGCAGCGCAGCCGACCAGCATCCGTACGTCGCTGTCGGCCAGCGATACCGTAGGGCGCGTACTCGAGTTGCCGACCACCACGGCGGGCTTTCTGCCGTTCCTGTCGGCACGCAACGGCACCGGAGAAACCATGGGCACCGGTGGCGTGCGCTGGTTCGCGCGCGATCCGTCACGGGCAACGGTCACCTTCGATGGACGGATTACCGGCGCCCTGCCGGGGCGCACGTTCGTGGTGGCGCAAGCCAGCCGCACGCCCGCGGTGGCCGACTCGATCCTGGTGTTCGTGCCGCGCAATGCCACCGGGCCCATTCTTCGGGCTACGCTGCCAAGCTATCGCATCACCACCGACACGTTCTCGATCGTGGTCGAGGTAGCGGCGCGCGATGGGCGCACGCTGTCGGCCGCCGACCTCAGCGTGGCCTGGCCGGGATCAGCGGCGTTTCCGTTTTCCCCATTTACCGTCACGGCCATCACCCCGCTGCGCGCCGGGGTCGTGGCGCAGCCCGTCGATGCCCAGCAGAACGTGCGCGTCACGTGGACGTCGGCCACGCCGGTGTCCGGCGCCGTATCACTCATTCGCCTCACCTGTCGGGTGAACCAGCGTGGCGTGGGCAACCAAGTGGTATTCACGCTCAACCAACTGCTGGCCGGAGACCTGACAGACGTCACGGGTGCCACCAGCGTGTTCAATCCCGTGGTGATCGTGCGATGAGTGCACGACAGACCATGTCACAGCAGTTCAACCGAACGGTACGCATGAACAAAACGCTGATCGTCGCCCTGGCCGTGCTGAGCGCAACAGGCTGCCGTAACGCCCTGCTCGACACGCCGCAGCCGGTCGCGCGCAGCACCATGGAATTGCACGCGCGAACCGTGACCGGCGACACCGTGCAAGTAACGATCGCCCTTGGCAGCGGCCCGGTGCGCGCCTTGGGCAGCGTTACGGCGGAGCTGACCAACAGCTCCGACTGGACCTTTGTCGGCTGTGCCGCCGCGCAGGGGGAGCCACTGCTGGCATGCAAGGCGCATGCGGGTTCGGTGCGCGTAGCCGCCGCCTGGGCTGCGGGCACCCACGACGGCGAGTTGGTCACGCTCACGTTCGTGCGCATGGCGCCGACCGCTCGTGTATCATGGCAGTTGTCGCTTCAGGAAGCGCACGGCGTGAGTGGACAGTCGCTGCTCGACGAGCTCGACGTCCGAACGGACGTTGCAACGGTTACGGGAGGCGCGCCATGAGCGCACGTCACCCACGCACCGCCTGGCTGGCCTTGCTGCCGCTGGTGGTGGCTTGCCACCAGCGCGGCCGCGCGGTTCCCGTGATTGAATCGCTCACGCCCGGCGCGGCCGATGTGACGCGCGGCGCGATCATCGATGTCACGGTTGCCGGCCGCGGGTTCGATTCGCTGAACACTGTGCACTTCGGTCGTGTACTGTTGCGCCAGGTGCCGCGCACGTCGGCGACGTCGCTGCGCTTTACCGTACCGCGTGACGACGAACAGATCCCCGATCGCGGCGCGGCGCCCGTGACGCCGCTGGCCAGTGGGACCTATCCCGTTTCAGTGACAACGCGGCAAGGCACCTCGAACACGCTGGCGTTCACGCTCAGCGGGATGGTACGATGACGAACCGTATGCTTTTGGCTGTGCTGTGCGCCGCCTTCATGCCACAGCTGGCCGTCGCGCAGCAGAAAGAGGTCATTCGCGAGAGCGACCCGGAGGAGCGTCGGCAGGCGCTGGTCAGCCTGTGGGACGCCCCGCCCGGCTCGCTCGAGGCCCGCACGGGTATGTCGTACGCCCTGTGGCTGTCGGCGCAGCCTGGTGCCAGCAGCGCCATGCTGCGAGACGGCGTGCCCGTGCCGACCCCTGGTCGCTGGACCAGCATTGGCCCGCGCGGCCTGTACATGGACAACGGCTTCTTCGGGTCGCTGCCGCAGCTCGATGCGGGCCGCGTGCCGACGTTGGCTTTTCACCCCACCGACCGCAACGTGTTGTACGTGGGCACGTCGGCCGGCGGTTTGTGGAAGAGCACCAACGAAGGCGCCAGCTGGATGCCGCTCACCGACAATCAGTGCTCGCTGGTGATCGGCGCCGTAGCGGTGGACCCCGTCAACCCGGAGATCGTGTATGCGGCCACGGGCGAACAAAATGAATCGACGCAGGGGTGCGGCGTGTTGCGCAGCACCGATGGCGGCGCCAGCTGGACGACACTCGGGCAGAACGTCTTTACCACCTCGCCCACGCAGTCGTTTGCGGTCTACGGCATGGTGATCGACCGCGCGAGCGCGGGCACCTCCAATGCCACCACCGTGATGGCGGCCACGCTACGCGGCATCATGCGGTCCACCAACTCCGGACAGACGTGGACGGTGGTCACGCCGGCACTGACGTTCAGCGATATCGCGCAGCATCCGACCGACCCGAACATCATCTACGCCGCGCGTGTGGGCGTGTCGGGTAGCGCGACGCCACCGGGACTCTGGCGCAGCAGCGATCGCGGCGCAACGTGGAGCACGGCAACGAATTTCACGGCCGACTCGGTTGGACGCATGGAGATCGCTGTCTCGCGGGCGCAGCCGGGCAGCGTGTGGATCGTGGCCGGACGCCTCGACCGCCGCTTTGGTGGACTCTATCGCTACGACGAATCCAGCGGAACTCGGACGACGCTCGATGCCACCGGCTTGACGGCGGCACCCGCGGTGTCCGGCCGGAACAACTTCGGCGAGCAGAGCGAATACAACCTCATGATCGCGGTCGATCCGGCCAATGCGAATGTGATCTACACGGGCGGCGTGCGGGCCTACCGCTCACGTAACGGTGGGCAGACGTTCACCGAGATGGCGCCCAGCATCCACGTGGACTGGCACGTCGTGCTGGTGGACCCGAACGATTCGCGACGGGTGCTTACCGGCAACGATGGCGGAGCGTTTCTGTCGCGCGACGGGGGTGACTCGTTCGAGTCGTTGAACGCCGGACTCGCCACGTCGCTCCACTATCCTGGCCTGTCCGTGCACCCCACCGACCCCACCGGAGTGCTCACGGGTCTGCAGGACAACGGCACGCTCATTGCCCGCAACGGTCTGCTGCAGTGGAACGGTGTGTACGGTGGCGATGGCGCCTTCACGGCGATCAATCCGGACAACCCCGACATCGTGTACGTCTCGAGCCAGAACGGCAACATGCTCCGTTTACAAGTCAGCACGGGCTTGGAGCGCACCATCACCAGCGGCATCGACGCGAGTGAACGCCGGGCCTTTATCGCCCCCTTCGTGATCGACCCCCAGCGATCCACCCGCCTCTACTTCGGCGGCTCGCGCGTGTTTCGCACCAGCAA
>NZ_JBDNFF010000206.1:0-2675 GCF_041689975.1 Gemmatimonas sp.
CGCGTGACGCCATCGCGCACGGCCCGCGACGACGCGCGCGCCGAGCAACTGTGGACGACGACGTCCCAACTGACCGGCCTGGACGCCGACCAGCTCATTCGCGACGCGATGTCTCATGCCGTGGCGTGACCTGCCGCGGCTGGTCGCGATTCTCTGGCGACTGGTGCCGCTCGTGCTGTCGTTTGTGCGGGATCGTCGACGCTGGATTCGCTGGGGTGGTCCCGTGCCGCGCCCGCCCGCGTTTCACGAACACCGCGCGCGTCGCATGGTGCGCGACATCGCCGAGCTTGGCCCAGCGTTCGTGAAACTGGCCCAGATTTTAGCGGCACGCGCCGACTTGGTGCGCGAGCCGTATCTCGCCGCCCTCGGCACGCTCACCGACCGCGTGCCGCCGGTGCCCTGGACGCAGATTCGCGCAGCGCTACAAGCAGCATGGAACGCCGATCCCGACAGCATCGTGGACCATCTCGACCCGGCGCCTCTGGCGGCGGGATCACTCGGTCAGGTGCATCGTGCCCGGTACCAAGGGCGCGAGGTGGTGGTGAAGGTGCTGCGTCCGAACGTGGAAGCCGTGGTTGTGCGCGATGTGCGATTGGCGCGAGCGATCGTGAACGCGGTATACGCGCGCTTTCCGCATCATCATGTGCTGGGCTTCCGCGTGGTGCTCGACGAGTTCGACCTGCACGTGCGCGAAGAGATGGACTTCGAGCGCGAGGCCATGCAGTGCATGCGGATGCGCGAGCGTTTCTCCGACGAACCTCGCCTGCGCATTCCGCGGGTGGAGACGGTGTTGACGCGTCGCGACGTACTCGTGCTGGAGTTCATGGAAGGCACGCGTATTGATGCACTGGATGCTCAGATCGCACGCGGCCTGGTGTCCCCCCGCGCGCTGGTCGAGACGCTGATCGAGAGTTACGCGCGCATGATGCTGCGCGACGGCGTGTTTCACGCCGATCCACACCCCGGCAATCTGCTGGTCGACGCGCAGGGACGCATCGTGCTGCTCGATTTCGGGATGGTGATCGACGTCGGGGTACCGGTGCGCAAAGCGCTGTTCGAGACGATTTTGGCGGCCATTCGCCGGGATGCAGACGCGACCACAGATGGATTCTTTGCGCTGGGCATGGTCGCACCGGGTACCCCGCGTGAATCGATGCGTGAGCTGGTGCGCGTGCTGCTGGACATCGCGTTGCAGGACAACGCCATGGAAGACCGGGCACGTGCCATTGCCGATCGCGTCATGCGCGAGCTGTTCAACTGGCCGATCGTGTTGCCCGGCGAGTTGGTGTATTTCGCCCGTACGGCCGCGCTGATCGAGGGGGTCGGCGCGCGTTACGATCGCAACTTCAACAGCATCAAGGTGGCCTCTCCGGTGGTCCTGAAGATGCGCCGTGAAATACTGGCCGTGCTCCTCGGCGACGAAGGCACCCGCGAGCCGATCATCACCTTCGCCGCGACACTCGGCGCCCTGGCGGGTGGCGCCAGCGTCGTGATCGGTCGCGCCTGGCGGCGCCTGCAACGCGACAATCTCCCGTCGGTTCGTTGAGACCGACGGGAGATGCGCTATGTCCGGTGCGGCCGCCGATTAGGGCGGCCGAAGCAGCGTGTATCAGGCGACGGAACGACGGCGACGGGCGACGACTCCGAGGGCGAGTAGACCGGCACCCATCAGCGCGTAGGTGGACGGCTCAGGCACGACTGACGTAGACGTCAGGTACTCCTGACTCGACGCCTCGCCGTTCACGTTGTCGTCGGAGAGCACGTACCAGTTGCGCGTGAGCGTGAACGTGGTCGGCACGGTAAGCGTGAAGAAGTCACCGCTACCGTTGAACGTACCGCCGAACAAGTTCCAGATCGTCCCTTGGATATTCTCCGCGTTGTACAACCCCACGCCAACGAGCGCGGCGGTCGGATTGTACTGCTCGATGAGCCACGCGGCGTTCCGATAATCCGCTTGGCTGTTACGACGCGTTTTCGAGAAGTCGCCGTTACCGACGATACCGTTCGTGTTGGTCGTGAAGGCCGTCGAGAAGTACGTGTCGGCACTGGAGTTCGCCCAGTTGCTGAAGTCGACGCACCAGATGATCGCGTTGTTCAGCGGCGTGGCGCCGGCAGCACCGAACTGCGCATTGAAGCTGGTCAGCGTGCCTTGGTATGGCGATACCTGAAAACCGCCCACCGTACCGTTGTTCGCGATGTCGCCGTTGAAGTCGACGACGCCGAGTACCGGAGCTTGCGCCGAAAGCGCGGCGGGCGTGGCGAGAGATGCTGCGAACAGGATCGAAGCGAAGTTGCGAAGAATAGACATTTTGACCTGGCGGTTGAGGAAGCGAAACCGGACAAACCCATCCATATGCAATCGTCGTGCCAGCTTCGTGGACCGAATCAGGAAGGAGCCAAGGCGCAGGAAAGCACTGCAAATCATTGTAAAACAATGCGTTACGATTTTTGCTCATTTCGTCCCAATGTCCAACCAAGCCCTACCGTAGCGGGGTCGCCACACTGATGGACAACATGTCGAGCTCTACCGTAAGGTAACAATCCTAAAAGATCCATTCGCGGAACAGGTCGAAACCGAACTGCAGCCGCGGGAAGCCGTTGGTGCTGAGCTGGGTGCAGGGTGCCGAGCCGGGATCCATACCGACTTGTCCGGTGAGGCTTCGGCTGATGCGATA
>NZ_JBDNFF010000207.1:0-24598 GCF_041689975.1 Gemmatimonas sp.
CACCACGCCAAACGCAGTATACCGCCGTATCGTGGCCGTTGCCCTGCTTCTCGGCGCCGCGCTGGGCGTCGCGCCGAACGCCGACGCGCAGCATCCATCACGCAACACACCAACGATCCCGCAGGTCGCCAAAACTGCCGGTCAGTTCACCACCCTCCTCGCCGCGGTCGACGCCGCCGGTCTCACGTCAACGCTCCTTAGACGCGGACCGTTCACCCTCTTCGCCCCCACCGATGAGGCGTTCAAGCGACTCCCGGGCGGTACGGTCGCCGAGTTGCTGAAGCCGGAGAATCGCGAGAAGCTGCGCACGATTCTCACGTATCATGTTGTCGCCGGCCGCGTCACGGCCGCGCAGGCACGCAGCGTGCGCTCCGCGCAGACGGTGGCCGACCTCGAGGTGCGCATCAGCGATGTGAACGGCGAGCTTCGCATCAACGACGCAACCGTACGCATTGCCGACATCCCGGCGAGCAACGGACTCATCCACGTGATCGACCGTGTGCTGCTGCCACCCGATACCCGCTCGGGCGAGTCCACGCGTGAGAGCTCGTCCGGAAGCAGTAGCGGCAGTGCTAGCTCGTTGATCGACCTCGCGATCGATCGCGGCGCCCCGTTGTACAACGACGGCCAGCCCGCATCGACCGTCGCGATTTATGAGGTCGCTGCGAATGCGCTGCTCTCGTTCAATGATCGTGACGTACCCGAAGATGCCAAGCGCGGCTTGCGTGCGGCGCTGCGCGACACCCGTGGCACGCCGCGTGAGCGCGCCGTGGTACTACGGAAGGCACTCGCCTCGGCCAGACAGATGGGATCGCGGTAACGCTGGGGTTCACTACCAGGAAAAGCCCCTGCTGTTCTTCGCGTCCTTCGCGAACTCCGCGCCCTTCGCGTTAAAAAGCACATTGTCGATCGTCAGCGATATCCGTCCGCAAGCAGTACCGCTTCTACAAAACTGCACTCAACGCGAAGGGCGCAGAGAACGCGAAGAACGCGAAGAACAGCAATAGTTACCCGTTTTTGTTCGCTCTCAGAACTCCGCACTGAGCGTTGCGAACACCGAGCGCGCCGGAAGCACGAAATAGCGCACCCGCCCAGACCCCGACACCGCGCCGCTCGCGAACTTCTGCGTATCCCCAAGGTTCGCGCCGCGCACCGTGAGTGCATAGCGTCCGAGCGTGGCGCGCGCCGACGCGTCGAGCGTGTAGTAATCGGGTAGTACACGGTCTGCGCTACTCGTGTTGTCAAGGAACGCCTTCGACTGATAGCGACCCTCGACGCTCACCATGAAGCGGTTCGTCGGCGACAGCTCAATACGGTGCGACGAGATGAAGGCCGGCGTGAGCAATGGCGCCACGTTGCGTCGCACCACCGGTGTGCCACGCGACGAATCCGTGAACTGCGCAATGCGGTTCTGACTCCAGGTCGCGTTGCCGGCCAACACCACGCGCGAGATGCCGCGATACGCGGCGTCCACTTCGACACCACGGCGGTAGCTGTTGCCCACGTTGCGGCGCAGGATCGCACCCGACGCCGTTGGCGCACCGATGCGCGCGATGTCGTTGCGGAAATCCATACTGTACAAATTGGCCGACACGTCCAACGTGGTACGCGACAGCGTGATACCCAACTCGGCGTCGCGCACCGACTCCGGCTTCACGCGCGCGAAGTCACCATAATCGGCCACGTTGCCGCTGTTCAGATCGTCGTCGCCGGCGAACAGATCGTTACGCGCCGGCTCACGGCTGGTGATGCCGTAGGAAGCATATGTCGAAAGACCCGGAGCGAGCTGATATGTCACTCCGGCCTTCGGATTGAAGAACATCCAGTCGATAGCGCGCTGATCGATGCCGGCGTTGGCGTCGGGCTCGTAGCGGAATTTCGCGTAACGTCCCTGCAGGTCGGCAAACCAGCGGGCCCGCCCCGCATCGAGCGACAGCTTCGCGAATGCGCTCGCATCCTGCTTATGACCCGTGTTGTCGTATAGCGTGGTCGACGGCTGGAGGTAACCGCGATGCGCGCGTTGATACGTGTTCGCATTGATGCCCGTGTTCACGCGCAGCGCACCGCGCTCGACGTTGTACGCGCTCGTTATGCCGTACCACGTATGCGCCAGATTGAAGCGATAGCGATCGGGCAGTTCGAAGTAATCGTAATTGCCGCGGGCCGAGTTGCGGTACACCGTGGTGCTCACCGAACCGCCGTTCTGGAGCGCGCGGGTGTATGCCAGTGACACCAGCTGCTGTCCGAACTTGTCGCGCTCGTCGCGCTGCAGCGGGTTGAAGCGGCGATTGGCCGCCAGCTGCTCTCGCGTGGCGCCGGTGTAGGAGAGCGTATCGGCCAACAGCCCCACCAGCGTCGTGAGCTTGAGCACGTCGCGCGCGCCGAACCAACCGGCGCCCACGAACGCGGAGCGTCCCATCACGCCGCTATGATCGCGGTAGCCGTTGGTACGCAGTGCGCTGGCGCGACCGTATACGGCAAATCTGCTGGCGGTCAGCCCGGAGTTGAACGACGCGGTCACGCGCTGTGCACCGAAGGATCCCATCTGCAACTGTACGTCACCGCCGGCATCGGCGCGCGCCACCGGCATCGTCTCGAAGTTCACGCTGCCCGCGAACGACGCCGTGCCGGCCGTGCTCGTGCCCACACCGCGCTGTACCTGCACCGACTGCACATTCGACATCAGGTCGGCCAGGTTGGCGAAGTACAGCACCTGATCTTCCATGTCGTTCAGCGGGACGCCGTCGATCGTGATATTGATGCGCGTCTGATCCATTCCGCGCAGCCGCAGGTAGCTGTAGCCCCAGTTGGTGCCGTTTTCGGTATGCGATGTCATCGACGGGGCGGCATTCATGAGCAGCATCGGGACATCCTGCCCGAAGTGCCGTTGTGTGATGGCGGCGCGACCTATCGTGGTTTGCGATATCGGCGCTTGTTCATTGGCACGGATCGCGCGGACCAGCACGCCTTCAATGCGGCGCATCGAGTCGGCTTTGGCGGCCGTTCGAGCGCTGTCAGGACGGACCTGCGCGCCGAGCGGAGAGGCCGCGATCATCGCCGTAGTGAGGGACAGAAGGGATGCCGCTGTGGCGGTCATCAGCGTGGCGCTGAGGCTGGCGACACAAAGTCGCCGCGTGCGCCATGGGCGCGCGATTGCGTGCGGATACATCGATTGGACTCCCTACGCCGGTACGAGCCGGATCAGGTTCTACGGGACTCTCTCAGCCGACGCTCACTGGCGGCGCCGGCACCCCGGTCATGTGCGAGGAACGTTAATTAGCTTTGCGTCTCATGACCAGTACGGAGCTCCACCTGCTGTCCGACCCCTGCGCATGGCTCGTCGCGCACGGGAGCTCCTGCCCGGAGCTCCTGGGCTTCATCACGGGTGTGCTCAACGTCTGGCTCGTGACCCGTGAGAACATCTGGAGCTGGCCGCTCGGCGTGCTCAACGCCGGCTTCTACGTGGTGGTGTTCGCCCGCACCGGTCTCTATTCGGACACGGGCCTGCAGGTCGTGTATCTCGTGTTGTCGCTTTATGGTTGGTGGCATTGGCTGCGCGGCGGACCCGATCGCCACGCTGTGGTGGTCACACGTACCGCGCGTCGCACTGCGTTGCTGCTCGCAGCGATCGCACTCGTATCGTGGGTCACCTTGGCGACGATCACGCGCCGTTTGCCCGGTGCCGCGCTGCCGTGGCTCGATGCGGCGCTCGTGTCGATCAGCCTCGTGGCACAGTACATGATGACGCGCAAACTCCTCGAGAACTGGCTGCTCTGGATCGCCGTCGACGTGGTCTACATTGGTCTGTTCATCAATCGGCAGCTCCCGCTCACGGCGATTCTGTACGCGGTGTTTCTGGTGCTCGCCATCATCGGCTACGTACAATGGCATCGATCAGCGGCGCGCTCGCGCCTCGAGTACTCAACCGCGAACTCACTCGCATCGTCCTGACCGGATCGGAGTCGGTTGGCAAGACGACGCTTGGCGCGCAGCTCGCAGCGCGCTACGGCGTGACGTGCGTCCCCGAGTTCGTGCGCGAGTACGCCGCGGCGAAAGGCACTCCGCTCGACTTCCGCGACCACGGCCCTATTGCCAAGGGGCAGATAGCGCTGGAAGACATGCAGAGTATGAGCGCCCTGGCCCGCGGTGACACATTGCTGCTGCAGGACACCGACTTGGTGAGCACCGTCGTGTATTGCCAACACTACTTCGGCCGGTGTCCCGACTTCATCGAGCAGGCGGCCATCGCGCGCCGTCCGACGCACTATCTGCTGCTCGATATCGACGTGCCCTGGATTGCCGACGGCGTCCGCGACCGCGAGGAGCAGCGCGAGGAGGTGCAAGCGCTCTTTCGCGACACGCTGGCGCGATTCCACGCGCCGGTTACCGTTGTGCAGGGCACGTGGGAGGAGCGATTGACCACGGCCGCCAAGTCGATCGACGCCCTACTTGGCGATTTCCCCGGCGCGACGCGACGCTGACGCGCCCGCGCGCCAACTCCTTACTCCGACACAGACCATCATGGCCGACAAGGCACAAAGCTTCGCCAATCACGGGCAGTACGTGCCCATGTATCACTTTTTCACCAGCCCGTTGGCCCTGATTTTCGTGATCTGGAGCGTACAGCGACTGATCACCAATCCGGGCGCGGATACGGTCTACATGCTGGTCGGTGCGTTGGCGCTGTTCGGCGTGGTAGCGGTCTCGCGCCTCTCGCCGTTACGCGCGCAGGACCGTCTGATCCGCCTCGAGGAGCAGCTCCGCTACACCCGCCTGCTGCCAGCCGATCTCGCGGCGCGCGCCCAGGTCGCCTTCTCGCCGCGCCACTACATCGCGCTGCGCTTCGCGAGCGACGCCGAGCTCGCGTCGCTGGTCGAGATGGTGATCAAGAATCCGGAACTCAAGGGCAGCGAGATCAAAAGCAAGATCAAGACCTGGCGCCCGGACACCTTCCGCGTCTGATATGGCGCGTTGTTGTTCTTCGCGTGCCTTCGCGATCTTCGCGGACTTCGCGCGAACCGCGGTGCTGACGGCTGCCACGGAGCGATCGGAGAGCCCGCTGGTTCACGCGAAGCTCGCAGAGCACGCGAAGCACAGCAAAAGGGTTGATATGGCCATCGCGTCGACGGACGGGGGCGCTCCGACCTCACAACGTTGAGACACTACCGAGGCGCGACAGCAACAGCTCGACCGGTAACCCACCGTTCGCCGTGCGCAGCACGGCGTCGAACGTGAGTCGTGTCTGCGCCGCGAGCACGCGATCGGGCACCAGCAGCCCGAGCTGCCACTGGCGGCCACCAGCGCGCACCACATCGCCGAGTCGCGCATACAGTGATCGCAAGTCCGCGCCGTCGCTGATGCGCAGTCCGTACGGTGGGTTGGTGAGTACCAATCCCGTCGTGCCGATCGCCTCGAGCGACGTGTCCGACAGCGGCCCCTGCTCGATGACAAGATCCTGCAGGACTCCCGCGCGCTCCGCGTTGGCCACCGCCGCTTTGCAGGCACCGGCATCACGATCCCGCATCACGATCGGCACGCCGACCGACGGTAACTGCTCTGCCTTGGCTGCGGTGCGCACCCGCGCGTGCATGGGGGAATCGGCGCCGGGCCACAGCTCCATCACGAACTCGCGCCCCAGCCCCGGCGCCATGCGACGCATACGCAGCGCCGCTTCGATACCGATGGTACCCGACCCGCAGAACGGATCCACCAGCGGCGCGCCACCGTTCCAGTCACAGGACGCCAGCATTGCCGCCGCCAGCGTCTCACGCAGCGGTGCCTTCGCGATCGCCTGACGCCAGCCACGCCGGTGCAGCAGTGCGCCGGAACTGTCGGCGCTGATCGTGCACCGATCGTGATCGAAGCGCACCACGATCAGCTGTGTGTTGCCGTCGTCGTCTTCCTCGTCATCTCTGGCGCGACCGAGCGCCTGCGAACCTTTGATGCTGTTCGTGATCCCGCGCGCCACGCGTTCGGCCACTGCATCCGAGTGATACAGGCGCGACTTGCGGCACGTCACGCGCAACCGCACGGCCGCGCCGGGGGAGAGTACGAGGTGCCACGGGACGCGCGCCGCCATCTTCTCGAGCGTCGCAAAATCGCGCGCCTCGAACTCGGCGAGCCGCACCAGCACGCGGCTGGCGAGTCGCGACCACAGGTTCACCGTAAACAGCTGCTCGGCCGTGGCGTTGAACGACACGCCGGCCGGACTGACGTCGCGAGGCGTGATGCCAAGCGCGATGCACTCGGCGGCCACCAAGGGTGCCAGGCCAGGTGCGGCGATCGCAAACGCATCAAAGCCCGACGGAAGCTCCGTCGGGATCAGCGCAGGGTTCGGGCGCTCGGCGCGAGCCGGTCGAACCAGACGCGCGGGGATAAAATTGTCGGGCTTATGCGGCTTTGACACTCATGTCGCGACGCCGGAGTGTGGCGTAGGGCGTACGGGAACCTCGAGCGACCAACAGTTGCCAAAAGTCTTCGGCATCCAGCGGCGGCGCGAACAGGTAGCCCTGTCCGAGCTCGCAACCGAGGGCGAGCAGGTGGCCGCGTTGCGCCTCCGTTTCGATACCCTCAGCCACGGTGTTCATCCGCAAGGTCTCTCCAAGTGCCACGATCGCGCTGGCCAGGACCGGTCCTTCGCCTCCCTTATCGATGACATCCACGAACGACTTATCGATCTTCAGGATGTCGATCGGATAGCGCTGCAGATAACTCAGGGAAGAATAACCTGTCCCGAAGTCGTCGATGGCCAGCGAGATCCCGAGCGCCTTCAGCGCGTTCAAGCGCGCCATCGACAGCTCGGTGTTCTGCATCAGCATGCTCTCCGTGATCTCGAGCACGAGCTGGTCCGCTGCGAGCCCCGAATCGGCCAGCGCCTGCCGGACATCATCCACGATCCCCGGCTCCTGCAGCTGACGCCCCGAGAGATTGACCGAGATCCGCACCGGCAGCCCGCGCTCATCGGTCCACCGTTTCGCCTCAAGGCAGGCCCGGCGAAGCACCCAGCGACCGATCGGCACGATCAGCCCCGTTTCCTCAGCAATCGGAATGAACAATCCTGGCGGAACCTTTCCACGATCGCGGCACATCCAGCGCACCAAGGCCTCGGCGCCGATGATGTCACCGGTCTCGAGGGCCACGATCGGCTGATACTGCACCAGGAACTCCTCGTGCTCGATGGCGCGACGGAGATCCCCTTCCACGACCAGTCGATCGAGCGCCGCCTTGTGCATCTCCGGCTCGAAGAGCACATGCTGTCCCTTGCCGCGGGTCTTGGCCACGTACATCGCGACGTCGGCATTCCGCACGAGTTCATCGGTACTCTCGCCTCGTGTGCTCCTCGAGATACCGATACTCGCGTTCACGAACACTTCCTTTCCGCCCAGCATAAACGGCTTGCTCAACGCGACGCCGACCCGTTCGGCAATAGCCAGCACCTCGTCTACCGTTCCGGTGTTTTCGGCGAGCACCGCGAACTCATCGCCGCCGAGGCGCGCAATCAGATCGCTGTCGCGTACACAGGTCGCCAACCGGCGCGCCGCTTCCACCAGCAAGCGATCGCCAGCGGCATGCCCCAGCGAGTCGTTGACCGTCTTGAAGTTGTCGAGATCGAGGAAGAGTACAGTGACCGCGTTCGAGTGCCGCTGCGCGCGTGCGAGGGCGCACCCCACCTGATACAGGAACAGTGCGCGGTTCGCGAGATCGGTGAGCGAATCGTGAAACGCCTGGTGCATGTACTGTTCCTTGATCACGCTCTGCTCCGTCACATCGCGCGTGTTGAGCACGAGGCCGCGAACCATCGGCTCGCTGAGCAGATTCGTGCCCACGTTGTCGACCGTATGCCAGGCGCCATTGGCGTGCCGGATGCGCCATTCACGCTTCAGCACGCCGAGCGTCGCACCGCCGGTACGCGAGCGGTTCGACCGGGCCAATTCCTCGAGAAACTGTAGCGCTTCGGAGAGATCCTCGGGGTGTAAAATCGATTCGATACGCGCGGTCACGAGCTTGGCCGGATCGTGTCCGAACACCAGCGCCATCGACGGACTCGCATACCGGATGGTGCCATCCGGATCGAGGATCATGATGACATCGCTGCTGTGCTGCACGAGCGCCTGAAAGCGTGCCTCGTTGTTACGTGCCGTCGACTCGGCGAGCCCGCGCGCCGCGTCCTTCGTGGACGTGAACTGACGGGCGAAGGCGAGCGCGGTCAGCACGACCACCCCGATGACGAGGCCCAGCAACGGCTGCGTGCCTCCGGTGTGCGGCGCGCCCGAGATCGCAAGCTTGAGCAACAGCGCAAAGCCCGGTAACACCGCCACGAACGGGATGACACTTGCGGTGAACTGATCGCGTTCACTGCGCGCGCGAATCTGTCGGTGCATCACCGTCGCGATACTCACCCACGCGGCGATAGCGAAAAGGGCGAAACTCACCGGGCTGGCGATGCGGACGACATCGAGATTCGTGTCGCCCTGCGTCATCTGCACAATAGCCAGCACGTGCACGACGAACTGCATGAGGAGCGCACTGGCCAGCACGACGAGGACATTCGCGCCATGATGCAGCGCGGTGCGCCTCCACAACACCGACGCCACCAGTATGACGATGAGTTCGAGCGTCGCATGCGCGTGCAGAATCGCGAACGGGCGTACGGCGATGCCGCTGCCGTCGATCATCCAGAGGCCGTACCACGTCACGAGCGATCCGGCCACGCCCACGGTACTGACGTCGAGCGCCAGCTTCGCGCGATCCACAGCCGAACGCGGCGCACTCGGCAGGCAGAGGAACGCGAGCAGCAACACGACCTCGGCCACGACCGGCGTGATCATCACGGCGAGGTCGGCGGTTGCCGGCGACACCGGACGCACCACGAAGTCGATGGCGAAACGGGCGATCGGGAATATCGAAAGTGCACCCGCCACCGCTTTCCAGAACCGGCGTGTGCCACGGTCGAACGCGAGCTCTAGGCCAGCGCGCCACGAGAAAACAATCGCCACGAGCGCGATGACCTGGGGGGCGAAACTGCGGGTCCAGCTGCCGAGACCGACGCCGGGCGATCCAACCGCCAGCCACGTGGTCACCACGGCAGTGTATCCAATCAGCGCCGCCAGAATCGAGCGGTTCTGGAATGCCCCGAATACCGGACCACCAATAGCCGGGATGCTGTCGAGCGAGCGCCGGAGATTGGTGGTCAAGTGGTTGCCCGATCGACGCGAGCCGGCGGCGGCGGGTGAGGGCATGGCACGAGGGGTCGGAGTGAGTCGAGGCGTTCCCATAGCAGGGACATTCCTCGCGCCCGAACCATCACGCTGCTGGCAGAGTCACCGAAGCATCGGGAGGAACGGAGCGTGGGGACCGTGGACCCGGCTTGCGCAGAATGAAGCGCAGCGCGAACAGGACCACGAACACCGCTGCGTAGAGCATCGGCTCCTCGCGATCCTTCTTAACGGCCCAGAGGTAATGCACACAGCCGGCGATGGCCGACACGTACACCAGACGGTGCAGCTGATTCCACCGTTTCCCGCCCAACCGCTTGATGGACCACTTGGTGGACGTGAGGGCCAGCGGGATCATAAGCACGAACGCCAGCATCCCAGCCGTGATGTACAAGTGCTTGAGAATGTCCTTTACGATCTCCGGCCAGTCGAAGAATTGGTCGAGCACGATGTACACGCTGAGATGCCCCAGCGCCCAGAAGAACGTGGCCAGACCGAGAAACCGACGCTGCGCGACCAGCCAGCCCCACCCGGTAAGGCGCATGAGCGGCGTGACCGCCAACGACGCGGCGAGCAGGCGCAGGGTCCATTCACCCGACGCCTTCTGAAGCGCTTCAATTGGTTCGGCACCTAACTGATCCAATAGCAGCTGGGCCACGAGCACGATGGACGGCACGATCACCAGTAGCCACAGCGCCGGACGGACCAGGCGCCGAGTGGGCGCCTCGGCCCTCGCCAACATTGACCGCATATCAGGGCTCAGTAGTACTTCCGCAGATCCATGCCGCTGTAGAGCGACGCGACTTGGCTCGCATAGCCGTTGAAGGGCAGCGTCGGGATCTTCAGGAACTGTCCGATCCGACGTTCCTTGGCCTGCGTCCAGCGCGGATGGTCGACCAACGGATTCACGTTGGCGTAGAAGCCATATTCGCTGGGGTTGGCGTCATTCCAGGTCGTATTCGGCATCTTGTCTGTGAACTTGATCTTCACGATCGCCTTGATGCCCTTGAAGCCGTACTTCCACGGTACCACGAGCTTGAGCGGGGCGCCGTTCTGGTTCGGGAGCGCCTTGCCGTACATGCCGGTGGCCAGCAGCGCCAGCGGATTATTGGCCTCGTCGAGGCGCAGCGCCTCCTTGTACGGCCACGGCAGGACCGCGCGGGCCTGTCCCGGCATCCGGCGCGGATCGTAAAGCGTGGTGAACTCCACGAACTTGACACTCGGCAGTGGTTCGCAGCGGGCGATGACGTCCTTGAGCTGCACGCCCTGCCACGGGATCACCATCGACCACGCTTCCACACAGCGGTGCCGATACACCCGATCCTGCACCGGCAACTTGCCCACGAGCTCGTCGAACGAGTACGGACGCGGCTTCTTGACCAGCCCCTCGACATTCACGGTCCACGGCATCGGGCGGAAGTCCTTCGCCTGCTCCTTCGGCTCGTCCTTGCCGGTCCCGAACTCGTAGTAGTTGTTGTAGCTGGTCGCGTCGTCCTCGGGCGTCAGCTTGTCGTTCTCCTGCAAGCCAACCGTGCCGCGATCGAAGCGCATGGCCTGCAGCGCCGACGGTGCGATCAGTCCGCCCAGCGCCAACGCTCCGGCGGTGCCCACAAAGGCCCGACGGTTCTGGTACACGGTTTCCGGCGTGATGTCGGAAGACGGAATATCATCGGGGCGGCGAATCAGCATGGGCGTCGAGGTCCGGGTCGAGGGTGCATACATTCTAGCTGCGAGCACGCCGTTCGGTTCCCGAATTGAGCGCTTGAACGATCTCTGGTCCGGTCACTTCCTCCGATTCGTCCCCATGCAATATACGACGCTCGGCTCTACCGGGATCTCCGTGTCCCGCCTCTGCCTCGGGTGCATGAGCTACGGTACCCCGACTTGGCGCCCGTGGGTACTCAGCGAGGAGGACGCCCGCCCGTTCTTCCGTCGTGCTATCGAGGCCGGCATCAACTTCTTCGACACCGCCGACATGTATGCCCTCGGCATGAGCGAAGAGGTCACGGGCCGCGCGCTGCGCGAGTACGGCCACATGGACGAAATCGTGCTGGCCAGCAAGGTGTACTGGCCAATGGCGCCCGGACCGAACAGGCGTGGCCTTTCGCGCAAGCACATCGTGCAGGCCTGCGAAGCGAGTCTCACGCGACTGGGCGTGGACGCGATCGACTTGTATCAGATCCATCGCTTCGATGCCGTCACGCCGATCGAGGAAACGCTCGCCGCACTCGACCATCTCGTGCAGTCAGGCAAGGTGCGCTACATCGGCGCGAGTTCCGGCTGGGCCTGGCAGTTCGCACGCGCGCTCGGCACGTCCGACCTCGAGGGCTGGCCGCGTTTCGTGAGCATGCAGAATCACTACAACCTCCTGTACCGCGAAGAGGAGCGCGAGATGATTCCGCTGTGTGAGTTCGAGAAGATCGCGGTGCTGCCGTGGTCACCGCTGGCCCGCGGACTGCTGGCCGGCACGCGCTCCGCGCTCGACGACCGCACCTCTACCACGCGCGCTGCGCATGATGCGTACGCCGTAGGGCTGTACGAGGGCGAGAAGGATTGGGAGATCGTCGACGCCACACGCGCGATCGCCGCCGAACGTGGAGTGCCGATGGCGCAGATCGCACTCGCGTGGCTGTTGTCGAAGCCTGCTGTGACCGCGCCGATCATCGGTGCCACGAAGATGTATCAGCTCGATGAAGCACTCGGCGCGGTCGACCTCACGTTGTCAGTCGACGAGATCACGCGACTCGAGGCGTCGTATCGCCCGCACGCGGTAAAGGGTCACGAGTAGGATCAATCCAGCGTCTTCGAAAACCGCCGCACCGACACGATCAGCAGTACGAGCGCCGACAACGACAGCGCACCAAGTTGTGTCCACAGCTCGCGCAGACCGACCCCTTTCAGCAATACGCCGCGCAGGATGTCGAGGAACCACGTGAGTGGCAACGCGGCGCCGACCCACTGCGCGGGCTCCGGCATCGCCGCGCGCGGGAAGATGTAACCCGATAGCAGGATGTTCGGCAGCATGAAGAAGTAGCCCAGCTGCATGGCCTGTACCTGACTGCGCGCCACGGTGGAGATGAGCAGTCCCACGCCAAGGCTGGCCACGATGAACACCAACGCCAGCGCATAGAGCAGCACGAGACTCCCCATGACCGGGATATCGAAAAAAATCACGCCGAGGGCGAGAACCACCGACATCTGCACGTAGCCCACCAGCACGAACGGCACCAGCTTGCCGAGCATGAGACTCGTGCGACTGATCGGTGTGACGATGAGCTGCTCGAGCGTGCCGCGTTCGCGCTCCTTCACGATGGCGGCGCTGGCGATCAGCGTCATGGTGATCGTGAGCAGAATGCCGACAATGCCCGGCACGATGAACGTCGCGCTCTTCTGCGCCGGGTTGTACCACGGGCGCACGCGAATCTCGACCGGCGGACGGATCTTGTACTGCGACGCCAGCAACTGCACACCGCGCGCCTGGGCGGCGAGCTGCGCCCCGGCGATCGCTGCGCCCGAGCTCTGTGGATCGGCGGCGTCGATGAGCATTTGCGCCACACCGGTGTGACCACGGCGGATGTTGCGCTGATACTCCGGTGGAATCACGAGCGCCACCCGCGCGGCGCCGCGTTCGATCCATCGCTTGGCCGACGCGCGGTCGGGTACTGACGCCACGACGGTAAAGTTGTCGGTGTTGGCGAGCACCTGAATGAGCGCACGACTTTCGCTGGTACGCGATTCGTCGAGCACGACCGTGGGCAGCCTTCGCACATCGGTCTGAATCGCGTAGCCGAACAGCAGCAACTGAATGGCCGGAAGCACGGTCATCATCGCAAACGTGAGCCGGTCGCGCCGGAGCTGCAGAAACTCTTTCCAGAGCATCGGCCACACGGTCCACCGTCGCACCCGCTCATACAGCGCGCTCATGAGTGCTTCACCGCATCGGCTTCATCACGCTGCTGCAGCATCACGAAGACGTCTTCGACCGTTTTCGCGTTGAACTGCTTCACGATCTCCGCCGGCGTGCCCAACCCGATCAGATGCCCGCGCGAGAGAAAGGCGAGCCGCATACAGCGCTCGGCCTCGTCCATGTAATGCGTGGTGACGAGAATCGTGGTGCCTTCGCGCGCCAGCTGATAGATCGCTTCCCAGAACGTGCGACGGGCCGCCGGATCGACACCGGCGGTGGGCTCGTCGAGAAACACCAAGTCGGGGTGATGCGCCGTGGCGCACGCGAGGGCGAGCCGTTGTTTCCATCCGCCGCTGAGCGTACCAGCGCGCTGATTCAGGCGCGAGCCGAGGCCGAGCGACTCCACGTGAGTCGCCAGCCGCTGCTCGCGATCGCGTCCCACGAGGCCGTACACCGACGAGTAGAAGCGGAGATTCTCCGCCACCGTGAGTTCGTCGTACAATCCGTAGCGTTGTGACATGTAGCCGATGCGCCGACGCACCCCTTCCGTATTCGTCTCGACATCGAGTCCGGCCACTTCCGCCGACCCACTCGTGGGCACCACCAAGCCGCAGAGCATGCGAATCGTGGTCGTCTTCCCCGATCCGTTGGGACCGAGCAGTCCGAACACTTCGCCACGCGCGATCTCCAGATCGAGACCATGTACCGCAACCAACGCGCCGTACGCTTTCCGCAGCGCCCGCGTACGGACCACAGCCGGGGCCACACTGCTTACCGGATCACTCACTTGGCGGTGCGCGGCAACAGCACCGAAATCGGCATGCCGGCGCGCAGTCGCTGCGTGGTGTCGGCAAACTCCACCTTCACGCCGAACAGCAGGTCGGCGCGTTCGTTGTCCGTGAGCGCGACACGCGGCGTAAACTCGGCGCGTGTGGCAATCGCCGAGATGCGGCCACGAAACACCGTGCTGTCACCATCGAGCCGTGCCGACAGCGAGTCGCCCGGGTGCAGCGTGGGCAACACGAACTGCGACACGTAAATGCGCGCCCACGGACGCGACGGCTGCGCCACGGTAATTGCGCTCTGGCCAGCCGCCAACACCTCACCAGGCTCCACGTTGCGGCTCGACACCACACCGTTCACCGGTGCGATCAGCACCAGGTCATTCGCCATGGCCCACCAGCCCTCGGCGGCGGCTTGGGCGCCGCGCGCCTCGGCGGCCGCGGCCTGACGCCGCTCCGGGCGCGCACCCTCCTGCACCAGCCGCAGCGCGTCACGCGCGGCATCACGACGGCTAGCGGTCACGCGCGAGGTGGACCGTGCGGCATCGAGCGTGGCACGGCTCACATCGCCCTTGGCGGCGAGCGGTTCGAGTCGAGCAAGATCAGCGGCGGCGCGCTCAGCATCGGCCTCGGCGGCCCGCACCTCCGCCTGCGCGCGGCTTATCTCCGCCGGGCGGGCACCGCGCGCGAGTTCGCGTGACGTTTCCTGCGCGGCCGCGGCGGCGGCCTCCGCCTGGGCCGTCGAACTGGCCAAGGTGGGCGTCGTGAACAGCACCAGCGTGTCCCCCGCCTCCACGATGTCGCCTTCCTGCACCAGCACACGGAGCGCACGGGCCGGCTGCAGTGGCCCGACGTCCACCTCGACCATTTCCAGGGTACCCACCGCCGTTTCGGGAGTCGACGACCGTGAGCAGCCGCCAAGCAGCAAAAGCGGTCCGAGCGCGACGAGCGGGAAAGCACGCACTATCACGAAATCACTCACGAAGAGAGACACCCGCCGCACCGGGCACGCTTGACCGGCCGACCACGGCAACATTGCATTCCAGCATGTCTCACGCCACCCCGCCAACTCCCATAGACGCGTCTTCCTCCGACGAAGCGCTGCCTGCCTCGCTGGCCCGCACCCTTCGGCAGTTCCGTATGCTGGAGCGGGAAGACAAGATGCAGGCGCTATTAGGCTGGTCGAAAAAGCTCGAGCCGCTGCCGGAACGGCTTGCTGGTCTCGACCGCACGGCGTTTACCGTGCCCGAATGCCAGACGCGGGTCGATATCTTTCCGGAACGGCAAGACGACGGCACGATCCATTTTTACGCCGACGTCAACGCCCGGCAGTCGCCGACCGTGGCCGCGGTACTCGCGATCACTTTCGCGGCCGTCAACGATCAGCCGCCGGCAGTGACGCTGGCGCTTCCAGCAGATTTCGTGCGGCTGTTGATGCAGGACATCGGGCTCGGCGCTCGCGAATCCGGTCTGTCCGCCATGATTGCCCGTCTCAAGCGCCACGCCACGACGGTATCGGCTTCGGAATAGTTCCGTACCCCGTACTCCCGACTCCGTACCCCCTTCTCTGTCTTTATGCCCCTATCCGTCCGTCAGAACGGTTCGCTCGGAATGTCCGCGGAAGTCGCCGCCGAGCTTGCGCTCGTTACGCTCGCCAGCTGAGCGCCACCATGCGGTTCGTGCAAACGCTGCAGCACTGGTGGGCCTGGACCGCGACCGCCCTCGTCGTGCTGCTCGGGACGCCGGTCGTCGCCCTGATTTATGCCGTCACGGCGCCGTTCGATCCCGGTCGCTACGCGGCTGGTCGTGCCTTCCGCCTGGTGGCCGTCGCGGCGCTACGACTCAATGGCCTCTGGCGTTTCCATGCCAGAGGTTCGCTTTCCGATGCGCGCCGACCGTACGTAGTCGTGGCCAATCACGAGTCGTACGCTGATGTGTTCCTGATCAGCTGCTTCCCGTGGGAAATGAAGTGGCTGAGCAAAGACACCATGTTCAAGATTCCCTTGATGGGGTGGATGATGCAGATGGCCGGCGACATCAAGCTGGTGCGCGGCAACCGCGACTCCGCGGCTGACGCGATCGTGCAGTGTCGCGACCGCCTCGCCAAGAAGGTGTCGGTCATGATCTTCCCTGAAGGCTCGCGCTCGCGTACGTGGGAGATGCTGCCGTTCAAGGACGGCGCTTTTCGTCTGGCCATCGAATCGGGCGCGCCGATTCTCCCGATCGCGGTGGCCGGCACGCGTCACGCCATGGCGAAGGGCACGTTCCGTTTTCTGCCGGCCCGCGCGATTGCTCAGCTGCTCGAACCGATCGCGACCACCGGGCTGACGCTCGCCGACGTTGGTACGCTCAAGCAGCTCACGCGTGAGCGAATCGAGGCGGGTCGCCGACTGCTCGCCGCCGAGTTGGGTGTGCCTGTGGGCGACGACGCGCCCGCGGTGACCGCGGCCTGATTTCGCCATGACAACCGGGGCGCCGACCAACGAGATCGAACTCGACGCCCTCTTGTCGGCGCCCGACGAACGCACCATCACGGCGCTGTCGTCACTGTCGGGCGACGTGCTTATCCTCGGCGCCGGCGGCAAGATGGGCCCCACCCTGGCCCGCATGGCTCGCCGTGCCATCACCGATCCCTCGCGTCGCGTGATCGCCGTGTCGCGATTCACCGACCCAGCGGCCGCCAGCGCACTACAGGCGACCGGTGTCGAAACGATACGCGCCGACCTCGCCGATCCGAATGCGGTGACAGCGCTTCCTGATGCGCCGAACGTGCTGTGGATGGCCGGACAGAAGTTTGGGTCCACCGGAGACCCGGTCGGCACCTGGACACAGAATGTCGTAGCCTCCGCGCTCGCGGCACAGCGCTTCACCGGTTCACGCATCGTCTGTTTCTCGACGGGCAATGTGTACGGACGACAGGCCGTCGCACGCGGCGGTGCCCGTGAGCAGGACGCGCTCGTGCCGGACGGCGAGTACGCTGCGTCGTGCATCGGTCGTGAGCGCGTATTCGAATCGATCGCGCGTCGCACACACACCCCGCTGCTGTTGTATCGCTTGTTCTACGCCTGCGATCTGCGCTACGGCGTTGTCGCCGACATCGCACACAAGGTATTGCACGGCGTACCCGTTTCGCTCGACACGGCGTATGTGAACGTGATCTGGCAGGGGGATGCGAATCGGCTGGCGTTGCGCGCGCTGTCCCTGGCCACCGTGCCGACCGCCGGTGAGTCCGTCGCGCTGAACGTGACCGGGACAGTGGTAGCGGTCCGCGACATCGCCGAGCGCGTCGGTGCGATCGCTGGCGTCTCCCCGGTGTTTGCGGGTACGCCACGCGACGACGCGTTGATCGCCAACACGGATCGGCTCACGGAGCGACTGCCATACACGGCGCTGCCGCTCGACACGCTCTGCGAGTGGGCAGTACGGTGGATTCGGTGCGATGGCCGCATGCTGAACAAGCCTACGAAGTTCGAGGTGCGCGATGGCCGATACTGAGCACCGGCTAAGCGATGCCTTCGACATTCGACGGCACCTGCACATCGGCCAGGTCATTCCGGCGCACCCGTTGGCGCTGTTACCCACGCGCGGGATGGATGAGCGGCATCAGCGCGCGCTGACACGCTACTACGTGGCGGCGGGAGCCGGCGGCATAGCGGTCGGCGTGCACACGACCGGCTTCCCGATTCACGACGCCAAGATCGGCTTGTACCGACCGGTTCTGGAGCTCGCTGCCGAGACAGCCGACGACGCACTGGCGCGCGATCCGCGCGCGTTTGTACGCGTGGCAGGCGTGATCGGCGACACCGCGCAGGCGGTGCGCGAAGCGCAGATCGCCCAGGCGCTCGGGTATCACTGCGCGCTGCTGTCGTTGGGGGCGTGGCGCGACGCGACCGATGCGGCGATTCTCGCGCACTGTGCGCGTGTGGCGGAGGTGCTGCCGCTGTTCGGCTTTTATCTGCAGCCTGCGGTCGGTGGACGACGGCTGTCGTACGCGTTCTGGCGCGAGTTCGCGGAAATCCAGAACGTGGTGGCGATCAAAGTCGCGCCGTTCGATCGGTACGCCACGATGGATGTGGTGCGCGCGCTCGCCGACGCGGGTCGCGATGACATCGCGTTGTACACCGGCAACGACGACGCCATCGTGCCCGATCTAGTAACCGACGTACCCGTTACCAGCGGCGGCCGCGCCTACACGCGGCACTTCGTGGGTGGATTGCTGGGCCAGTGGGCCGTCTGGACGTCGCGCGCGGCACGCATGCTGCGCGAAATTCAAGCATGGCGCGCATCGGGCGCCTACACGCTGCCGCGCGAGTGGCTCACCCGCGGCGCGGCGCTCACGATGGCCAACGCCGTGATCTTCGACGCGGCTCATGGCTATCAGGGCTGCCTGCCGGGGATTCTCGAGATCCTGCGCCTGCAGGGCCTGGTGCGCGGCACGTGGACGTTCGACACGCACGAACAGCTCTCGCCCGGTCAGGGTGATGCGTTGGCGCGGCTGCCTGCGCAGTATCCCGATCTGGCCGACGACGATTTCGTGGCGGAGCGGCTGGATGAGTTTCTCCGATAAGGCGAGACAGCTGAACTGATCGCCCGTCGCCGAACAGATCACGCAGAGGAGCAGAGAGCGCAGAGGGCGCGGAGAAAGAATGTCTTCTCTGCGCCCTCTGCGCTCTCCGGCTTTTCTCTGCGTGATCAGGTCAGCCGGACCAGCAATCACTCACCGTTCTGCAGGCAACAACTTGGCATGCCAGCTCTCCGCGGCGGCCCGTTCGAAACCCGTGCGATACCCGCCGACCGTAGTGACTGTCGTGTCGAACACACACGACTCGGACACCACCGCACCACCAGCCGCTGCCTCACGAAATGCCGGGCGCGCACCCGACACCACGCCGCCTGCGGCATCCCGCCAATACACCGCGCCGCCGCCCACCAGCGTAGTGCCCACGAGCGACTCGATCTCACGCAGCGCGTGAAAGAGCCCGTCGATGGAGCAGCCCGTTGCACCAGTTGCGCCTTCGTCTACACCGATCACGAGAAACCGATCGTCACGCCATTCGCGGGCGCAGACCAGTGGCGCACCGTGTGCGCGCCAGTTGGCGAGATGCGCGTCGACCGTGGAGAGCAGTGACTGCGCGGCGGCGCCGACTACCGGCGCCGCTGCTCCGAACACCCACGCTCGCGCCTGATCGGGGAGCGCGTCAAAATTCACGACTGGCATGGCGATTACTCCGGCGTCTTGCTGCCGGGGAGCTGCAGCATCGGCATGGCACCGCCGGTGACCTGCGGCATCTGCCCGTTCCAGCGCTTCGCCATCTCATACTGCACCAGCGTGTTCGTAATGCTCTTTGAAAGCAGCTCGTTAGCGCGCGACTGCGCTTCCGCTTCGGCCATGATCGCCTTGGCGCGACCCACGGCCTTGATGCTGTCACCCTGTGCCTGAAACGTGTTCTTCTGCAGCTCGTTCTGCGCCGTGAGCGCCTGCTGCTGCATGACGTTCTTGAGCGAGATCGCGTCCATGACCGCCTTCGGCGCGCGGAACTCGTTGAGCGTGAATTGTCGCACGTCGATGCCGTAGGGGTCGAGGCGCTTCTGCAGATTGGCCTGCGTACGCGTAACGACTTCCGCCTTCTTTGGCCCGAGAATGGCCGCAATTTCCTCGTTACCCACCACTTCCTGCAACGACTGGCGGATCGCCTGGCGGATATAGCCGTGCGAGATCGTCTGCACATCGGTGCGGAAGGTCTGATACAGCTGCGGCACCTTGTCACCACGTAGTTCAAAGCTCATCGACACGTCGAGCGACAACGGCTGACCTTCCACCGAGTTCACGTTGATTTCGTCGTTGGTTTCCGAACCCTCGGTGCTCTCCTTGGTGAGCACCAGCGTCTGCATGAACGTGGGGTATTCCTGGATCTGCGTCATGAGCGGATTGCGCAGGTGAAACCCCGGGCCGAGCGGCGTGGGATCCACGCCGCCACCACCGCGATGAATCACGATGCCGACGTGACCGGGCTCGATGTACGCAACCGACGGACGAACGAGAAAGAACACCACCAGCAGCGCAACCACCGCGCCGGCGAGCTTCACGAACACGCTACTACCACCACCCCCCCCCGGCATGCCGGTCAGCGGGTTGCGCATGGAGCTGCGCAGTTCGTCGAGCGTAGACTCAATCGATGTAGCCATGAGCGGCCTCCTTGTAACAATGAGAGCACAACGGTTCACCCGCGGGAAGTCGCACGAGATCTTCTTCGCGCTGCAACCCGTGAATCGGGCACGTGAGATCGGCTTGGCGATCGATGCGCTTGCGATTGGCCGTCTGCCGAATCCGGCGGCCAAATGGGGTAATGCCCAGCGCCGTAACAAAAAGAGCGCCAACCACCGCCAGCAAGGCGATGAAAAGAGCGCTCTCGAGCATGATGGCGTTCATATAATTACTGAATAATACCGTGCGCGCACTGGAAAGTGTGAGAAATCGGTACCACCTGCGATCACAGAGGAAGGACGGCGCGACATTCCGGAGCTATCTTGTTGATCCACAAGGAGATACGGCTCCAGTTGCCCATCCTCTTTCCTTGCCGACGTCAACCGAGAACACAACAGCTGGAACACGGATGACAGCGGATTTACTGGAAAAGCACGGATAAGATGAAAAGCGCTGGCCATCTTACTCCGTGCTATTCCGTTGATCAGTTATCTCCGTGTTCCGGCTGTTGCCGTTCGCTCTTAGCTCGTAGCTCGTAGCTATTCTCCAAGTTCAAAGCGAAGCATCTGCGCCAACCCTGGCAGCCGCCACTCGAATCCAGCCTCGCGGAGCACGCGCGGGTCCACGCGTTGACTCGCAAGCACGGTCAGATTCGCCATCTCCTCGCCCAGGAGCAGGCGCAACGCGAAGGCCGGCGCGTGTGCGATCGTCGGCCGGCTCATGACGTCACCGAGCACTCTCGTGTATTCGGCATTCGTAACAGCCGTCGGCGCCACCAGGTTGACCGGGCCGCGGATCTCGTCGCGCATCAGGCAGAAGTGAATAGCACCGATTTCGTCGTCCAGCGCGATCGAACTCACGAACTGCGTGCCAGGGCCGAGGGTGCCGCCCGCGCCGTAGCGGAACAGCGGGCCCTGCGTACCAAGGGCGCCGCCGGCGGCGCCTTGCACGATCCCGGTGCGGAGATGGACCACACGGATGCCGGCCTTCTCCGCTGGCGCCGTGGACGCTTCCCAGGCGCGCCCCACGTCGGCGAGATAGTCGTCACCCAACGCGCTGCCTTCGTCGAGCAGCTCGTCACCGCGACTGCCGTAGATGCCGATGGCCGAGCCGCTGAGCAACACGCGCGGCTTACGCGACAGCTGAGCGAGCGTGTGCGCCAGTAGAGACGTGCCTTCCACCCGGCTGCTCTTGAGCGACGCGCGATGTGCCGTCGTCCACCGCGACGCGACCGAAGAACCGGCCAGGTGGATCACCGCATCGATGCCTTCAAGCCCGCGCGCATCGAGCTGTCCGCGTTCGGGATTCCACTGAATGTCGTCGCTGCCCGGCTTGGGCGCGCTGCGACCGATACGGATCACGTCGTGTCCACCGGTAGACAGAAATGCCGTCAGTTGAGTGCCGATGAATCCCGAAGCGCCGGTAATCGCGATGCGCAGTCGTGGCCGATCAGCGAACGAAGCGTGACGAGCCAGATCACTAAGCATGACCGCGTGACGATAAGCGAAGACGCGGGTGAGCGTGCGCTGCGTGTAGCCGCCGGCCACCGCATTGCCGAGGCCGCCGAGCGGCAGTTGGTAGCGGATATGATCGTCGAGCGTGCTCGAGTGCGCATCGAGCGGCGCGAAGCTGTGTGTATGCTCCCAGACCGCGAACGGTCCTTCACGCATGACATCGCGGAACTGTCGATTCGCGAGGTAGTCGCGATGCTCCAGCGTCCACGTTGTGGGGACCGGGCCGGCGTGCACCTGCAGCACCACCTTGGCCCCGTCGCGAATGCCGCCCGTGTGCTCCAGCACCTTGGGGCGATCCCACGGTGGCGACAGCCGCTCGAAGGCGCCCGCGCGCTCGTGCCACGCGAACAGCGCCTCGACGGACACGGGGGCCTGCACCTGCTTCCGGAATTCCTGCATCGACACGACCACTCTCCGTTGCGGCGACCCGCATCCACCAGCCCCTGCGCTACCAGCCGCCGGCGTCCTCGAGGTCGAGAACCCGCCAGCAGTGCCAACTGGCAACGCTTGCCCACGGACGCCAGTTCCGAGCCACCCTTTCGAGACGGTCGGCTTCCGGCAGTGCTCGCATGCGATAAATCCGCTGCGCGCCCTTCCGCACCCCGAGGTCGAGCACCGGCAGCACATCGGGGCGGCCGAGCCGGAACATCAGGAACATCTGCGCCGTCCAGCGCCCCACCCCGCGCACGGCGACCAGCGCGTCGATCACCGCGTCGTCGTCCATCGTGCCGATCACATCGAGCGGCAGACGGGCATCCTCGACATGTCGCGCGAGATCGACGATCGCGCGCGTTTTCGCCGCGGAGAGTCCGCAGGCACGGAGCATGGCCTCATCCGACGTCAGAATTTGCGCTGGCGTAGGCGCATCGGTGCCACCTCCTATACGCTCCTTGAATCGCCCATAAATCGTCGAGGCCGCACTACCCGACAGCTGCTGAAAAACGATGGCCCGCGCCAGATGATCGAAGTGCGTGCCATCGGCGCGCGGGATCATCGTACACGGGCCCACACGTTCGATGGCGGCCGCCATCTTTGGATCGTTGGCACTGAGTGTCGCTACCGCCTCCTTCAGGCGGCGCGGCGTCAGTCGAACGAGCGTCAACGCCTGCTCACATCGTGAGCGAGAACATGACGTGCGCCTTCGGTGTGCCGGCGAACATCAGCCACGGCTTCGTATCGGACGGCGTGGTGGAAATACCCGTGGTGGCCGTCGTGGCAAACGGGATGTACACCACGAACAACGGGTTGCCCTTCTTCACCGTACCGGACGCGGCATCGAACGCGTCCTTCGCGCCGAATATTTGATACAACGACGCCGGTGCCGTCGGCATCTTGAGCTTCCCCGCCTTCACCTCGGCGAAGCGCACGGTATCGACCTGGGCACCCTTCACGCCGGACGCGCGCAGCGCGCGACCACGGGCCATGAACGGGTCCATCGAGTCATGGTAACACGACACGTGGAACTGCTCTTCGGCGGGATCGTCGGCCAGGCACATCATGCCGTTCTTTGTGGGGCGCAGCCACTCCAGCTTGCCGGCCGTCTTGTAGCCCATCACGCCGGCGCCGTCGCGCATCTCCTTCGGGAGCGCCTGCGTGGCCGCTGTGATCTGCTCTGGCACCGGCGGCGGCGTCTGCGCACCGAGCGGGGCACCGAGCGCGGAACCGAGCGTGACACCAGCAAGCGACAGCGCGGCGGCACAGCTCACGACACAGCTGGTTCGGAACATCATGGTGCGAGCTCCCGGAGAAGGCGGACGAAAAAGTGACCGTTGTGATTACCACTGTGGAGTGTATTCTATCCCGCATATGGCCTCCTCCACAAATGCGGTGTCCGACACCGATGCGCTGGTGCGCTTTGCCAGGCGGGTCTCGCACGACATCAACAACTTTTCGACCGTTGTCCGGACGTACAGTGAACTGCTGCTCTCCGACATTCCCGACAGCGATCCGATGCACGCTGACGTCGGGGAGATCTATCGGGCCGCCGATGCCACGGTGAGGTATCTCCAGCGGGTGACGCAGTTTTCCCGCGTTGGGCACATGCGTCGGCTCCCCACGTCGGTCGGCGACGGCATCGCCGACGCGCAGGCGGAGCTGGCTTCCGAGCAGGGCGACCGGGCCGTTCAGGTGACGCTCGGGGCCGGACAGATTCACGCCGATGCGAGCTGGTGGCGGGACGTGATGATCGAGCTGCTTCGCAATGCCCATGACGCCGCGCCACCGGGAAGCACGATCGTGGTCCGCAGCACCATGCAGGACGGCGCAGTCATGGTCGAAGTCGAGGACGATGGGGATGGCATTCCAGCCGAGCTGCTGGCCACGGTGGCCGAGCCGTTCGTGACGTCGAAGCAGGGCGTGCCGGGGGCAGGGATCGGCTTGGCCATCGTGGCCGCGTTCGTGCGCGCACTCGGCGGCTCACTCCATTTCGAGCGCATCGACGGCGCATCCGATGCCACGTCGGCCGGGACACCCCGCACTCGCGTCCGCGTGATACTGCCGGCGGACGGCTTCGCCGGCTAACCAACGCCGCACTCGACCGCCAACTACACGCGGTTGGCGGCGATGGCGTGCAGCAGGGCGTCGGCGATGCGGTCCAGCGGCAGCACATCGACGGCCGCATCGATTTTGACCGCTTCGCGCGGCATGCCGTACACGACGCACGTCTCCTCGTTCTGCGCCACGGTGTACGCGCCGGCTTCGCGCATCGCCAGCATCCCCTTGGCACCGTCGGCGCCCATACCGGTCAGCAGCGCGCCCACGGCATTCCGTCCGGCACTGCGCGCCACGCTCTGAAAGAGCACATCCACCGCGGGACGCTGGTGATGCACTTTAGGGCCATCTTTCACCCGCACCGCCCACCGCGCTCCACTGGCCTGCAACACCAGATGTTTGCCACCGGGCGCAACGAGCGCGAGGCCGGGCACGACAAAGTCGCCGTCCTTCGCTTCCTGCACGCGCATCGCGCACACTTGATC
>NZ_JBDNFF010000208.1:0-4370 GCF_041689975.1 Gemmatimonas sp.
GTTGCTCACGATGCGCAATCGGCACTGGCGGCGCGCTCGAGCGCTCGCTCTCGGTATGCTCCCCCGTCATAGGACCACGGCTCAGCCGCCGTTCCGGGCCTGCAGCCGACGCTGAATGAGCTGCGCCAACTCTTCCAATTTCTCCGGATCCTGTTCGGCCACCACATCGACGAACGACGAGGCCACCGCGTCCGGACCAAAAGACAAGATGCCCTCTACGACCCGTCGCGAGACTTGCACCATGAATTCGGACTCGGTGAGCCGCGCCGAAAAATGGATCAGCCCCTGCTGCTTGGATCGCCAGAGCACGCGCTTGACCACCAGCCGATTCAACACCGTGATGGTGGTGATCGGCGACACGTCGTGTGCCTGTACGATGTGCTCGTGCACTTCGCGGGCCGTGGCTGGAGTGCCAATGGTCCAGACGGCGCGCAGAATGCGTGCTTCCAGATCGCCGAGCACCTTCGCGAGGCCGTGCGCCGAGAGTCGCACCGTGTCCTGCAATCTCGGCGACGCGGCGCCGGAGGATCTGCGGACGGTCATCGGTCGAAGGAAAGGGTTTGAGTTAGCCGCATAAAAAGTAGTATATCCAATGCTTTACGTCATGTAAAGTGTTCCCCACGCATCACCATATATGTTCTTCGGCCTCCTCCGGCTCTCCCATTGACAGGATATTGCCCCCGGTCCTTTTTTCGAATATGTATTTTACGCGTCATCAAACAAACATCGCGTTGCTTGCGCTCGGCACGACGCTGGCCGCGTGTGTCCCTCCCGCTGCCCGCCGTGGAACCCAGGGCGTGGAGTCCGTGCTGGCAACGCGCGGTGACACCCGCTTCTCGGGCCTTCGGCTCGACTCGACCCCGCCGCAGGCACCGCGGATCCCCGCCGGACCGCTCGCCCTCGACTCGGCAGCGCGTCTCGCATTGGTGCGGAGCCCTCACGTGCGCGCCGTGCTCGCCGACGTCGGCATCGCGGCAGCTGATCTCTGGCAGGCGAGTCGTCTCACCAATCCGACCGTGAATGGGAACTACGGCTTTCGCCAGGGCGGAGGAACCGCCCTGTCCGGTATCGGCGTGGGATTCTCCGTCATATCGGCGCTGCAGGTTCCGCTCAAGAAGCGCATCGCGGCCGCCGAGTTGCGCAGCGCGGAACAACGCGTCGCCGATGCCGTGTACGATGCCGTCCTCGATGTCCAGCGCGCGTATGTGGCCGTCCAACATGCGCAACAAATGGTTGAGCTGCGTCAGAACGTGGCCCAGGTCACGGCGGCATCAGCTGCCGTGGCAAAGGCATTGCGCGAGGCGGGGAATCTGCCAGCGCTCGATGTGGCCGCCGAGGAGGCCATGGCGGCTGAATCGGTGACGGGCATCGCCTCCGCCGACGCCGAGTTGGCGTTGGCGCGCGCCGAGCTTGGACGACTCATGGGCGCCGGCGTGAGCGATACGGCATGGACCATTGGGCCACTGCTCGAGAATCCAACGCGCGAGATGTGGCCGTTGGCGATGATGGACTCGCTCGCGCTGTCGCGTCGCATGGACATTGCGTCCGCACGAGAAGGCGCTGAAGCCGCCGCTCACGCGCTCGGCCTCAGCCGCCGGTTCCGATTGCTTCCCGACGGCACGATCGGTGCCAGTTTCGAGCGCGATCCCGATGGCCAATTCGTCGGTCCAACCGCGTCCGTTACGCTGCCGCTGTTCGACCGAGGTGGTGCTGCCGTGGCGCGGGCTCGCTCGGCACTTGCCCAACGCGTCGCCACGCATGATGCGCTCGTGGTGAACGCGCATGCCGAGGTGCGCAGCGCGCTGGCGCATCTGGAAACGGCGCAACGGCGTGCACTTCAGATACGCACCGTGGTATTGCCCGCACGGCGGCGCGTGGTGACGGAATCACAGCTGCAAACGAACGCCATGGCGTTGCCCGTGTTTGCGCTGTTGCAGGCACGACAGATGGAGATCGACGCCGGCCAGATGTATCTCGACGCCCTGCGTGACTATTGGTTCGCCCGTGCCGAGTTGGAGCGCGCGACCGGTGGCCCACTTCCCGTACCGAGCGTACCATGAGCAGCGAAGCGGAACCCGAAGACATGCCCGATACGCCGACGATTTCGCGTCGCGACCTGATGCGCCATGGCGTAGCGGCCCTTGCCGGTGGTGCCGTCGCCATGACACCGCTCGTGAGCGCTGCGCAGGACCATCAACATGCACCACCCGTCGCCGCGAAACCGGTCGCCGCGACGACCGTGCGCAACGCCGCCATCACCGGCTCTCGTTTTCCTCCTGGCAAGCCGGGCCGCGATTACACGCCGGTGATAACGCCCAACGGAACCACACTTCCGTTCAAAATCGTGGATGGCGTCAAGGTGTTTCATCTAACGGCCGGCATCACCACGCATGCGTTTTCGTCGGGGCTCGAATCGGAATGCTGGGGCTACAATGGGAGTACGCCCGGGCCAACCATCGAAGCACTGCAAGGCGATCGCGTGCGCATTTACGTCACCAACCACCTGCCGGCACCCACCACTGTCCACTGGCATGGCATTGTGCTGCCGGCCGGTATGGATGGCGTGTCCGGGCTGAGCCAACCGCCGATTCCGGTGAACGCGACGTTCAAGTACGAGTTCGACGTGCCGCACCACGGCACGTTCATGTACCACACGCATCACGATGAAATGGTGCAACAAGGGCTCGGACTGATGGGCATGTTCGTTGTGCATGCGCGCAACGCGACCCGGCGGCCCGACCGCGATTTTGTCTTGTTGGCTGCCGAATGGCTGGTGCGCATCGGCACCACGAGACCCGATCCCAACGAAATGGTGGAGTTCAATCTGTTCACCTTCAACGGCAAGGTGTTTCCGGATACGGAGCCGTTGCAGATGCAGGTGGGTGAACGGATCCGTATTCGGTTCGGCAATCTGAGTGCCATGAGTCACCATCCCATTCATGTGCACGGGATGCGTTGGCGCGTTGTCGCCACTGATGGCGGCGACATCGCGCCCGACGGGCAATGGCCCGAAGCCACCGTGCTCGTGCCGGTTGGCACCACGCGAACCGTGGAATTTGTGGCCGACAATCCGGGTGATTGGGCCATGCACTGTCACATGACCCATCACACCATGAACCAGATGGGGCACAGCGGCACCAACATGATCGGCGTCAAAGAGGACACGCTGAACGCGGCGGTCGGGCCTTTGCTGCCGAGCTACATGGCCATGGGGAGTACGGGCATGAGCGACATGGGCGCGATGGGCATGCCCATTCCGCAGTCGTCCATCTCCATGAGCGGCGGTTCGGGTCCGCACGGGCGTATCGACATGGGTGGGTTGTTCACCATTCTCAAAATCCGCGAGAAACTGCCGACAGGTGGCGATCCCGGGTGGTACGTCAATCCACCGGGCACCGTGTCGAGTGAGGCCACGGAAGCAGAGTTGAAGCGTGACGGGGTGGCTCCCGGTCCGCCACCGGGCGGTGTGCCGTCGGCGCACAAGCATCACTGATATTGCGCGTTTCGCGCTCGCGAATTCACGTCCTTCATCGTGCAGTGATCGCCGTTTCACCCTCATGCGTCGAGTCCACATCATGCCTTGCTTCATGCACCAACGCGGCGTCGTCTCACGGTTGATCGCGGTGGCCGCCGTGGTATTCCTGTGCGCTCCAGCACGATCGGTCAGCGGACAAGCGTCTCGCACTGATTCAGCGGCCGTGGTGGCCGCCGTGTCGGGTTTTCACGGCGCGCTTACCGAAGGGGATTCGGTCATGGCCACCTCGTATCTGGCGAACGACGTGGTGGTGCTCGAATCCGGCGTCGCGCAGTCGCGCTCAGACTATCTGGGTCATCATCTCGGTGCCGATATGAAGGCGTCGAAGAACGCGACCGGCAAGCGAACCATCACACAAGTGACCGTCGTCGGAACGGCTGCCTATCTTGTGGCGACGACATTCACGCCTGGTAATACGGCAAATCCACGAGGATCTGACATGGTGGAGTTGATGGTGTTGTCACAGTCGCCGTCGGGTTGGCAGATCCGCGCGGTGCATTGGTCATCCCGTCGCCGACGAGCGTAGCGCTGCGGTATCTCCCTTTGCGCGCGTCATCTCGGCTTGCGCCGATACTCGCGGTCGTAACCCTCATTCTCGCATTCACTTGGCCATGTCGACGTCACTTTACATCACTGCGGCGCTGCTGACCGCACCGCTGTCGCTGCCGAATCCCGTAGTTGTTCACCACGCAATGCCGGTGGCCATGGCACCTGCGATTGCGCCTTCGCTGGCACGTATGGAGCTCCCGTGGCAACCGGACGACGTAGCTCGCGCAACGGCCGTGCTTCGGGGGGTGTTCGCTGCGGCGGAGCGAGGTGACCTGGCCGCGTTGGA
>NZ_JBDNFF010000209.1:0-11467 GCF_041689975.1 Gemmatimonas sp.
AAGGCCTGAGCATCGCGCAATTCCGTGAGCATGCGGCCGTGGAGCCCGTTGGAAGGGCCGACTTGCAGATCGGCACCGACAATCAGTCGTGTCAAACCGTAATCGTCGTTCAGCGTGCCCACGCTGAAGCCGCGCATGAACTCCTCGCGCCAGCGGGCCTGTCCCGACAGGGTCAGCGTAAGCGGCCCGCCCTCATGCAGCGGTGTTGCCTTCAAACGGTCGCTCCAGTTCCGAGTGGCGGCAGGCGTATTTGCGGGCGCACTGGCGGGCCTCTACTGGGCACGCAGCGAGGCCGCCGAGAGGAGCAGGGCACTACCGACGGCTATGGGGAAGGGGATACGACAAGCCATGGGGGACGATACTCTGCTGGCCACGAATTGGCTCGTCGGGGGTAGATTCCCCGTAGAACGCCGCCAAGCCCTCGCCAGCACTCGATCGTGAAGACTTCGCCACTCGCCCGCCTATCGCTTTTGGCGGCGCTCGTCAGCGCCGCGTGTGCCTCCGCCGTCCAGACCGGTCGTGGTCCGGTGGCAGCACCGACCTCGCGCCGCTCGGAGCCGATCACTCCGATCATGGAGATCGCGGTGGCGCCGAAGAATGCAGCGGCCGATGCCTCATGGGCCGACTCGGTGCTCGAGACCCTGACGCTCCGCCAGAAAGCGGCGCAGATGGTCTGGATCTGGACGCTTGGCGACTACACGGCCACCGACGCGGCAGGGTACACGAACATCGAACGCCTGGTGCGCGAGCAGGAGCTGGGCGGCATCATCGTGTCCGTTGGTGGGCCGCTCGACATCGCGACCAAGGTTAATGCGTTGCAGGCCGCGTCGAAACTGCCGCTGCTGGTTGGCGCGGACCTCGAGACGGGCGCGGCCTTCCGTGCGCGTGGCGGCTGGTTCCTGCCGAACGCGATCGAGCTTGGTGGCGCCACGTCGTTCCCGTATCAGATGGGCATCGGCGCCACACGCGATACCGCGCTCGCCTACGAAATGGGTCGCGTGACGGCGATCGAAGGGCGCGCCATGGGGATTCACATGGCATTCGCACCGGTGCTTGACGTGAACAACAATCCGAAGAACCCGGTCATCGCGGCCCGGTCGTTCGGTGAGGATCCGGCGCTCGTATCGCGCATGGGGGCCGCCTTGGTGCGTGGTATTCAGGAGCATGGCATGCTCGCCACCGGCAAGCACTTTCCCGGACATGGCGACACGGAGCAGAATTCGCACCTCGAGCTCTCGCGCGTGAACGTGTCGCGCGCTCGGCTCGACAGCGTGGAACTGCGTCCGTTTCAGGCGGCCATCAACGCCGGCGTGCGCGGCATGATGACGTTCCATGGCGACTTGCCGGCGCTCGACACCACGCACACGGCAGCGACGCTGAGCGCGAAAGTGATGACCGATCTGCTGCGCACGCAGATGGGTTTCAACGGTCTGCTGGTGACCGATGCGCTCGACATGAATGGCGTGCTGGGCAACATGACGATGGCGGAAGCCACCCAGCGCGCCGTGGTGGCGGGCAACGATGTACTCCTCATGCCCAGTGATGCCAAAGTGTCGATTCAGGCCGTGGTGGACGGTGTGGCCTTGGGGCGTTTCACCGAAGCGCGCATCGATGCCTCAGTGAAGAAGTTACTCATGGCGAAGCACGAATTCGGCCTCGATCGCGAGCGTTTCGTGAGCGTGGAGGGGGTACGCAGCCGCGTCGGAGTGGCCGCGAATATGGCGCCCGCCCGCGTGGCGGCCGAGAAGGCGATCACGCTCGTGCGTGATTCGCTCACGCTCGTGCCGTTCAAGATGCCGGCGGCCAGCCGCGTGGTCAGCATCACCGTGACGCCCCGGGTAGACCTCAGCGCCGGTCGCATCTTCGATGCGGAGCTCAAGGGCACCTTCGCCAATCTGTTGTCGCTCACACTCAGTCCCGAAACGGTGGCCGACAACACGGCGGGAGCAGCGGCGGGCGGCACCGGGAGCTACAAGATCAATCCCGAACCCGCGCTCCTTCCGGCTTCGGTGGACAACGCCCTCTCCATCGCGCGTGGTGCGGATCTGGTGATCGTGTCGAGCTACATCGGCGCGAGCACCAACACCGCGTCGGTCGTACCCACGCGCGGCCTGCCGGAACTTCTGAATGGCCTGCGTGCGGCGAACACGAAAGTGGTGCTCGTGTCGTTCAACAATCCATACCTGCAACTGGGCCTGCCACTCACGGAAGCGCACCTGATCGCCTGGAGCCCGTGGTCGATGTCGCAGCGGGCAGCCGCCCGCGCGCTGTTGGGCAAGGCGCCGATCACCGGTCAGCTGCCGATCACGATTCCCGGTGTGGCGCCATTCGGCGCCGGCCTGCGCCGCTGATCGGATTCACTCAATTTTTCGGAACTCTCGTATGCATTTTTCCTCTCGGGTCTTTGCGGTCGCCACGGCGTCGCTGATGGCGGTGTCGTCGTCGCTATCCACGTCGGTCGCGGCCGCCGCGCAGCGTCTTGCCGTGGATCTCACCGGCAACTGGTCCTTCGAAGTCGTCACCGAAAACGGGACTGGGGTCTCGGCCGTCGCCATGACGCAGAAGGGCGATTCGCTCACGGGCACCTACACGTCGGGCCGCATGGGCACGCTGCCGTTCAAGGGTGTCGTGAAGGGCCAGACGTTCACGTTCGCCGCGAATACGGGAGCAGGCGCGACGTTCACGTTCAGCGGCGTCATCGTCGATGCCGACCACATCAAGGGTGAGCTGGATTTCGGCGGTCAGGGTGGCGCGGCGTTCAGCGGGACGCGCAATCCGTAGCGACGTCAGCGCCGAACGCTGCGCACCATGTCGTTGATCGTCCGCGCGACGTCAGCGGCGCGTTCTTCGTGAAGCATGGTGCCGCCCGAACGCAGCGTGTCGATCGTGAATCGCTTCACGTGCGTTTGCAGCATGCGCACCTGGGCAACGGTCGGGGTGCTCGATGACGCCTTGTCGCCGACCAGCAGGTGCACCGGCACCGTGATCCGTGTGAGCCGGGACTCGATAGGGAACGGTTCGACTGCGGCCTGCATCGCTCCGAGGGTGCGCAGTAGTCCACGTAGATCGTTCTCGATGGGGGCGACGTATTGCTTCACGACGTCCGTGGTGAGCCAGCGATCGTCGGCGCTCTGGTCGCGCAGCGCCGACACGAATCGACGCTTGGCGAAACTGCGCCCCATCGGATTGTCGAGCAGCGCCGCGAAGGCCAGCGCCGTACGCACTCCCGGCGTGCCCTGCTGGTCGATCGGGCCCCCGGCCAGCGACACGACGCCGAGCACGCGCACGGTATCAGTGGCGGCGAGATGGAATGCGATCGTGGCACTGGTGCCTTGTGCTGCTACGATCACCATGACACCGACCGGCAGTTCCGCGTCGAGCACCTTGGCAATGCGTGCTGCTTGTGCGCTGAGCGTGTAATCGGCGCCCTTCGGTCGCGTCGAAGCGCCCATGCCGAGTGGGTCGACCACCAACGGTTCGATCCCGCGGGCTTGCAGCTCGCGCACCACGTTTCGCATCGAGAACGCCGATCCCACCGGACCGGGAAGGAGTAGCACGGCCACGTCGCCACGTGTCATTCGCGCTACGCCGCCGTTTACGCTCAGCGTCTCGGCGGGTGCAACGACCACCCGTCGCTCTCCCGGTGCAACCACGGGAACCACGTGCACACCGACCGCCGACTCGCGCCCGGGCAGTAACAGCCCGAGCGCCAGCAACAGCGACGCCCGTAAATCACCGAACCGGTTCGGCAATCGTGTTCAGCAGTTGAAGAGCGAAGTGGGAGTACGACAACTCACGTACGGCAAGAACGGGCGGCCAGTGAACGACGGGCTTATGGTGAAAGAGCGTAACTTCATCGTGTCAGGTGGGAATGGCGGCGGGAGCGGTCGGGGTCGGCGAGTCGGTGTCTGCCGCGGGTACACCGCAGGTGGGGCAATACGGGAAGAACGCATTCTTGCGCGTGTGGCAACTGTCGCACTGGTCGTACAACCGCAGCCCGCAGTGTACACAGAAATTGCCAGGATTGGCCGGTCCTCCGGCGATCGCCCGCTCGCACCCCGGGCAGATGCTCGCACCGATGCGGCGAAGCGCTTCCTCATACGGGAGCGCGCGGCGCCGTTCCCCTTCGCTCTGCAGCTCCACACGTTGACGCTGCGCGAGATAGCGGCGCATCGCGCGGATCACGTACACGCCGGCTACCGCACTGGCGATGATCCCGACGCCGTAGCGCACGTAGCCGCCGTAGTTCGGCAGGTACGGCACGAGCTCCACGAAGAACGCGAACACGGCGAACAGCACGAAGCCGCGCCACAGCGGCCAGTACTCACTGCGTCGCTTGCGGGCCACGAGCCATCCCGCGACCAACAACAGCGGTAGCGTGATCGCCACGCGCACGGCGAATACGCGTAGTTCCTGCGCGAAGCGCGCTTTCTCGAACCGCCCGCGCGCCGACAGTAAAAGGTCGACTTCGCGTTCACGATTGCTGTCGATCGTTTGCGCGATGGCGAGCAGCTGCTCGTCATGTTGCTCGACCACCGATTCCGCTTCGCGCTCACTGCGCTTCAGGGAGTCCAGCAGTCGAGTGCGGGATACCACCTCCGGATCCTGCGACGGGTCCGTCGTGGCCGTGCGTGTCGCAATCCAGGTGTCGAACGTTTCACGCTGAGACGAGTACGCGTTGCGCGCGACCGCTTGGCTCTGCGTCGCGCGCTCCCGCTCGTCTTGTGAGGTGCGCTGCAGCTTCACCAGCGAATCGCGCGCGCTCAGCAATGGCACGCGCTCCAGCGGATCCACGAACTCCGCCAGCGACACGCTCTGGTCGACGCCGGGTAGTTCACCGACGATCTTGCCGCCCAAGCCGATCAGGAAGCCCGCGAAGGTGACCGACACGGCCCACATCGCCAGCGCGAACAGCTTCTCGGGAACGCGAAAGGATCCAAACACGGTCAGCTCCGGGGAAAGTCACGCATGAGGTCGACAACAAGATGCATCGGGACCCGCTCGATCGGATGGGGCACATCGGGGAGTACGTGCATCGTCGCATGCGGTAAGAGCGCCGCGATCCGCTCGACTTCGAGCGACGTCACGGTGTCGTCGCGCGATCCGACCGCGAGGCGCACCGGAATCCGGATGTCGGCGAGCGTATTCATCGTGAGCATCGGGTCCGCGCCGAGGTTCGTCAGTAATTGCGCGGTCCGCGCGAGCAGTTGCTCCCAGCCGCCGGCGCGTTCATGTCGCTGGCGGAGCTGCTCCGCGAACGCCGGGACTTTCGCCCGTAACAACGAGGCGTCGAGCCGAGCCGCGCCAGCCGCGGCAACGCTGGGCGTCCATTCGAACTTGGTGCCCAGCGTCACAATGCCGCGGAGGGTTCCAGGCGAAGTCGACGCGAGCACCAGCGCGGCGTACCCTCCCATGGAGAAGCCCAAACAGATCGGCGCTTGGTCGCCGACACGATGGCGCCGGGCGGCATCGCCTATGGTTCGGGCGAACAGCGCCATGCCGAAGGCGTCACCTGCCGGGAGCAGGGTTCGTCCATGTCCCGGCAATTCGACCAGATGGACGCTGCCCACTTCCCCCAGCGCTTCGGCAAGCGGGCGCATCTGTTCGAAGTCCCCGAGGGCGCCGTGCACCAACAGCACGGTGGGTCGGTCGGAGGGATCGACCACGACGGTCATTGGTGGAATGACGGAGAAAGCATGAAAGAGAGATACCGGTGCGAACCGGGGCCGCGCCACCGAACGCCAAGTGGTCAGGGAACAGAATCGGTTAGATTACACAGGTCGGCCTCTTGGGCCACCCTTGGAATACTGCACACCGGGTAGCCCGCATGACCACCGAACTTTCAACCATATTGGCGTGTATCGCCGCGGTGGCGATCGTGGTCGCTGGGATCGGGGTTTGGTGGATCAATCGGGCGCCGAACGTCCAACGTGACCCGTCGGAGACTATCCCGCTTTTTACCGGAGTCGGCCCGTCCGATTCAGGCATGGCCGCCGAACCTCGCGCATTCCCAGTCCCGCCTTCGCGGAACTTCGCGGCCTCTGCTTCCTCGCTCGCGTCGAACGTCGGGCGGTCGAACGGAGCCTCGTCCGCCCCTGATGTACTCACGCGACCGACCGTGCGGGAGTTCACGACGTCCTTCGCCCCATTTACGCCACCGGTTCAGACGTCGCCGCGCAGACCGCACGTGGCGCTCACGCCAACGGCGTCGGGACGCGCGGACGCGGCGGTGGTCAGCGATGCGGGCATCCCAGGCACGATGGTTGAAGGAAACTCCGTGCGCTTCAGCGTGCCCGCCGAGGGGACGCTGCAGTTTCTGCCCGGTCGGCTCGAAATTGGCTCGGGCTTCGACGCGGGGCGGGAGATTCGTTTCGTGCAGGTGCCCGGTCCTGACGGGACCGATATCACGTTCGGACGGAACGAGGGCGCGCTGTATCGGCATATCCAGCTGCGTGACCAGACCGTCAGTCGGCAACATGCGGTGCTGCAGTGGCGCGAGGGCCGCTGGTCTCTGCGGAATCTGTCGCACACGAATCCGGTAGCGCACAACGGTGCCATGCTCGACACACTCGATGCCCCGTGCCTGCAGGACGGCGATCGTATCGAGATGGGCGAAGTCATCTTCACGTTTCGGAGTCGCTGATGAGCGACGAAATGGCAGACGACGTCGTCAGTGACCTCGATGAATACACCCTGCTCGGCGAGCTGGGTCGTGGCGGCAGCGCAATCGTTTATCGCGCGCGCGATCGTGATCTGTTTCGCGAGGTTGCCATCAAGGTGGTCCGTCCGCGCTTCGCGGCGCAGGCAGACGAGGCAATCGAGCGACTCGCGCGTGAAGCGCGCACGGTGGCGCGCTTGCAGCATCCGAATATCGTGACTGTGCATGCAGTCAAGCGTTTGCGTGATGGCGGACTGGCGCTGGTCATGCAGTTGGTACCGGGGCGCACTCTGAAGCAAGCGATTCAGGAAGACGGTCCGTTCTCGCCGGAGCGTGCGGAACGCGTGCTGAAGGACATCGCGGAAGCGCTTGCGTTCGCTCATGCGCACGGTGTGGTCCATCGCGATGTGAAGCCGGAAAATGTTTTCCTCGACGTGGACACCGATCGCGCGCTGCTCAGCGATTTTGGTATCGCGCATTCTGCGGAGTTCGACTCGCGTCTCACGATGACCGGGGCGGCGATCGGCACCCCTGCGTACATGGCGCCGGAGCAGATCGACGGAGGGCCCGCGAACGCGCGATCGGATGTGTATAGTCTGGGGTTGGTTACGTGGGAAATGCTCACCGGTGTACGACCCTGGGAAGGGGAAGCACTCTACAACGTCATCTTCAAGCAGAAGAACGAAGAGTTGCCGGCGATCGATGCCGTGCGCCCTGGTGAGGTGCCGCCCCGGTTGCAATACATCACCGAGCGGATGCTGCAGAAGAAACCCGCGGCGCGGTGGGCCGGAGCGGATGGGTTGCTGGTAGCGCTCGACGCATGGGTGGTGCCCAGCGACTGGCGTCAGTGGGAGGAGTCGCATCGTCGTCGGCGCGAGCGTGAAAAGGCAAAGCCTCGCGTCGCGCCGGTGCCGAAGAATGCGAGCGCCGATGCCACGGTGAGGTTCGCGCGACCAACGGATACCGGTGCCCCTGCCGCAACGACGCTGGTGCCGACGCCCGCCACGCCCGCCGCGTGGCTGCCGACGCCTTCGGTAGCCACGAACGCTGATGACGAGGCGCCTTCGTGGGCGTCAGACAGCGCGCCGTCGCAGACACGGAGATGGTGGATTGTCGCCGCGTTGACCGTATCGGCGGCCGGTGCAGCGTTCGCGTACTCCGCGACTCATCAGGATGCCGTTCCGGTGCGACGCGCACCGCCGGCCGTGATGGCTGATGCGGGGAACGTCGAACTGGCCATCGTCGCCAGGACTGACAGCTCGCCGGGCATCGTGCCGATCACGTCCGTCGACTCCTCGCCGATCACGGGTGCGACCGACACGCCGGCATCGATGGCACCGTCCAACCTTTCACGCGACACCTTCGTAGCGGACTCCATTGCCGGCATGCGGGTGTGGCGAGCGGAGCGTCTGGTGGCGCGCAACACCGCACGAGTTGCCGATTCAACCGCCCGCGCCGGGACGCCGGCCGCACCGGTCGTAGCGCCAACGGTTCGTGCCACCGACGATCCCGGCGTCATTGCTGCGGGTGGACGTCATTCCTGCGCGCTCGTCTCGGTCAAAGTGCTCTGCTGGGGGGCGAATGAACGTGGCCAACTTGGTGACGGTGATGCGGAGGCGCGCAGCACTCCGGCGCCGGTCGTCGGAGAGTTGTCGTTCACGCAGGTGTCCACCGGCTTGGCGCACAGTTGCGGCGTGGCCCGTGGTGGAGAGGCGTACTGTTGGGGTAACGACGACAAGGGGCAGTTGGGTGACGCCACGTTCACGTCGCGCAGCGCACCCGTGCGTGTGTCCGGCAATCAGAGTTTCCGCGTGGTGCGCGCCGGTCTGACGCATACGTGCGGGCTGACGTCCGCTGGCGAGGTGCTCTGCTGGGGGAGTAACGCGAACGGCCAACTCGGCGACGGAACGACGGCCACGCGGTCCTCGCCGACGCTGGTCAGTGGCGGATTGCGCTTCGTCTCGCTGAGTGCCGGTTGGAACCATAGCTGCGCCATCGCGACCGACGGCGTGGCGTATTGCTGGGGCGCAAACGCCTCCGGTCAGATCGGGAATGGCACGCGCGCGGATGTGCGCACGCCCATCGCGGTCAGCGGCGCGACGAGGCTCACGAGCATTTCAGCGGGCGGTTCGCACACGTGTGCTGTAGAAGACACGGGCGAGGCCTTCTGCTGGGGCCGCAACAGCTTCGGACAGCTCGGTCTGGGTGGTACGACAGATCAGCTGACGCCGACACTGGTCGGCGGATCAACGCGCTTCATTTCGGTGACGCTCGGGGGCGTACACAGCTGCGGACGCACCCGGGCCGGTCAAGCGTGGTGTTGGGGCCGCAATGTGTACGGGCAGCTCGGCGATGGCACGAATGCCTCGCGCGAAGTGCCGACGCGTGCCCTTGGAGGAATCACCTTTGCGGCGCTGAATGCGACGGGCGCTCACACGTGCGGAATGGCGGGTGACGGCGAGCTGTGGTGCTGGGGGTTCAACGTTGAAGGACAGCTGGGCGACGGCACCAGGAACCATCTCGCGCGTCCGACGCGCGTGATGATGACCGAACGGTAGCGTGCGCGCCGCGGTCTGGCCGCGCTGGCTACGCGCACTGTTCTGGCTGAGCTTCGGGACCGGGGTGCTGGCGTGCCGTGGCCTGGCGGATGTTTCAGGGCCTCGTCCGGTCGAATCACCGGTCGCGCAGGTAGAATTGACCCCGACGCAACTGACGCTGGCGGCCGGCGGCAGTGCAGTGTTGCTCGCAAAGGTTCGTGATGGGTCGGCGCAGTTACTGACGGATCGCGCACTGACCTGGTCCAGCAGCGACCCGTCGGTAGCGACGGTGTCGGTGGCCGGATTGGTGTCGGCGGTTCGACTAGGCGTAGCGCAGATCGCCGTGTCGGCCGACGGACGCAGTGCAACCGCGACGGTCAATGTGGTGGCTCGTGCTGTCTCCGGCGTACAACTGACTCCGGCCGCGCCAAGTTTGCTGGTGGGCGGTTTCGTCCAACTACTGGCGGTGCCAGTCGACGATACCGGTGTGCCACTACCAGCTCGTGAACTGTTTTGGGTATCGAGTGACCCGTCAGTGGCGTTCGTCGATATCACCGGTCTGGTGAATGGACTTTCGCCAGGAGTAGCGACGATCACCGCCTCGAGCGAGCTGCGGAGCGCTGCGGTCGGGGTCACCGTGCTCCCGGTGCCGGTGGCGAGCGTGCAGATCACGCCGCCGAGTGCCAGCATCAACGTTGGACAGACGACGCAGTTGAGCGCCGTTTCGCGCGACTCGGCGGGTGGATTGCTGGGCGGTCGCGTTGCAACGTGGAGCACCAACGCACCGGGCGTGGCCACGGTATCCTCGGTGGGCGTGGTGCTTGGCATCACACCGGGTACGGCCACGATCAGTGCCATCAGTGCCGGACGAACGAGTGCCGCGAGCATCTCGGTGCGTCCACGGCCCGTCGGTTCCGTCATCGTGTCGCCGTCTCAGTCGGCGCTCACCATCGGGCAGACGGTGCGGCTCGTGGTGCAGATTACCGACGCGAATGGGACACTCCTGAGCGGCCGTCCGACCACGTTCAGCAGCAGCAGCGCATCGGTCGCGCAGGTGGCGGTCGATGGCACGGTGACGGCGAATGCCCCGGGTGTCGCGACGATAACCGTAGCCAGCGAGGGGCAAGTCGGAACCGCGACCGTCGTCGCGTCGCCATCTCCGGTGTCGTCGGTTCGGATCTCGCCGGCTACCACGAGTCTTCTGATTGGAACCGAAACGCGATTGTCGGCGGTCGCGTTGGATGGGGGCGGTGGCACGCTTCCGCTCCGTGCCGTCACTTGGTCGTCAGGGGCACCGAGCGTGTTCAGTATCAGAGCGGACGGCACCGTGACGGCGATCGGGTCAGGCACTGGACTGGTGTTCGCGTCGAGTGAGGGACGGCTGGCCAGCGCCACGGTGTCCGTGCGGTCGCCTGCCGCCGCGCGCGTCGATGTGACGCCAGCGAGTGTCTCGGTGATAAGTGGTACCGCCGATAGCCTCATCGCGACTGTGCGTGACAGCAGTGGCACCGTGTTGACCGGGCGCACCGTCGAGTGGCGTTCAGCGAACAACAGCGTGGTAGTGGTTGCGGGCACCGGTCGAATTCTGGGAATCGCGCCCGGCAGTGCGGCGGTGACCGCGACGATGGATGGCGTGGTTGGATCGTCGACGGTGACCACGCTGCCGGTGCCGGTCGCGTCGGTGACCGTGTCGCTGACCGCCTCTTCGATCATTGTGGGCGCTGTGTCGCAAGCCACCGCGGTCACGCGCGACAATTCGAACAACGTGCTGACGGGGCGACCCGTGGCGTGGAGCAGTTCGAACAGCGCGGTGGCGACGGTCAGCGGCAGCGGCTTCGTCACTGCGGTCGCGGTTGGGACCATTACGATCTCCGCCACGAGTGAAGGACGAAGTGGGACGACCGTACTGACAGTTACGGCCGTGCCGGTGGCGAGTGTGAGCGTGTCGTTGGCGGCGTCGAGCGTGACGGCGGGCGGCACCACGCAAGCCACGGCCGTCACGCGCGATGCGGCGAGCAATGTACTGAGCGGCCGTCCGATCACATGGAGTAGTTCGAACAGCGCGGTGGCGACGGTGCACAGTGGTGGCCTCGTCACGGCCGTCGCGGTCGGGACGGCCACGATCACGGCCACGAGTGAAGGGCGGAGTGGGCTCGCGGTACTGACGGTGCCCGCGGTGCCGGTCGCGAGTGTCAGTGTGTCGCTCACACCGACGTCGGTGGCGGTCGGCACCACGTCGCAAGGCACGGCCGTCACGCGCGATGCCGCGAAC
>NZ_JBDNFF010000210.1:0-5322 GCF_041689975.1 Gemmatimonas sp.
CGCTCGGGCCGTTCCTCGCCAAGAACTTTGCCAGCACGATCAGCCCGTGGGTGGTCACCCTCGACGCGCTCGAGCCGTTCCGCACGCCGTTAGCCGCGCGTGCCGTGGGCGATCCGGACCCGCTGCCGTATCTCGCCAGCAGCGATGACCGCGCGCGTGGTGGCTTCGGGATCACCGTGGAAACGTGGTTGCGCACGGTGCGCATGCGCGAGGCCGGTGCACCCGCGGTGCGCCTCACGCAGGGGAAGGCGACCGACCTGTACTGGTCGATGGCGCAACTGTTGGTGCATCACGCCAGCAGTGGCTGCAACCTTCGTCCCGGCGACCTGCTGGGCAGCGGCACGATCTCCGGCCCGGACAAGGAAAGCCGCGGCTGTCTGCTCGAACTCACGTGGCGTGGTGCCGAGCCTCTCGCACTGGCCAATGGCGAGACGCGCAGCTTCCTCGAAGACGGGGACGAACTGGAGATCACCGCGTTCGCCGAGCGCGAGGGCGCGGTGCGGATCGGTTTCGGGCGGTGTGTGGGGACGATCCTTCCCGCGCGATGAGTGATCGGTTCTTTGCGGTGCGTCGCCGATCGGTAGCTCTTGGCGGCGAGTAGTCCTCGCATTGTCGCCCTGTCGGTTCCAAATTGACGAATGCGCCCTGACCTGATTCGCGTCGTGCTGGTCGATGATCACCAGATCGTTCGTGCGGGACTCAAAGCGGTTCTCTCGACCGCTAAAGACATTATGGTTGTCGGGGAAGGCGGCACCGGAAAGGATGCGCTGGTCCTGGCCGAGCGCGTCGATCCCCACGTGATCGTGATGGATCTCTCCATGCCCGACATGGACGGTCTGACCGCCACCCGCGAGTTGCAGAAGGCGAATGCGCTACGCACTCCCACGCCGGGCGAGCCGATCACTCGCCGCGTGCTCGTCCTCACCATGCATACCGAAGACGAACACCTGGTCGCGCTCCTTGAAGCGGGCGCGGGCGGCTACCTGCTCAAGTCGGTGGCCGATCGCGAACTGGTCGATGCCGTGCGCACGGTGGCCGCGGGCGACGTGTACGTGCAACCCAGCGCCGCCCGTGCGCTCGCCCGCGGTCTGGCGCGTCGCGACGGCAACGCCGATGAGCGCGCCCGCTTCGAGAAGCTCACCGACCGCGAGCAGGTCGTGCTCAAGATGGTCGCCGAGGGCTTCACGGCGCCGGAAATCGGTGAGCGGCTTACAATCTCGCCGAAAACCGTCGATACGTACAAGCAGCGCATCGGCGAGAAGCTCGGCATCGCGCATCGCAGCGACTACGTGAAGTTCGCCCTCAAGCTCGGGCTGTTGAAGAACGACGGGTAACGGCGGCCTGCTGTTCGGCCTTGACAAGGCTCCACGCAGGCAGCGGTGGGACGGCTACGTCCATCAGTGCGTCGCTCGAACCGTAGCCGTGTTCCGCGCGAACACGCGCCGCGATCTCCCGTCGTAGATCGTCGATCGCCTCGCCGGCGTCGCCATCGAGCTCCATGCGGATCGCGCGGAAACGGCGGCCCGATTCGATGCAGAACAGGTCGGTCAACGCGATCTCGCGCGCGCAGGCTTCAGCGCCGCGCTCCTCGATCAGTCGCTGAGTGCGGGCGATCGTCGTGGCGCGTGCGTACAGCTCGATCGCCATGTCGGCGAGACGCTCCACCACCAGCTGACGCTGCAGAATCTCCTTCTTGTGCGTCACGATCATCTTCTGGGTCGCGGCGGCGAGTGCCGCGACGTGCTTCTCCACGAACTCGGCGTGCTTGCGCAACGACCCGTGGATGGTCACCTCGAAGCGATCCTTCCGGCCCAACACGGCCGCCACGCGTTCCGCCGCGTAGCTCGACACCAGCACCCAATTCTGAATCGGATTCTTGAGCGCGCCCGAGAGTTCTTTCAGCTCTTCGGCCGGCCCCTGAATGCCATTGAGTCCGATGAACAGCCGAAGAATTTCGTTGGCGCCTTCAAAAATGCGGTTGATGCGAGCATCACGCAGATAGCGCTCGTACGGCCACGGCTTCACGAAGCCGCGCCCACCGGCGAGCTGCACCAGTTCATCGGCGGTTCGCCACACGAGTTCACTCGCGAACACCTTGGCGCAGGCGGCTTCGAGCGACGCGTCCACACTGTCTTCATCCAGCGCTGCAGCCAACGCACCGACCATCGCATCCACCGCGTACGTCCCGGCCGCAATCGTGGCCATCTTGCGCTGCGTGATCTCGAACGACGCGAGCGGACCGCCGAATTGCGTGCGGGCCTCGGCGTAGCGCGCGAACTCGGCCAGCAACCGTTTGCATCCCGACGCGCAGCCGGAAGCCAACGACAGTCGGCCGGCATTGAGCGCATTCACGGCCACGCGGAACCCCTTGCCCACGTCGCCAAGCACGTGATCGTCGGGCACGAAGCAATCCTCGAACACCAGCTCGGCCTGCGTGGAAGCGCGGATGCCGAGTTTGCGCACGGTGCCGTCGATGCGGAATCCGGGCATGTCGGGGCGTACGATGAACGCCGTAGGGCGCATGATCGTCTCACCGTTGCGCACGATCGGTGTCTGCGCAAAGGTGGCGATCATGCCGGCGCGCTGCCCGTTGCCGATCCAGTGCTTGCGGCCGTTCAGCAGCCATCCGGTATTCTCGGCGTTGCGACGCGCCGTGGTCACGATGTGCTGCGCGTCGGAACCCGTTTCCGGTTCGGTGAGCGCGTACGCCGCCAGCATCTCGCCACGCGCCAGGGCCGGCAGATAGCGCGCCTTCTGCTCGGCGTTGCCGAAGAGCACGAGCGCCTTGCCGCCCAGTCCACAGTGCACGCCGATCAGCACGCCCAACGAGGCGTCGATCGACGCGATGGCGCCGAACACGCGCGCATAAGCGCTGGCTGAGAGTCCGAGTCCGCCGTACTCCTTGGGCGTGGTGAGGCCGAGTAGGCCGGCCTCGGCGAACGCCTTGATCACCGGCTCGCCGATCGACTCCGCTTCGTCCATCGCTCGCGGATCGATCAGCCCGGACGCGACCATGTCGTTGAGGGCAGCGATCAGTCGATGCACCGTGGCCGCTTCGTCCGGCCGACGCTCGTCGAGCGTGGCGGGGTACGGAAAGAGCAGGCCGTCGGTGATCTCACCCTGAAAGAGACCGCGGAGAAACGACGGTTTGGTTTGGGCGGCAGGCGGCGACGCGCTCATGAGCAAAGACTCCGGAAGCGGTACGAAAGACGGGGCACTTCGATGAGAAGCGCCCCGCCTGGAAAACTAGACTATGGACCGACGATTACGGAAACTTGGCTGGTTCCAACTGAGGGACGACCGGGCCGGGCGCCGTGGCCGTCACGGTGATCGTCACCCGCGTCGCCTTCCCCTCATTCTGGTTGTTGTTGTTGACCACCTGCAGTGTGAGCGTCGCTGTTCCAACCGCGAACCCCGATACGCTCACCAAGGTCGACTGTGCGTTCGGCGCGCCAACTGCGATGCCCGGCGTGTCACTGGTGACGACGACAATCCGGTTTCGGAGCGTGTTGCCGCGGCTATCCAGGAGCGTGATGGCAAACGCAGTGGACTGTCCGCGCGCCACCGAAGAACCGGCGACGGCGACGATCGTATCCACCGGTGTCTGCTGAATGAGCACCGCCGTTTGGCCGAGACGTCCTTCCGACGAGGCACCGATAGACACGTTGCCTGAGGCAATCGCGGTGATGAGCCCCGTGGCGCTCACCGTGGCCCTGGTCGGATCCGTCGTGATCCACTCGACTGGGCGATCGGTTACGTCACGCCCGGTGGAGTCGGTCACCACCACGCTCAGTTGGCGCGTCTGGCCTTCCACCATCGTGACCTGTAGCGGAGATACGACGACGGAGGTGACCGGCACGTTGGTCACGGACAGCGTGACCGTGTCGGCAACGCCTTCGGCGCGCGCAATAACGCGGGCAGTACCCAGTGTGAGCCCGGTGACGATGCCGGCCTGCGTAATGCTGATCACCGTCGGTGTGTTCGTGCTCCACGTGGTGATGCGACCCGCCGGGATCAGCGCGGACGTTGAATCGAGCAACACGGCGGAAAATCCGCGTGGAATGCCAAGTCGCAGTGATCCAGTGCGTTGCTGAATCACCGTCTGCACAATGCGTGGATCCACCGCTTCTATGCTGGTCGAGCACGTGACCTGAGCGTTCTCGGCCGGCGAGGCGGTGACCGTGGCCGTTCCGGCGCGACGGGTGGTTGCCAGGCCCGTGGACGACACGGTCACCACGTTTTCGTTGTTACTGGTCCAGACGATCGGCCGACCCTGCGACGGAATCACGATGTTCGCGGTATCGCGAAGCACGAGGGTGGGCTGCACGCTCTGTGTGACCGTGACCTTCGAGGAGGTCGGTGACAACGAACAGCTGCCGATCGGGATTTCGGTGACCGTGATCGCTGCACCGCCTACGGTCTGATCGGCTTCCGCACTGATCACAACCGTGCCCGCTGTGAGCGCGGTGAGCAGACCGTTCTGGTCGACCGACACGATGGACGAGTTACTGCTGCCCCACCGGAACGGACGACCGGTAATGATGATGTTCTGGTTGTTGCGGGCCGTAGCGGTGAGCTGGCGCGTGTTCGTGCGTCGCAACGTGAGCGTGGACGGCGTGATGGTGACGTTGGCCGCCGTTTCCGGGGTCACCGTGACTTGTACCGACGCACTCTTGTCGTCGGCGATGGCCGAGACCGTAGCGATACCGATACTGACCGCGATCACGTTGCCTTCCGTGGTCACCGTCGCCACTGCGGTGTTGCTCGAGGAAAACGAGATCCTCTTGTTGCGGATCGAATTGCCTTTGCAATCGAAGGCCGTGCCGACGATCGCCGACGCGGCGTTCACCCGCAGCGTAAGACTGGCCGGCGCCACCGAGATGGTGCAGGCGGTCACGGTGGTACTGAGATTGAGACAGCCCGCCAGCCCGAGAAGGGCAAGCGCCGTCGTCGTCGCGCGAAGCGTCGCGCGGATGTTCGCAATGGGGGCAGAGACCCGCATGCAGGTCCGTCCTGTCAACAAAAGTGAATGGGCTATCCGGAAGGGTCTCCCGAACGGCGACGTCCAACCTAAGACGCGTAGTTGGCGCCACCCGTAACCGTTACAGTGCTGGCACCGACCCGCCCTGTGGACAACTTGACCGATCATTCACGTGGCGGCAAGCGGCGTGAACAGTTGTCGCACATATCGTGGCGACTCGGTAGCGACACGATTGGGCGTGCATGCAACTTACCCCGCGCCCATGAACATACCGGTTGACCATGCCACCAAGCCTCGCGTCGCCCCTCCCGGGTCGTGGACGTCTGCCACGAGCTGGATTC
>NZ_JBDNFF010000211.1:0-12941 GCF_041689975.1 Gemmatimonas sp.
CGGTCGACGTGTACGCGAGCCAGCGGCCGTGTGGGTAGAGCGCGGGCGACCATTCGGAAAAGGGGGTCGCCGCCAGTGGCACGGGCACGGTATCCGCCCCCACTTGCATGGCCAGAATATCACCCACTCCAGCCTGGATCGAGAAGGTTCCATAGATCAGCCAATTCGCGTCCGGCGACCAGAGCGATTCAACGATGCTACGTGACTGGTGCAGTTGCAGCACCGCCGGTGCGCTTCCGTCGGCCCGCTTCGTCCAGAGGTGGTCTTCCCCGCCGGCGGCAGTGGTGGCGTCGGATGAGAACGTCAACGCCCGCCCGTCGGGAGTCGAAGATGGGTAGCGGCTGATGGTCCCGTCGAACGTGAGGGCGAGAGGGCGGGGTTCTTGAACGCACCCTGCCACGGCGCATCGACGGGTTGCACGTTGCCGCCGCGAGAGACCCACACGAGTTCACGGTTGATCCCGGTTGCGGCGGTGGCGTACACCAACGTGCCCGTCGTCGAAACCGCGAAATCGCCTGCGGCCGTGACCTCGGCGAGGCGCACGCCCTCGCTCACCACTTTCGCCGGCCCCGTGAGCGCTCGCGTGCCCTGGGCGAACGGGGCGACCAGGAGTGTCCCGGTGGGTCGAGAAGACCAGTTGTCTCGCCGCCGCGTACAGCGCTCGCGTTCCGGTGACGAGCACGGTGTATTTGCCGGTGGCGACATCAGCCACGGCGATCACCGACTCGGGGTGCTTCCTCCCGTCGTAGCGGATGGTGAACAGCACGCCCTTCCCGTTGGGCAGGGCCGTCGGCACAACGTACTGGATCTCGCCCTCCGCCGTATCGAGCGTGGTGAACCGCGTCGGGACGCCCCCCGCACCTGCGGGGACGCGCATCAGGCTGAGCGGTACCGTTCGGGCTCGCGCGTAGATCGCATCGCTGTGTCCCCACGACGCCCCCGTGTACGGAAATAGGGAATCCGTAACCGTGATCGGCGAACCGCCCGTGAGTGAAACGAGCTTGAGCACGTTGCCGATGAACACGCCGAGCTGCGCGCCATCAGGTGCAAAAACGGGTTGATGGCCCCAGCGGTGCCCGGCAATGGCATGGCCTGCAACTGGTCGCGCGGCCGCACGAAGAGTTGCAGGCGCTTACCACCGGTGTACACAAGACGCGCGCCATCGGGTGAGAGCGCGATGCGCACTTGTGGCCCGCTGCGGGCACTGCTCGAGTCCGGGGTCAGCGTGTAGCGGGTGACCGGCTTCGCGACGTGCGGGGCAGGGCGGAGCCAGCCCGAGAGTGTCGTGATGAGCAGCAGCGCCACCAGCGCGGTCATCACGATGACGAGGCGCCTCGATAGGCCACCGCGTCCCGCGAGCGCACCCGTTGTCGAGCCGGACATCCCCGCCGTCGTGAACGTTGGATTTGCCAACGCGTCGGCAAATGCTTTCGCCGTATCGAAGCGATCGGCCGGCAGCTTTTCCAGCGCCTTCGTAAGTGCCGCGTCGACATTCGCTGGCACCGACTTCCGTCGTGCGGTCACCGGTGGCGGCACTTCGGTGATGATCTTCATGATGATCTGCTGCGCCGATGCACCCATGTGTGGCGGGTTTCCGGTCAGCATTTCATACAGCGCCGCCGCCAGTGAATACACGTCGGCACGCGGCGTGATGTCCCTTTCGGCCGTGGCTTGCTCGGGGCTCATGTAGTGCGGCGTGCCGAGTGACAATCCGGTCTCCGTCATGCGCCCGCCGGCGGCCGCGCTCACCGCCAGCGCGATCCCGAAGTCCATCACCATCGCGCGCCCATCGTGCAGCAGGATGTTCTCGGGCTTGATGTCGCGGTGGATCACGCCTTTCCGATGCGCGTAGTCCAACGCATCGGCACCTCTCGCGTAAGGCGCACGGCTTCGTCTACGCCGAACTGCGTTTCGCGATTGAGCTTGTCGCGAATCGTTTCGCGCTCGATGTAGGGCATCACGTAGAACAGGAACCCGTCGCCATACCGCTGTCGAACAGCGGCAGGATGTGTGGATGTTGCAGCGCCGCCGTGGTCTTGATCTCCACGATGAAGCGCTCGGCGCCGAGCACAGCGGCGAGTTCAGGTGTGAGGACCTTGATCGCAACCTTGCGGTCGTGTTTCAGGTCTTCGGCGAGATACACGGTGGACATGCCGCCCGCGCCGAGCTCGCGCTCGAGGCGGTAGCTACGGCCAAGGGCCGACGACAGTCTCGACGGTCGTTCCGACATCCCCGAACGATGCCTGCGCGATGAGCGATAAGCGAGCCTCGCACGCAATCACGGCAGTGCTCGATTGCCAGCACCGCAAACCTTGCATCAGACAGCAGATTGCCGATTACCCGAAACTGCTTCACCAACGTCGCAAAGATCTCGCAGTGCCGGTCGCCCGGCGCGACAATGACTGCATGGCTTTGATGCATGTAAGGCAGCCACGTTCCCGCTGGCCGCACTCGCCAATCCCGCCGAATCACGTACATTCCCAGTGTCCCCCGCCATGGTGGCTTCAGATGCTCGACGACGGACTGCAAGCCGAGGTTCAGGCCGAATTGGCCGAGCATTACACGCTGGAGCGTGAATTGCCGCGCGGCGGCATGTCGCGGGTTTTCGTCGCGACCGAGAAGGCGTTGCGTCGTCGCGTCGTCATCAAAGTGCTGGCGCCCGAGCTGGCGGCCTCGCTGTCCGCCGAGCGATTCAAGCGCGAGATCGCACTCGCGGCGCGCCTGCAGCATCCGCACATCGTGCTGTTGCTCTCGGCCGGGCAAGCGGGTGTGCATCTGTACTACACGATGCCCTTCGTCGACGGCGAGGCGCTGAGGCAGCGCATTGATCGCGAGCGGCCGATGGCGTTCGCCGATATCGCGACGATTCTCGAGCAAGTGTCCGGCGCGCTGGCCTACGCGCACGAGGAAGGAATCGTGCATCGCGACATCAAGCCCGAGAATGTGATGTTCTACCACGGGCAGGCGGTCGTGCTGGACTTCGGCATCGGCAAGGCATTGATCAGTGCGTCCACGACGGAGATGGAAGCGGAGATCATGCGCATCACGCAGGTGGGCATGAGTCTGGGGACACCAACCTATGTGGCGCCCGAGCAAGCGGCTGCTGACCCGGCGCTCGATCACCGCGCGGATTTGTACGCGCTCGGCGTCGTCGCGTACGAAATGATCACCGGGCACCCGCCATTCGCGGGCCGTTCACCGCAGGCGGTAATCGAGGCGCACGCGAAGCAGTTGCCCGAACCGATCGCGTCGAAGCGGCCCGACGTTCCGAAGCATCTCGCCGCAATCGTGATGCGCTCGCTCGCCAAGCGGCCGGCCGATCGCCCAGCGTCGGGCGATGAGATTGCGAAGGCGGTGAGTCTGTCCGTGAGGCCGAGACACTCCGGTGGCGGACCGGTGGTCGAGAAAATCGCCAACGCGCCGCTGTGGATCCCGTGGACGATCGCGGGAGTCATGATGGTGGTGGCAATCGCGATGGGCATTCTCTACGCAACCCGATAAGCCGACGATCGAATCGTAGTCGCGGCGCCATCGCCCGGCGTCGCCGATCTCGAGGTGCAGGCGTTCGCTGCGTCGACCTTGCGCTTTCGAGGCCACCGTAATGAATGTTCACGAATACTCGATCTTCACCGCCCCACGTTGCGACACCAGCGCGACCTACGCCTTGGTGAGCAACGGAATGAGTAACAGCGCCACGATGTTGATGATCTTGATGAGCGGGTTGATCGCCGGGCCAGCTGTGTCCTTGTACGGATCGCCCACTGTATCACCGGTCACCGCTGCCTTGTGGGCTTCGCTGCCCTTGCCGCCATGGTGCCCTTCTTCGATGTACTTCTTGGCGTTGTCCCATGCACCGCCACCGGTGCACATCGAGATGGCCACGAAGAGCCCCGTTACGATCGTGCCCATGAGCAGACCGCCCAGCGCCGCGCCACCGAGTACCACACCCACGATCACCGGGATCACGAGCGGCATCAGCGACGGGAGAATCATCTCGCGGATGGCCGCCTTGGTGAGCAGGTCTACCGCGCGATCGTACTGCGGCTTCTGCGTGCCCTTCATGATGCCGGGCAGTTCGCGGAACTGGCGACGCACTTCTTCGACCACGGCGCCGGCCGCACGACCCACGGCCTGCATGGCCGCCGCCGCGAACAGATACGGAATCATGCCACCAATGAGCAGACCGATCACGACCCTGGGGTCGTCGAGCGAGAAGTTCACGGGAGCGCCAAGATGCTCACCGAGCTTGCTGCTGTAGTCGGCAAAGAGCACGAGCGCGGCGAGACCGGCCGAGCCGATTGCGTAGCCCTTCGTCACGGCCTTCGTGGTGTTTCCTACCGCGTCGAGCGCGTCGGTGATCTTGCGAATCTCCGGACCCAGATGGCTCATCTCGGCAATGCCGCCGGCATTGTCGGTGATCGGGCCGTACGCGTCGAGCGCCACGATCACGCCCGCCATGGAGAGCATGGAGGTGGCGGCGATGGCAATGCCGTACAAGCCGGCCATATCGAAGCAGAAATAAATGGCCGCCGCCACCACCAGCACCGGTGCGGCCGTCGACTTCATCGACACGGCGAGACCCGCAATCACGTTCGTGCCGTGTCCGGTCTCGGAGGCTTTGGCGATCTGACGTACCGGACCGTATTCGGTGGCCGTGTAATACTCGGTGATCACGACGAGCGCGGCCGTGAGGCCCAAGCCAATCATGGCGCAGATGAACAACTTGGTACCCAACTCACCCGGAAACATCTGTCGCGTGACAAAGAAGAACCCGATAGCAGCCAACACACCGGCCACGATCAACCCGCGATACAGCGCGTTCATGATCTTGCCACCCGGCTTCACGCTCACGAAGAACGTGCCGACGATCGACGCCGGAATTGACACCGCGCCCAGCACCAGCGGATACATGACGCCGGTGTTGCCGTAGGTGGAGTAGCCCAGTCCGGCCACGAGCATCGCCGCAATCACGGTCACGGCGTACGTCTCGAACAGGTCGGCCGCCATGCCGGCGCAGTCGCCCACGTTGTCGCCCACGTTGTCGGCGATCACGGCCGGGTTGCGCGGATCGTCTTCGGGAATGCCCGCTTCCACCTTGCCCACCAGGTCCGCGCCCACGTCGGCGCCCTTGGTGAAGATGCCGCCGCCGAGTCGCGCAAAGATGGAGATCAGCGACGCCCCGAAGGCCAGACCCACCATGGGTTCCAGCGCCGCCTTCACGGCGTCTTCCCCGGTGTTGGCGCCGATCACCACCATGTAGAAACCGGCCACGCCGAGCAGGCCCAAGCCAACCACCAGCATACCGGTGATGGCGCCGCCTTTGAAGGAGATGTTGAGCGCGGCGTTGAGACCAATCGTGGCTGCCTGCGCCGTACGCGAATTGGCGCGCACCGACACGAACATGCCGATGAAGCCGGCCACGCCCGACAGCACCGCGCCGATCGCGAAGCCGATAGCGGTCATCCAGTTGCCGAGCCCTGCGCCGACCGCCACAAAGAGAATCGCGCCAACAACGGCGATGGTGGCGTACTGACGCTTCAGGTAGGCGTTCGCGCCTACCTGAATGGCGCCGGCGATCTGCTGCATGCGTTCGTTGCCGGCGGGTTGGGCAATGATCCACCGGGCTGTCAAGATGCCGTACAGCACGGCGATTGTGGCGCAGCCGAGTGCGAGGAAGGGGGCGTACTGCTCGAGCACTTGAAGGTGGGTGGAGGGGGTGACGCGGGCCCCGGAAGCCGAGGCGGTCGGGGGATTTCCAACGGAAGGTCACCGACTGAGCCGGATGTTGCCAGTAGCGGACCGCACAAGCTTTCGCCTGTTCGTCGTGAGCTCGTGCTCCGACCCCGAAACCTGCCGTTGAGAAGGCCACGTACTGGTGACAATGCCCTCACTGCTCCGAAATCCACTGTTCCTCCGGCGTTACTTCGGCCAGCATTCGGGCCGACATTCCTGCGATTGAGCGGTACCTCGCGTAGCCGTCTTCCCACGGCGGCGCTGATCAGTAGCGCCGCCGATATCGACGCCTTGGCGTGATAGTGCTTCCCAACGTGTCGTCGGCGATTCCGTGGCCGATAGCTCCCACCAGTCACATCATGGCCGACGAGATCGCCGCCGCACTCATCGCTGCTTCTTGCGCGATGAAGCCAAGCGGAACATGTCGAAGGTGTCTGGGTGTTGTCGTGCAACAATCCATTGTGCAAGGGAATGGGTTTCGCGCGTATTCACGAGAAAATCCGGCCGGGTTTGGCGGAGCGCCACTGTGTTCTCTCAGTGCTCTGCGTTCTCTGCGTGATCAGTTCCACGGCCCCGTGCGCACCGTACGCCGCGCACTACTTCCGGGGGCGGTGACGAACAGGCTGCTGAACCGATCACGCCGAGGACGCGGAGGCGCAGAGAACGCAGAGCAACACGTGAAGAACGGGAATCGGCACCCATCTGACCGCATAGCTCGTAATAAATGTTGGGACACCACTCCTGGTGTTGCTGTTCTTCGCGGACTTCGCGCGAACGGCGGTATTGGCGGCTGCCACGGAGCGATCGCAAATCAACCACTTACACCGTTCTAATCCGCAAACGTAGGGACGCTACGGTCCACGGGTATGACAATGCGGGCGCCTCCCTTGTTGGGAGGCGCCCGCACAGCGAAGCGTCACGTCATCCCGCCAACGCGCTGGGTGTGGTCAATTCGTGATGGTCGTCGTGAACGTCACCGACCCGCCACCCGCGATCGTACCGGTCACGACTGATGTGCCGACCACAGCACCTGTGGTGTACGTGATCGTCGCATTTCCCGTTGCATTGGTCATTGAAGAGGCCGCGCTCAGCGTTCCGCCGCCCGAGACAACCGTCCACGTTACCGTCGACCCAACTACGGAGACGCCGAGTGCGTCCGTAACCCGTACAGTGAATGCTGCAGCGGGCGTACTCACACGTACGGACTGCGCTGCTCCGCTCACCACCGACAACACGTTCGTGGCCGCCAGCACCGTCGAACTGAAAGTGACCGGTATAAGGCCTGGTCCCGTAGCCGTCACAGTTGCCGTGCCAGTCGTTGCGCCAGCCGTGTAAGACACTTGCGCCGTACCAGCGGCCGAAGTGTTCACGGTCGACATACTCAGAGCTCCGCCGCCCGTCGCGATTGCGAAGGTGATCGGCGCGCCAACCACGACTGCTCCGGTTGCATCGACAACCCTGACGACGAACGGGTTCGCGGCTGCGGTGCCGACAATCAGCATCTGTGCGCTGCCGCTCACGGTCGACAACACATTGCTCGATGACGTCACCGTGGTGGTGAATGTCACCGGTGCGACTCCTGCAACGGTCGCGGTCACCGTCGCTGCGCCAACAGTTCCGCCAGCTGTGTACGTAATCTGTGCAAAACCGGTAGCGTTGGTGGTGGCGGTGGTCAAAGACAACATCCCGCCGCCGCTAGTGATGGCAAACGTCACCGTCGCATTTGCAACTGCGGCGCCGGTCTGGTCGACGACCCGAACAATGAATGGGTTGCTTACCGGACTGTTCGTCAGCACGGACTGCCCGCTGCCACTCGATACCGTCACCGTCGTCGGCGCGCGTGCGGTAATCGTCTGCGTAAAGGTGACTGGCGTCAGAATGCCGGACGTCGCCGTGATCGTGGCTGCACCGCCCGTCATGCCAGCGGTATATGTCGTTGACGCGATTCCCAACGCATCGGTAGTCGCCGTGACGCTCCCCAACGCCCCGCCGCCAGTGACAATCGCGAACGTCACCGTGGTGCCCGCAACCGGTGTCCCTGCCTGATCGACGATTCTTACGGAGAGCGGATTCGTGCTCTGCACCCCTGACACGATGGTTTGAGCACTGCCGCCGCTTATCGTCAACGTGGTTGCAACCCGCGCGGCAACGGTCGTCGAGAAGGTGATCGCCGGAAGGCCAACGACCGATGCCGTCACCGTCGACGTACCAACCGTTGTGCCCGAGGTAAAGGTCGTGGACGCATTGCCTGTCGCGTTGGTTGTCGCGGAGGCGGATCCGAGTGTGCCACCGCCACTGGTAATTGCGTACGTCACCGTTGTTCCGGCGATCGGAGTTCCGGTCTGATCAACAACGCGAACGACGAACGGGCTCGTCGTTTGCGCGCCCGTCACGACGGTTTGTCCGCTTCCGCTGGCCGCCGTGAGTGTCGCGGCCGTGCGCGCCGAAACGGTCACACTGAAACTCACCGGACTGACACCGGCCACTGATGCCGTGATCGTCGCTGTTCCGGCCGTTGTTCCGGCAGTGTAGGTCGAGGATGCCACGCCACTGGCGTCGGTGGACGCGGCGGTTGAGCTCAAGGTGCCGCCACCCGAACTGATGGCGAACGTTACCGGCACCGCGGAAAGTGCAGCGCCATTTTGATCAATGACTTTGACGGAAAGCGGAGTTGTGGTCGCGCCAGTTGCAACCGTCTGTGCCGTTCCGCTCGTCGTGGTAATCGTCGTCGCGACCGGTGCCGTCGTTTCATTTTCGTCTGAACATGCCACCAGCATCGCCGGAAATGCGAAACTTATCAGCGCGCGTCGAAGGGTTGACTGCAGAGTGAACATTGTGTGCTCCGTTTCCAGGTGTGGCTGTCGACATCGCCGCGTGCATTGTCGTCAGGGTCGTTACGTTGGGAAAGCGCAGCAATTATGAAGCCAATTGTCGGTGATGTGTGACACGCCGCCTTCTGCAAAACGCAGGTCGCCGCCAGTCGTTCAGTCTGTCCCGAGCTTGGTGCGAAACTTGCGCCGTGTATCGAAAAAGTTGGCACCAGCGATTGTGCACGGTTGCACCAACCCTTGGCCGTACTGCCAGCGTACGCGGAGGCGTGATGAACGAGCCAAGCACCAGTTCCAGTGACAACGCGCGCCGTTCGCGACCGCCGAACTTGGACCATGCGACTCTAGCGCAGTATCTCAATGATCACCTGGCAGGATCCGTGGCCGCTCTCAAGCTCATGGGCAGAGTCAGCGACGCATACGTCAATGAACCACTTGGCGTGCTCATGCTCCGTCTGCGCGCCGATCTCGAGTCCGAGCAGGGTTTGTTGCGGGATCTGCTCGGTGCGCTTGATGCTCCAGAGAGTCAGGTGGCACAGGCGTTGGCCTGGATCGGCGAGCAGTTTGCCCGGTTCAAGATTGGAGCCGGTGATGACGACATCAGCGGGCTGATGCTGTTTGAAGCGCTCGAGGCGCTTGCGATGGGATTCTTCGGGCGCATGTCGCTGTTCCGAATGCTGGCCGTGGTGCGTGAGAGCTTACCGCTCGATATCGACTTCGCAGGGCTCGCTGAGCGTGCGTCGCTACACCTCGAGGAGCTGGAAGCGGCGCGTATTACCGCGGGGCGAGCGGCACTCTCGAGTGCCGTCACAGCGGTCTCGAGTCCACGGTAAATGTCTCTTCTGCGGGTACAACCTGCTTGTCAGGGCGCTGTTCTTCGCCGGCGGCACGAGATTCGCACTCCCACGAGAGTGCCTCCCATGGTTCACTCCTTCTGCCGTATTTACATGATCACGGGTTTGCCAGTCCGAATGCAGCACGTTCCGCGCACCGTTTCCCGGTGACGCGTACGCACTCGACCGCAGACGAGGTGGCCCGGCGTCTCCTGGAGCGGGCTACGGGTGCGATCCACCCCGTCTTCGCCTTTGCCGGTCCTTACGGGCTCGCTGATGATGCCGCTGGCGCGGCGGCGATGCGGCTCCTGAACGATGTCGAGATGTTGTTGAGTCGCTGGATCGGGTCGGAGGGATACCGCGCGCTGCTCCTCAACGCCGCACGCCTGACGCTACCTTTGCACCCGGCACTGAGCACCGTGCTGACGGTTGATGGATTCCGGCCTGCTGCGCCGAACGACGGGCCGACGACACCCGATGCCCTTGCCAGCGGCATGGTGGCACTGCTCGTGACGTTGATGGAACTGCTGGGCCGCATCGTTGGTGAGGAGATGGCCGAACGCCTCGTTGAGCAAGCGGGAGCACCGAGCCCGAGCATCGAGCCTGCGCCGAAGCATGCGCAGCGCCACTTACCAAGAATGCGATGATCAAGCCATGTGATCTCACTGCCGTGCGTCGTGACCTGACGACATTCACGCTGCTCGACACCGGGGTGCCCGGGCTGAACGAAGTCCTGGGCGGCGGACTACCGGAATTCTCGTTCAACCTGATCGCTGGTGAACCCGGAGCGGGAAAGACGACGCTGTGCATGCAGTTCCTGTTCGCCAACGCGACAGTCGTACGACCCGGCCTCTTCATCACGCTCCTCGGCGAGACGTCGCTCAAGATGCTGCGCTATCAGCAGCGGTTCTCGTTCTTCAATCCGGCTAAGGTCGGGAACGCCGTGCATTTCCTGAATCTCAGCGAGGAAGCGCTGGAAGGCGACCTGGAAGGCGTTCTGGAGCGCATCGAGGCGGAGGTCGGGAGACTGGGTCCGAGCGTCGTGGTCGTCGATTCGTTCGGGTCGCTGCTGCACGGGGCCAGCGGCGGAAGTCGGGAGGGCAGCGTCGAGCGGTTCGTGCAGCGGTTGGCCCTCCAGCTCACGACCTGGGACATCACGTCGCTACTGATTGGGGAATACGAAGCCGAGGAAACTAGGAACCCGGTGTTCACGGTGGCTGACGGGATCATTCGGGTCATGCAGGCCGTCGACCGCAACTCGGTGGTGCGCAAGCTGCAGGTCATTAAGGCGCGCGGGCTCGCGCACATGCCCGGACTGCACACACTCAAACTCACCGATGATGGCGTGATCGTGTATCCTCGCGTGTCGAGCCATCGCGCAGACGCGCGCGCGGCGGAGAGCAAACGGCTGGGCACCGGTATCTCCGGCCTCAACGAGTTGATGGGCGGCGGCATTCCCGCTGGCGATTCAGTCGTGCTCGCCGGTCCAACCGGGTCGGGCAAGACGACGTTTGCGGTCCAGTTCGTAGCGGAGGGGCTGCGCGTTGGGGAGTCCGCCGTTATTGCGGTGTTCGAGGAGCATCCGGAGATCTACCTCGCCCGCGCCACCGCGATGGGGATCGAGTTGCAGGATGCCGTGGACACCAACCGCCTCCGCGTGATTTACTTACGACCGCTGGACCTGTCGGTGGACGAAACGCTGCAGGAAATCCGCACAGCGGTGCAGCAGATCGGTGCGACGCGCGTGGTCATCGATTCCATTTCGGGCTTCGAAATGGCGCTCGCACCCACGTTTCGGGAGGACTTTCGGGAATCGCTCTACCGCCTCATCGGGGCGCTCACCGGCATAGGCGTGACGATTTACTCGACGGTCGAGGTAGTGGAGCAGGAACGACTCCAGATTACCGGGCACAGCGTGTCGTTCCTGACCGATGTGATCCTCAGCCAGCGGTTCGTCGAAATCGAAGGCGAGCCGCGCAAGGCGCTGGTGATCGTGAAGATGCGTGGGAGCAATCACAGCCGCGACTTCTGGTCCTACGAGTCGACCTCGTCCGGCATTGTCCTCGGGAACACCCTACGAGAGTACGATCGGGTCGTAACCGGCCTACCTGTCCGTCAATTGCGTGCCGCGGGTCCGTCGCGTGAGCCGTCACACAAAGATGTCAGTGATACCTGATGAACACGCCATGATCGCACCATGATACCCGTCGGTCCATCGCGTGACGATGCAGACCGGGAGAGGCGGTACGAGCAACTGGTCGAGCTCGCGCCCGACGGCATTCTCGTGCACGATGGCGAAGTAATCCTTTCGGCCAACGCCGCTGCAGTCCGACTGGCCGGCGCGAGTCGTCGGGAACAGATCGTGGGGCAGCCGGTGGACATGCTGCTCCACCCGCCACACTTGAAAGCGGTCGCGCGCCGGCTCACGACCGATACCAGTTCGGTGGAGCCGGTGCCGCCCGTGCGAGACACGCTGCATCGCATCGACGGCGGCCACGTGGAGGTCGAGGTCAGGGCGCAAGTGTTCATCGAGGGCGGCAAGCCGTCGGCCCATCTGGTGATCCGCGATATCACGGAGCGGCTCGCCGCCGAGGACGTGACGCGCGAGCTCGCCGCACAGTTGCAGGCCACCCAGCGACTCGAGGCGGTCAGTGCGCTCGCCGGCGGCGTAGCGCACGAGGTCAACAACATGCTGCAGGTGATCCTGGGTTTCGGGACGCTGCTCTTGGACGAGCGCGAGGTGACGCCGGAATCGCTGGCCAACGTGCGCGAGATTATCAGCGCCGCGAACCATGCCGCGGCGATTACCCGTCAGTTGCTCGAGTTCAGTCGCCACGCCGAGCACCATCCACAGTCGGTGGACCTGAGCGCGATGGTGCGTCAACTCTTGCCGGTGATTCGCCATTTGGCGGGCGAGCAACGACAGCTCGAGGTGTCGGCGCTTGCGCCGCACGTCGTGTGGGTGGATCCGGGACAGCTCGAGCAACTGATCGTCAACTTGATCATCAATGCGCGCCACGCGACCACGGAGAACGACACGATTGCCATCGTCGCCGCCGAATCCGAGGTCGAAACCGGGGTGCTGGACGCTGACGGCCGCTCCCTCATGCGGGGCCGGTACGGCACACTCTCGGTACGGGATACGGGGAGCGGCATGGATGCGGCAACGCGCGCGCGCATTTTCGAGCCGTTCTTCACGACGAAGCTGCTCGGGACAGGCACCGGGCTCGGGTTGGCGGCTGTGGCGGGGATCATGGCGCAGAACGGTGGGCAGATCAGCGTGCGGACCGCTGTCGGCGAGGGTTCAACGTTCACCCTGTTCTTCCCGCTCATGTCACCAAGTACGCTGTCCGACCCGACATACGCACCGGACGCGGACGCGCCCGTGAGTTCCGCCGTCCGGATAGCGGGGGAGACCACCGTACTCGTGGTGGACGACGAGCCGGCCATCTGCAAAGTGACCGGTCGTTTGCTCGAGCGAGTCGGATACACCGTCGTGCTCGCCGGCAGTGGCGTCGAAGCGCTGGACATCATCGAGCAAACGGGA
>NZ_JBDNFF010000212.1:0-11194 GCF_041689975.1 Gemmatimonas sp.
GCGACCTCGGCACGGCGACCTCGACAGTGGACTTGCCGCCGCCGACACGTTTACTCAAATTGCAATGTCAGTTCGCTCCATCACGCCGTATTCAAGCCAATGGCTCATTCCGTCGACCTGACCCTGATGCCGCCGACGGTCCTGTCCTCGCTCGGACAGCTCGTCGCGTTGCTGCGAACCGCCAGCGAAGCCGCGCGCGTGCACGTGACGCTGGAGTTGCCGAGCGAGGGCGATGCCATTGCCGTGGAGATCGATCGCGACGGCCTGCGTGCCACCTTGCCGACCCTATGGGCGCGCGATGGCGAGATGCTGCTCGACGACGCGGACCTCGTCTGCATCGACGACCTCGCGGCGCTCCCTGTCGAGCGCGCGGCAATGTCCGGGGCGCAGGACATCTCAGCGCTCGCGGTAGCGCGTGTGCGCAGCACGACGGGCGACACCGTGGGCCATGTGATGCTGGCCGACACAGCACCGCGCCACTGGACCGTGCAGGATCGTCTGGTGCTGCAGCAGGGTGCCGGACTGGCAAAGGCGATCGCCGATGCACGCGCGCAGGCCATCAGCGAGCAGCGGTTGCGGGAGATGACCGCGTCGCTCGAGGAGAGTCAGGTGCGATTCGAGCGCATCATCGGCTCGGCTATGGATGCCATCATTTCTGTGGACGCAGATCGTCGCATCATGATCTTCAATGCGGCGGCCGAACGAATCTTTCGGGTCGGTGCCGAAGACGCGCTGGGTACATCGATCGACCGCTTTCTCCCCAGCGCGTTGCGCGATGGGCACGCGCGCATGGTTGCACAGTTCGCGGCGAGCGGCACCACCACGCGTAGCATGGGGCGGGCGGGTCCGCTACGCGCACAGCGCGCCGACGGCGAGATCTTCCCGATCGAGGCGACGATTTCACGAACGGAGGTCAACGGCCAGTCTTTGCTCACCGTCATTCTGCGCGATGTCACAGAGCGCGAGAAGTTGGAGGCACAATTCCGTCAGAGCCAGAAGATGGAAGCGATGGGACGTCTGGCCGGCGGGGTGGCTCATGACTTCAACAATCTGCTCACGGTGATTCGCGGCAGCGCCGATTTTCTGCTCGGTGAGTTACCGGCGCAGAGTGAACTGCGGCGTGATGCCGAAGAGATTCTCGCGTCGGCCGATCGCGCGGCAGGTCTCACGCGTCAGCTGCTCGCCTTCGGCCGCAAGCAGGTGCTGACGCCTGAGGTACTCGATCTCAATGGCATCATCGAAAACGTCGAGCGGCTGCTTCATCGCGTGATCGGTGAAGACGTCGCATTGCGCGTGACGCTCGAGCCCAAACCACTGTATGTCCTCGCCGATACGGGTCAGCTCGAACAAGTACTGGTGAACCTCGCTATTAATGCGCGCGACGCGATGCCGGGTGGCGGAAATTTGCTGCTCACCACCGAGCTCCGGGATGGTGGGAGTCTGCCATTGTCGATGCCACGTTGGCCGGGATCGACGCCCGATCACGCCGTGCTCTTCTTGATGAGCGACTCCGGCACGGGGATGGACGACCGCGTGCGCGCGCGCGCGTTCGAACCGTTCTTCACCACCAAGGATCCAGGGAGCGGTACCGGACTCGGATTGGCCATGGTGCACGGCATCATCGAGCAGTCGGGCGGTCTGGTCGCGATCGAGAGCTCGCCGGGACGCGGTACCACGATCTTGGTGGCACTTCCGCTGACCGATCAGACGCCGACAGCTGAGCGGACCACCGATGCGATCCCGACGCCCGCCACCGCGCACGGGACCATCCTGTTGGTCGAAGACGATGATGGCGTGCGGGGGATTGTACACCGTGTCCTCGCGCGCGCCGGCTATCGACTCATCGAAGCGAGAAACGCGCTGGAAGGGCACGTCCTGTGGCGGCAACACGACGGACCGGGCGGTGGGATCGATCTGGTTGTGACCGACATGATCATGCCCGGCGCGACCGGTCGCGAACTCGCGACGCGATTGCGCGACGAACGCGAGCGCGTGCCCGTGCTCTTCACCTCTGGTTACCTGGAGGGCGGGATGGGAGGCGACGACGATCCCACCATCACGGCGTATCTCGAGAAGCCATTCACATCGCGTCGCCTGCTCGACGAAGTCCGCCAACTGCTTGCCGGCGATCACTGACCCCACGCCCGTCGCCGATTCGCATCCGGATCGCTGGCGCATGCTCGGCATACTCACCGTCGCCGAACTGTTGGCGATGACGTTGTGGTTCGCCGCCAGCGCGGTGTCGGCGCAGTACACCGCGCAGTGGTCGCTCACCGGCAGCGAAGCGGCGTGGCTCACGACGATCGTGCAGCTGGGCTTCGTGGTCGGCACCGCCCTGTCGGCGCTGTTGAACGTGGCCGATATCGTGCCGGCCCGATGGCTCTTTTCCTTCGCGGCGCTGGTCGGCGCTGCTGCCAACGCCTTGCTGCTCACGTCGGACCAGCTGTCGAGTGCGCTCGTGTGGCGCTTCGTGACCGGCCTCGCCCTCGCCGGCGTGTATCCACCGGCGATGAAGATGATCGCCACGTGGTTTCGCGTGCGACGCGGACTCGCGGTGGGCACGATCGTGGGTGCGCTCACGGTAGGCAAGGCGATGCCGTATCTCGTGCACGCGATCCCCGGCGCCGGCATCACACCGGTCGTACTCAGCGCGACCATCGGCGCATGCATTGCCGCATTGCTGGTGTGGTTCTTCTACCGCGAGGGACCGTATCCGTTCCCCGCGCGGCCGTTCTCGTGGAGTCTCGTGCGCGATGTGGTGAACGCGCCAGCCTGGCGGCTCTCCACCGGCGGGTATCTGGGGCACATGTTCGAGCTGTATGCCGCGTGGACGTGGCTGCCGGTGTTCATCGCGGCCAGCATCACCGTGAGTGATCCCGCGCGTGATGCGGCGGCGGCGATGCGCGGGGCATCGGTGGCGTCGGCAATCGCCTTCGCCGCGCTCGCGATCGGCGGTGCCGGCTGCATCTGGGGTGGTCTCGTGGCCGACCGGCGCGGGCGCGCCTGGCTCGTGACGCGCGCAATGGCGATCAGTGGCGCGTGCTCCGTATTGATCGGCTTCGCCTACGGACGCTCGCTGTGGCTGCTGGTGCCGATCGCGCTCGTGTGGGGCTTTTTCGTCATCGCGGACAGCGCGCAGTTTTCAGTGCTGGTCACCGAAAGCGTACCGCCACACGCCGTGGGCACCGCGCTCACGTTGCAGACGTCGCTGGGATTCCTGCTTACCGCGCTGGTGATTCAACTCGTGCCACCGCTGGCGACGCTCGTTGGTTGGCGGTGGGCCTTCGCGGCGTTGTCGCTGGGACCACTATTCGGAATTGCGTCGATTCAACGCTTGGTACGTCACACGGCCGGCCGTCGCTAAGAACCTGGTGTTCCCGCGACGACCGGCGACCCCGCCTACATCCCCGTGATCTCTTCCTCGGCGCCGATGCGACGCGGAGTCTGCACGTCACCCGCCTTCACTTCGATCGCCGGCAGACCGTGCTTCTTGAGAATCTCGTCGATCGGTGGTAACAGCTCCTTGTACGCTTTGCGAAGTTGCACGAGATACACCTCGAGCTCCTTCGACAGCGTGTCGTATACCACGATCGACTGCTTTGTCGGACGCGCTTCGGTGCTGCCCACCACGCCCGCTAACGCCGCGATCTGGTTGTTCACCTTGATCGGGTAGTTCAGCGGATCCTGGCCGCTCTGGTTCTTCACCTGATAGATCTGCGCTTCCATCTCGCTGATCTTCGTGTCGAGCGACTTCACCAGCTGCGCGTACTGCGCAGAGTCGGCACCCACTTCCTTCGAACGGGACACCGCTTGGCTACGCACGTAGCGCACGGTGCGCACGGCATCGTTCGCATCGGTGGTCCGGTCGCGGATCTGCATGAGCATCTTGTACTGCGCCACGAGATCAGCGGCCGTGGCGTCGCTGCGCGGGTCCTTTTTCACCAGCAGCTTGGAATCGGCCAACGGCGCTCCATCCACCAGCAGACGCACCGAGTAGTTGCCCGGCAGCACCAGCGGGCCCGTGAGGACGCCGGCCCACATGATCATCCCGTTGAACGTGGTCGCATCGCTCTCGCGCAGATTCCACGAAAAGGTGTTCATACCGACCTTGTTTGTGGGCGCCGCATCGCCGGCCACGGCGCGGCGACCGCCGGCTGCCGCCGCAGCGGCACCCGCACCCGCGGTGTCGCTCGAGAAGGTGCGCACCGTGCGCCCCGTCGAATCCTTGAACTCGATCGTGACCTTGTTCGCCGGCGACTTGAGCCAGTAGTACACGATCGCGCCGGTGGGTGGATTCGCACCGACCGGTGACCCGCCGCCGCCGCCCGGGTTGAATCCACCGCTCCAATTGATGCGGTATGCCGCACGTGGCGTGAACAGATGCGCGCGTTCCGCCATCGCCGCCGCGCTGAGCTGACGCAACACGTTGATGTCGTCGATCACCCAGAACGAACGGGCGTGCGTGGCGGCGATGAGATCGCCGTCCTTGATCGCCAGGTCATGCACCGGCACGATCGGCAGGTTGCGACGCATTGAGAACCACGTCGCGCCATCGTCGAGCGAGCCGTAGATGCCGCGCTCGGTGCCCGCGAACAGCAGCCCCGGGCGCACCTCGTCTTCACGGATCACGCGCGTGAATTCGGTGGCCGGGATGCCATTGGCCTTGCCGCTGTTGTCGATGCGCACCCACGTCCTGCCGTAGTCGGTCGTCTTGAAGAGATACGGCTCATTGTCGTCCATCTGGAAACGGTTCGCGGCCACGTACGCCGTACCGGCGTTGAAGTGCGACGCATCGATGATCGAGATGCGCGCCCACTCCCGTTCTTGCAACAGCGCGGGCGTCACATTCGTCCACGACGTTCCGCCGTTGCGCGTGATATGCACCGTGCCGTCGTCGGTGCCGGCCCAGATCACGCCTTTCATGACGGGCGACTCGGCGATCGCGAACACCGTACCGTACGTTTCCACGCCCGTCTGGTCCTTCGTGATCGGCCCGCCCGACGGGCCGAGCGTGCGCGGATCGTTGCGCGAGAGATCAGGGCTGATCGCCGTGTAGCTGTCGCCTTCGTTCGTGGTCCTGAAGAGCACGTTCGAGCCGACATAAATTGTCTTCGGATCGTGCGGGCTGACCGCGATCGGGAACGTCCACTGCATGCGATACTTCGAATCGATGGCGGAGTGGCCCATCGGGTTGAGCGGCCACGGATTGATGTCGCGCGCGAGGCCCGTGCGCATGTCCTTGCGCGTGAGATAGCCGCCGTAGCTGCCGGCGAACACGATGTCCGGATTGTTCGGCAGTGCCGCGATGAAGCCCGACTCACCACCACCGGCATCCTGCCACATGTCCATGGTGATACCACCGGCCGCGCGCGACGGACCACAGAGCGTACTGTTGTCCTGCTGCGCGCCACAGATCTTGTACGGGAAGTGATTCGTGGTCGTCACATGATAGAACTGTGCCGTCGCGAAGTCCTGCGCCGTCCACGTTTTTGCGGCGTCGGTGCTCACGTTGGCACCGCCGTCGTTCGCTTCGATCATGCGATCGCTGTTGTCACTCGCGATCCACAGGTTGTGCGAGTCCCCGTGCGGCGTGTTGATGTTGCTCCACGTCTTGCCAGCATCGCGCGAAACCTGGAACTGCACGTTGCTGGCGTACACCACGTCTGGGTTCTTCGGATCGGCGTAGATCTTCGAGTAGTACCACGCGCGCTGACGCAGCTTGCGTTCATCGTTCACGCGCGCCCACGTGGCACCGCCGTCGTCGCTGCGGAACACACCACCCTCATCGGCCTCGATGAGCGCGTAGACGCGCTGGGTATTCGCGCCGCTCACAGTGATCCCGATGTTGCCCCATTGTCCGGAGGGCAAACCTTTGCGCTTTGTGATCTCGGTCCACGTATCGCCGCCATCGGTGCTTTTGAACATCCCCGAGCCCTTCCCGCCCGACACCAGCATCCACGGCTTGCGGTGCATCTGCCAAAATCCGGCGTAGAGCACATTCGGATTACCAGGATCCATCGCAAGATCGGCCGCACCGGTGGAATCATCGCGGAACAACACCTTCGTCCAGTTCTTGCCACCGTCTTTCGTGCGAAACACCCCGCGCTCGGCGTTCGGACCCCACGCATGACCTTGCGCCGCCACGTAGGCGAGGTCGGGGTTGGTGGGGTGCACCAACACGCGCGAAATCTGCCGCGTGTCGTTCAGACCGATGTTCGTCCACGTTGTACCGCCGTCGGTCGTCTTCCAGACGCCATCGCCGTGCGACACGTTGCCGCGGATCGTGAACTCGCCGCCGCCCACGTACACCACATCGGGATTGCTCGGCGCCACACCGATGCTGCCGATCGTGCCGCCGAAATATTTGTCCGTCATCGGCGTCCAATTGTCGCCGCCATCAACGGACTTGAAGACACCGCCGCCGACCGTGCCCATCCAGTATTCCTTGGGTCGGGCCACACTGCCCCCCACCGCAGCCGAACGACCACCCCGAAACGGACCGATCTCGCGCCACTTTATTGCCGACAGCGCCCCGGTATCGAAGGGGGCGGCAACAGGGGAAATCGCCGCAGGACGTGCCGTGGTGCGGGCGACAGGACGCGACGCTTGCGCACCGGCCGACGCACAGGGAATGAGAACGGCGGCGGCGAAGGCCAACCGTGGGCTGAAGCGATTCACGAGAATGCTCTCCGGGAGTACATGGGGGGACACGGACGGTGTTTCTGCTGGCGACCATAAACCTAGAACCCATTACCCACCACCCAGAACCCAGAACCCAGAACCCAGAACCCCAAGCCAAAAGTGCAGAACCTCCCAACGGGCTGTGGGCGGGAGGCTGTAAGGCTTGCGGTTATGGGTGGTGGGTTTTGGGTACTGGGTCAAAAGACGCTCCCGAATAACCCAGAACCCACCATCCAGAACCCCAAGCCAAGAGCCCAGAGCCTCCTCCCAGACGAAACCCCAGCCACCAGTGTTGCGTACCGAGATACTGAAGTGATATCATTTTAGTATCTCCCCCCTCCGAGGTCCCACACAAAATGTTCCGTGAAATCCAGGCCCGCCCCTCTCCCGGCATCCTGATGGCCGTCCTGATCGCCGTCGCCATTCTGGCCGGTGGTTTCGTCTTCTTTTCCGGCGCGCGCGGAGACAACGGCATCGAAGTGGCGATTGGTCTGACGATGATGACCCTCGCCTTCCTCTGCATGCCGGGGCTGTTCACCGTCGCGCCCAATGAAGGCAAAGTCCTCACCCTCTTCGGCACCTACAAAGGCACCGCCAAGACACCGGGACTCTGGTTCACCAACCCCTTCATGACCAAGAAGGCCATCTCGCTGCGGATCCGGAACTTCGAGACCAATAAGCTCAAAGTGAACGATGCGCGCTCGAACCCCGTCGAGATCGGGGCGATCGTGGTCTGGAAGGTGATCGATACCGCCGAAGCCACGTTCGAGGTGAACGACTACGTGCAGTACGTCGCGGTGCAGAGCGAGTCGGCGGTCCGTGCGCTGGCCTCGTCGTATCCGTACGATCACCATGGCGACGATGCGATCGCGCTCAGCACGCACCCCACGGAAGTGTCCAAGGGATTGCAGGAAGCGTTGCACGATCGCTTGGGTAAAGCCGGCGTCGAAGTGCTCGAGGCGCGCATCAGTCATCTGGCGTACGCTCCCGAGATCGCGTCGGCGATGCTGCAGCGTCAGCAGGCGAGTGCCATCGTGGCCGCGCGGCAGACGATCGTGGAAGGTGCTGTCGGCATGGTGGAGATGGCGCTCGAGGCGCTGTCCAGCCGCCAGATCGTCACGCTCGACGACGAACGCAAAGCCTCGATGGTAAGCAATCTCCTGGTGGTACTCTGCTCCGATCGTGCGGCCCAACCGGTGGTCAACACCGGGTCGTTGTACTCCTGAGTACGGGAGCCACGACCCATGGCTGATCGCAAGTCGTTCCTCATTCGCGTGGACCGCGATGTGCTCGACGCGGTGCAGCGTTGGGCCAACGATGACCTGCGCAGTCTCAATGGGCAGATCGAGTTTCTGCTGCGGCGCGCGCTCCGGGATGCCGGGCGCGTGTCGAAGCAGACACCGGCTGATCGCAACACCCCGGTCGACGACACTGAGCACGAGGGAACCGAATGATTCGCCTCGTATCGCCAAATCCTTTCTCTTCCCGGAAGTCGCCCATGCCGCATTTCCTTTTCGCGCGCTCGCGTAACGGCGGTATTGTCGCGCTGTCGACTACCGTCCTCGCCCTCCTGGTCGGCGCGCTGCTGGCCACCACTGCCCGTGCACAGTCGGCACCCACTTACCACTTCGTGTATCTGCGGAGCATCGATACGCTCGGCACCGAAGTCGTCACCGAGGGACCGTCATCGATCGTCGGACTGCTCACCATGCGTGGCGCGCCGGTTGTTCGGTGGGAACAGCAGCATGCGAACCGCAATCCCGGGCGCCTCACGCTGTCCATCTTTGCGCCCGGCGCGCCGACCACCGGTCTGCCCACGCAGAACGTCGTGGTGAACATGGTTGGCGATAGCGCGAAGCTCACCATCTCCGCCAACGGTACGACAAGCGAACAGGCGGTGCTGAGTGCGAGCGGCGCCGTCGCGCTCGTCGGCAACAGCGTGTTGCACACGGCGCTCATGGCCGACCACGCGCGGGGGGCGAAGAAGGCCTCCGTTCCTGTGTTCCTTACCAGCGGTGGCCGCACGATGACCGCGACCGTGAGCCAGCAGGGCGACACCACGGTGTTCTCGATCGCGGGGATGGAGGCGCGCATTCAGTGGGACGTCAATGGTGGCCCGCGCGAGATCACGATTCCCTCGCAGAATCTGCGTGTGGTACGCACCACCGGCGCCGTGAGTGTGCCGAGTGCGCCGGTGAAGATTGACTATGGGGCACCGGCGAATGCACCGTATACGGCGGAAGAGGTGGTCATTCCCACGCCGCGCGGCTACACGTTGGCCGGCACGCTCACGCTGCCGAAGCGCCTAGGTAACTCCGTCGCGAAAGTGCCGGTGGTGATCACGATCAGCGGCAGCGGCCCACAAGACCGCGACTCGCGCATTGCCATCGTGCGGGACTACGCGCCATTCCGCGAGATCGCCGACACGCTCGGTCGGCGCGGCATTGCGGTGCTGCGCTACGACGATCGTGGTGTCGGCGCCAGCGGCGGCGCCTCGTCGCGCAACAACGCCACCAGTGCCGACTTCGCCGATGATGTGGCGGCCGTGATCGCGTATCTGCGCACGCGCGCTGACATCGACGGCACGCGCATCGCACTCGCCGGACACAGCGAGGGTGGCTTCATTGCCCCGATGGTGGCCGCCAAGGATCCCACGGTGCGCGCCATCGCCCTGCTCGCCGGAACCGCCTACAACGGCCGCCGTATTCTGGAATTCCAGAACGAAAACGGCATCAAAGCGTCCGTGCAGCTCACCGAAATGCAGCGCGACTCGCTGCGACGCACCGTGCCGCGCGCGCTCGACTCGCTCGCCGCCGCAAACCCGTGGATAGGCTTTTTCATGAAGACCGAGCCCGCGACCGCGCTACGGAAAGTGAAGCAGCCCACGCTCGTGCTGCAGGGCGACACCGACATGCAAGTCACCCCCGAGCAGGCCGACAGCATCGCCATCGTGCTCGAGGGCAGCGGCAACTCGCGCGTGACCGTGCGCCACTTTCCCGCCACAAACCACTTGTTTCTGGTCGATCCATCGGGCGCGCCGACCGGCTACACCGCGCTCAAGGACACGAAGCTGCGGCGCGAGGTGCTGGGGGTGGTGGCGGATTGGATGGTCAACATCATGAAGTAGGCTGGGCAACTGCCAACTGCTGCTGAACGGCCAACTGCTTAACCGGTTGATGAAAACGCTGATCTGCGTTGAAATGCTCGATATTTTCGCGTCAGACGCGTTCAAACGATGGTGTACGTCGCACGGCGCGTACTGTGCGGGACTCGGCGAGGCCCCGTGAGGCCCTGTGTGGGGCCTCATCGCCGCGTCCGCCGCGCTCGCGGCGGGTGCGGGCACGCTCACGCGCACACCCCGGCGCGGATGAGCGTGCGCAGGCGTACAAGATTGTACGCCGCGGTCACAACGCTGAAGATCCACGCCACCTTCGCGCGTCCCCGATGGTGCAGTTTGCGGAGCCCGCCGATGGTCTTGCCCCAGCCAAACCCTTCCTCGACGTGCTTCCGTTTCCGTTGACTGATCTCGTACCCTGCATGCCGCGTCGTCCGTCCGTCGATCGCGCTCTTCGATTTGTTCACGTGGATGTTTTGCGCCACGTGCGGGGTGACGCCGCACGCGCGAGTGCCCTCGACGAATGTGGGCGTGTCATAGCCTTTGTCGGCGCCCAGCGTCCGGCGTCGTGCGCGCGGGTCGAGCGTCGTCAGCATCTCGACGGCCGCGTCGCGTTCCGCGGCGTGGCCCGGCGCGCGCACATCGGTGGCCACGATCACGCCATGGCGATTATCCATCAGGACACTGCCCAGATGCCCGATGATGCTCGCCGTCCCGTGGCTTTTTCGCGCCAGTCGCGCCTCGGGATCCGTCACGGATTCATGCGTCGTGTTCGAGCGCTTCTCGCCGCGAAAGTCGACGGTGGGATGCTTGGGATCCCCGTCCGACGGCGGGGGCGACGGATCGTCCTTGGGCCGAACGCTCTTGTGGCTCGCCCACGCCTCGAGCAACGTGCCGTCGACGGTAAAATGCTCGTGCGACAAGAGCGCGCGCACGTCCGCCGCGTTGAGCACTTCCTGCATGAACGCGTCGGCGATGTTCCCCTCGATCAACCGGTCGCGGTTCTTGCTGAATACGGTCGGCACCCACACGGCGTCATCGGGATTCAACCCCACAAACCAGCGGAACAGCAAGTTGTAGTTGAGCTGCTCCATCAGTTGGCGCTCGCTCCGAATGGTGAAGAGCACCTGCAACAACAGCGCGCGCAACAGACGCTCGGGCGGAATCGACGGGCGCCCCATCCGGGTGGCATAGATCGCATCGAGGCGCGGCGACAGCGCCGTCAGGATCGGCTGGACCAAGGCGTGAATCGTGCGCAGCGGATGGTCCGCCGGAATCCGGTCTTCGACCGAGACATAGCTGAACATCGTCGTCTGCGGTTGATCGGCACCACGCATCGCCACGCTCCATTCTGAGGATGCGCCAACACATACGAATGTGCGGCCTACGCCAGGCGAA
>NZ_JBDNFF010000213.1:0-3694 GCF_041689975.1 Gemmatimonas sp.
CAAACTCGTCTCGACCGCGTGGTATGACAACTCCGCGACGAGCAAGAGCAACCCGGACGCCAGCAAGGATGTGAAGTGGGGCGACCAGACGTGGGAGGAGATGCAGTACACCGGCTATCTGTTCACTGTCCCCAGCCGACGTCTCAAGCCTGCGCCCAAGTAACCGCGCCTGGCGACCGCTCAGCGCACCACCCACTCGGCGGTCAGCATCACCGCGTCCCATCCGATGCGCAGCTCACCGCGCTGCGCACCGAGGGCCGTGGAGGGCACAAGCCAGATCGACAGACTCTCGAGCGGCGTGCTGATCGCACTCTGACGCATGTCGATACGCGCGACATCTTTCTTCGCATCGTACGGCGTGAGGTTCACCGACGCCGCGCCCGTGGTTTCCGCTTGCAGGATCAGTGTCCAGCCAGTGCTCGCCGGAAGCAGTTGTGCGATGTAGCGACCCTTCGGCACGTCCTTGCCACCGATGGTCAGATCGACATCGGTGGTGAACAGCGTGGCACCGTTCGCGCCGAGTCGCCACACCGCGCCGACCGGCACCAGACTATCGGTGTTGATGTGACGGCCACGTAGGTGTGGTTGCCCGTAGTCGATCCGCATCACTGCCGCCTTACCGGCTGCGCGCTGCGCTGCGGTATCAACCAGCGTGAGCGACACTTCGGTGATGGCGCGCGTGCTGGGGGCGGCACGACGCGCGCCGGCCTGAGCCGAGAGTGGGGCCGTGAGCAGCGCCGACAGCGCGAGCGTGCGGAGTCCGTACGTGAGGCGCACAAGCGCCGGGTGATGACGTGTCATGGGCGGGGCGGGATGAAGGAGAGAGCGTACTATTGCACAACTCTACACTTTCCCGGCGCTCCGCGCATCGGCCGTGGCGTTACTTCGCCCGCCGCGCCGGCTGGATCCGTAACGTAGACGGACGCCACGTGGCCTTGTCGCCCTCCACGCCCAGCTTCGCACTCACGATCTCCAGGCGTTCCGCCTGCACGACGATCAACACCACGCTCGTGTCGCGATCGGGGTAGAAGGTGCTCCACTGCGGGTTCCAGTGCGCATCCTTCGTGGGGCGATCCCGCACCACGCGCGCACGTCCAACCAGCGCGACATAGCTCTTCGTGACCGGATCAAAGTAGTGCAGCACGACGTGCGGATGTCGCGCGATCTCCGCGACCTTGCGCGTTCGTGGGTTGGTCGCGAACCACACCGCCCAGCTGCTGTCGGGCGCCATCGGCTGCACCGTACGCGCCTGAGGATGCCCGTTGGCGTCGGTCGTGATGAACGTGGGATACGGCACGCTCGCCACGATCTGCCGCGCCGCAGCTTCGAGTGTAGCCGGCGTGAGCATAGGCTTGGATGCGAGCGTAGACTGCGCCGAGAGCACAGCGGGAACGGTCGCCACCAAGGTGGCGAAGAGGCGGAGCCTACCAGTCGGTCGGCGCATAGTCCTTGAGGAATTGTCCCCACACGTGCACACCGCTCGAGACACCGGCGATGATGGGATCCACGATCCGCGCCGCACCGTCCACGATATCGAGCGGTGGATGGAAGCGATGGTTCTCCACCTTCCGTGCGGCGATCTCCGCTACGTCCTCGTCGGTTACCCAACCGGTGTCCACGCTGTTCATGTGGATCCCGTCTTGGCTGTAGTCCGCCGCCGAAGTACGCGTCATCATGTTGAGCGCGGCCTTGGCCATATTCGTGTGCGGATGACGCGTCGTCTTGTTGTTGCGGTAGAACTGTCCTTCCATCGCCGACACGTTCACGATGTGCTTGTCGCGATTCTCCGTGCGCAGCATGAGCGGCTTCAATCGCGCGTTGATCAGGAACGGCGCGATCGCATTCACCAACTGTACTTCCAGCAGCTCCACACTCGGCACTTCATCGAGCAGCAGGCGCCACGAGTTGCGCTCGCGCAGATCGATCTGCTGCAAGTCCTGATCGAGCTTACCCACTGGGAAGAGTTGGTGCGCCACCAGCATGTCGTCAGGGACCAGCGGCACCTGGGACAGCGCCGCCGCATGCGTGAGACCCACGCGCTCCAGCGCGGCGCCACTCTGCACCACTGCCGCCGCGCTGCTCGCGTCGGGATCGGGGAGCAACTGCGCACCACGCAGCCCCTCGTACGTGCCCAAAATCTTGCGCGCCGCCGTCGACAGCGTGCTGGCGGCCGCCGTCTCTCCGTCCATCATGTGCGCGTAGAACGCGGGCGGGCGACGCACCGTCTGACAGGCGTTGTTGATGATGAAATCCAGACGCGCTTCCGTGTGCAGCAATTCGCGACAGAACGCTTCCACACTGGGTGTGTGTCGGAGGTCGAGCCCGAAAATCTCCAGTCGATCGCTCCACGCCTCGAAGTCGGGCTCGGCCGCGTAGCGCATGGCCGAGTCGCGCGGGAAGCGCGTGGTCACCAGCAAGCGCGCGCCGCAGCGCAGCAGCTTGAGACCGGCCTGATAGCCGATCTTCACACGGCCGCCGGACAACAGTGCCGTGCGTCCGCTCAGGTCCACCAGTTCCGTGCGCTTGGCGAAGTTGAAGTCGCCGCACGGCCCACACATCTGGTCGTAAAAGTGATGAATCGTCGTGAACTTCTGCTTGCAGATGTAGCAGTGTTGTGGCACGATCGCTTCGGGTGCGTCATCCTCGCGCAACGCATCGGTTGATGTGCCTGCGGCGCCGTCACCCAGCAGGTACACGTTGGGCGTCGTGAACACCGGCTTCCGACGCAATTCGCGGATGCCAGTTTCCTGAAGCACGCTGTCGTCGCGCCGCGCGGCGTCGAGCTTACGCTGTTTGCTGGTGGCCTTCACCATCGAGCGACGGGCCCGGGCGTCGGGGTGAAACGCGTGGCCGACGGCGTCAAGAAAGCGCTGACGCTCTTCGAATGGCACGTGCACCAGCAGCGAACGATCCGCGATGACCTGCTCGAGCAGCAAAGTGGCGGCGCGGAGGTCATCGCGGAACGCGGCGGTACCGGGTTCGCGGGGCGTGTCGGGATGGGTCACTTCGTCGCCATCGCGAAGCATATCGAGGTGGCGCAGGAACCCACCACGCTACTTCCTGGCGACCGTATCGGGTACGACCGTCGCGCATCCGCGCCACGTGGAGTCGCCGCGCGTGAGCACCGCGCTGCCGGGATAGCGCTGATCCGACATGCCATCGCTGCAGTCGCCGCGCTGGATCACCAGCATGAGCAGCGGATCCGCACCATATCGCTTGGCGCGATATACGGCGCGTCCGTCGGCATCGAAATCGGCCGGCGCATACGGATAGACGGCGCTGTCCGCCCCGAGCTGGCTGAAGAGCACACGATCGGTCCGCACCTCGACCGACCAGAACGGCTCATTGCCGCGGGCCACGGTCATCACGACCGGCGCCGGTCGCTCGCGGGTACACGCGCCAAGGGCGAGGCTGCCGAGGGCAATGAGCAGGAGGGGGTCGGCGATACGATGGGTCATGGGCGAGCGCATGAACGGAAGTCTAGCGAGGGACCCTGCCGCGCACGCGGGGACCCGCCGGTGGACATGGCGCTCCCTCAAAGGGTCGAGCCGTTTGTCACAGTTCGTGCCAGCGGCGGCACTGCCGTTTCCCGTGGCGCCTGTCGATACTGGATACTAGTAAGCACGTATTCTCCCCAACGCTTTACCCAGCACCTGACCTATGTGGAACGATCTCTGCGACGACGCCCATGAGG
>NZ_JBDNFF010000214.1:0-6540 GCF_041689975.1 Gemmatimonas sp.
ATGAGCGACGAGAGCAGCAGGCAGGTCGGGTTCGCCCGCGACGACGTCGAGCGCGGCCGCCCCGATCGTGCCGCCGTCAAGCGCGTCGAGCAACGCTTGGGTATCGACGAGGGTTCCGCGCGCGGTGTTGATGACAAGCGCTCCCGAGCGCATCCCGGCGAACTCCTTTGCGCCGACCTTCGGCGTGCCGTCCGGCGAGGCGGGCATATGCAGCGACAGCACCTCGCACTCCGACAGCAAGGTCTCCAGCGAGACACGTTGCGCGGGTCCGCCCTCGGGCGCGACCGGATCCCACGCCAAGACCCGTGCGCCCATTCCCGCGAACTTCTCGGCGGTCCGGCGTCCGATCCGGCCGTAGCCCCAGACACCCATCGTCAGCGAGCTCACCCGTCGCAGCTGAAGCGCAGCCGCATCCCATACTCCGGATCGGATCGCAGCATCCAGCCAGACGACGCCGCGTGCCCACGCCAGGGCGAGCGCGAGCGCGTGGTCGGAAACCTCTTCGATGCAGTAGTCCGGGACATAGGTAACGACGAGGCCTCGAGTACGAGCCGCCGCGAGATCGATGTTGTCGGTTCCAACTCCGAATCGGGCCACACACTTCAAACTGGTTCCGGCTGCGAGCAACTCAGCGCTCACCGGCGCCCAGCAGGTCATGACAGCGTCGCACCCATCGATCAGCGCGACCGCGTCCTGCGCCGAATCCGCAACTGACACGATCTCCAGGCCCGCTCCTCCGAGGATTTCCTCCTCGATGGAAAGGTCCGGCCACGCGTAGTCGGTGATGAGGACCTTGCCGTTCATGGCTGCTGCGCGATGTACTCGCGAAGTTCAGTGGCGACCCGGACCGCACCGCTGCCGAGAATGGGCTCATCACCCGTCACCAAGAGCAATGTCTCCTCGTCCCGGATGCATTGGAGGGCGGCCTCCTCGCTGTAGACGCCTGACCCGAGTGCCTTGCCGGTGGCCGCGCACGCGGCGCGGATCTGGTCGACCGCGGTGATGTAAGCGGGGGCATCCCACTGACGGAACACCCCGAGATCCATCGATAGGTCCATCGGCCCGACGGTGACCCCGTCGATGCCGTCGACACCGAGAATCGCCTCGGCGTTCTCCGCGCCCAGTCGCGACTCGATGATGATGAGGATGATCAGCGAGTCCTCAACGTCCGCCAGGTACTCGTCCGATGACAGCCCGAAGTCTGCAGCGCGGCGGGGGTTCCAACCGCGCTTGCCGCCCGGTGGGTAGCGGCACGCGTCCACCAGGCGCTGCGCATCCTCCTGGGTCTCGATGAAGGGGCACAGGATGGCGGTCGCGCCGATGTCCAACCACATGCGGATGGCATCGTGGTCAAGGATCTGTGGTCGCACGAAGGGGACGATGTCCCAGCCGAGCGCGGCCTGGAGCATGTGCTTGACCGTGACCGGGGTGTGCGCCGAGTGCTCGGTGTCGATGACGGCCCAGTCGTAGCCGGCCCGGCCGAACAACTCGATGATCGAGGGGTCGTTGAGTCCAAGCTGCGTCCCGAGCACGGGCTCACCAGCCTCGATTCGCGTCTTGAGCCGGCGTGACTTATCCAGTGCTCTCATCATTGAGCGTCTCCTATCGAGGTGAGGGTTGAAGTGGAACTGAAGTTTGTCAACAGTTTGCACGAAAGTCAATGATGGGTCTAGGATCGGCACCGCCATGCTCGGGTTGAGTGTGCCGACGAGAGGACGATATGGACGAGCAGCGATCATTGAAGGTACTCTTCCTGCCGCAGCAGGGTGTCGACCCGACCTGGCAGCGGGAAGTGGTCGCGGCGGTTGATCCGCGACACGACCTTCGAATCTATGATCCCGGTGCCCCGCTCGAGCCGCAGTTTGCCGACGTCGAGGCTGTCGTCGACACCGGCGGCTCGGTGGGTACCAGGGCCATGCTCGACGCGGCCCCAAACGTGAGGTTTTGGCAGATTCTCGGCACCGGTATCGACAAGTTCGACATGGCGTATTGGCGTGATCGGGGCATCATGGTGTCCAACTGCCCCGGGCCGATGAGCGCCATTGCGCTCGCCGAGCACGCCCTCCTGCTCACGCTGATGGTGATACGCAGGGTGCCGGAGTCGCAGGCGAATCTCGCGCGTGGGGTGCTCTACCAGCCGCTCACGCCCGAGCTGCCGGGCAAGACCCTCTGCCTCGTCGGGTTCGGCGCGAGTGCCCGGGAGTTCTCGATCAGGGCCAAGGCGATGGGCATGAAGATCATCGCGACGGACTTGTTTCCGGTCGATGCGCCCACGATGGCCAAGTGGGGCGCCGATCGTGTGGTTCCCGCGGACGAACTCGACTCACTGCTGCCCGAAGCCGACGTCGTCTCCATGCACCTGCACCTGAACGCGGATACCAGGCACACGCTCGACGCACGTCGGATCGCCCTGATGAAGGAGGGCGCGATTGTCGTCAATGTGGCCCGAGGCGCCTTGGTCGACGAGGACGCCCTCATCGCCGCGGTGGCAAGCGGTCATCTAGGCGGCGGCGGTATCGACGTCTTCTCGCAGGAGCCGCCCGCCCGCGACTCCGCCATCCTCAACACGCCCGGTATCATCACCACCCCGCACACCGCCGGAGTCACCGAGGGCACTGCCCGTCGCCGAGCGGCGGGTGCGGCCCACAACATCGAGTTGATTGCGGCCGACCGTGAGCCGATCGATCGAGTGGACCTCCCGTGATCGCGCTCGCGGCCGGTGTCACGACCCCGAAACACTCCGGGACGTAATCCAATCTTCACTTTAATTTTGCCAAACCTGTTGACAGACCAGATTGTTAACAGTTAACTTAAGGCTTCTCGGGCGAAACGCCACGAGACCCAACCGGAAGGTAAATCGATGAAGAGAATAATCGTGGGGATCGCGGCGGCTGGACTGGTGCTCAGTGCAGGCGTCGTAGCTAACCCCAGCTCTGCCGCACCACCTCGGGCCGCACCCGCTGCCGCACCCGCTACCACACCCGCTGCCACAGGGGCAAAGTGTAAACTCAACACGCCACTCGCGACCGCCTACTGCGCATCGGTCGTCATGGCGACCGTCACGAAACCAACCAACCTGGATCCGTCCAAGCCTCGTGCTGTCACCGACTACCAGATCATGTACCCGCAGCAGGGCCTGCTCTGGCGCTTGGACCAGAATCTGATCCCACGCATGGACCTCCTTAAGGACGAGAAAGTGTCAAAGGACGGTTTGACGATCACCAGCACCCTCAAGTCGGGCCTGAAGTACTCTGATGGCACGCCCGTCGAGGCGCGCGACGTTGTCACGTCGTTCAATCGGTGGAAGGCCTCGGGCCAGTCCAGTTCCTTCATCGCCAAGGTCGTCGGTGCCACGGCCACCAACGCGACGACCGTCGTGTGGAACTTGACCGGAGCCCTTCCCGACTGGCCGTACCTCGCTGCAGCGCAGTTCCTTTACATCAACCCGACCGACCGGCTGATGGCCGACCCGGTCGCCTACTTCAAGGCACCGGTCAGCGCTGGTCCGATGATGCTGGAGCAGTGGACTCCTGGCGCCGACACGATGACCCTGACGGCGAACCCGAACTATTGGGCCAAGTCCAAGGTCGGCAAGATCACCATCCAGGCGATCCCCGACGGCGCGAGCCGGCTGCTTAACCTAAAGCAGGGCGCCGTTGACTACGTCTTCGACCTTGCCTACACGGGCGTTGGCGAAGTCGAGAAAAATAAGGTGCGCGTCTACGGTCACCCGCTGCCCGGTACCTACCAGTTGACGACCAACATGGCTAAGAAGGGTCCGTTGCAGGACGTCTTTGCACGTCAGGCGATCTCGGCAGCCATTGATCGTGACAAAGTGGCGAAGATAGGCTTCTTCGGCACCGTCGCGCCGGCCTGTGCGAACACGTTCCGCGTGGGTAACCCGTACTTCCTCTGCGCGCTTCCAAGCAAGGGTAAGCAGAATCTGGAGCTGGCCAGGCAGTTGCTCGCGAAATCTGGTACGCCCAACGGCTTCGCGTTCGACCTCACGGTGTGGGCCAGAGCTGCGTGGCCTGAGGCCGCGCTGATCATTGCTCAGGATCTCGCGAAGATCGGCATCACGGCGAACATCACCGTGAAGCAGGATACCGTGGCGATCCAGGATCTTCAGGCGGGCAACTACGAGATGCAGTTCTCGGGCAACAACGCTCCCACGCCAATCCTGCAGATGCTCAACTGGTACTCACCGGGTGGAGCATGGACCAACTGGTCAAAAGTCAACGACCCGGGGCTGGTGGCAACGCTCAACGCTGCGGCTTCCGCAAGGACGCCCGGTCAGATTCGGGCATTGCTGCTCAAGGCCAACCAGCAGGCATACGGCAACTCGGTACACATTCCGATCGCCGACCGGGCCGTGATCAGTGCGTCACGCCTTCCGAAGGGCATCATGGAGACGACGACCCCCGGTGAGTGGCTAGTCGTGGCCACCACGCCGTCGCTCTCGACGCAGAAGGCGCCGCCCGGAATCGGCTAGTACGTCGGGCAAGGAGGCTGCGGCTGGACAGGGGTACCTGTCCAGCCGCAGCCATGCACCACCACTCTCATCATCAGCGCACACCCGTCCATCGAAGAGGAGATCAAGACGTGTCTGTTTCCAGCCACGAAAGCAGCACGGCCGCTCCGGGGCAGTCCGAAGTCGCCGCTGTGGATGCCGCCGAGGAGAGCGGACGGCGGCTGTCGTTCCGCAAGCAGGCCTTTCGCAGGACGCTGCGCGCGATAGTTGTCGCGTTTTGGGTCATGGTCGTGGCGTTCGGCTTGATCCGACTGGCACCGGGTGATCCCGTTGTCGCAGCTCTCGGCGCTGACGCAACACCTGAGGCCATCGCGGTACTGCGCGCGGACTTAGGTCTGAACGTGGACGTCTTCACCCAGTTCTTTCAGTACACTACGGCGCTGATTCGCGGCGACCTAGGCCAGTCGATGTTTTCGGGCGTCAGCGTCACGACGATGCTCTCGACAAACCTGCCGGTCACCCTATGGCTGATCGCGCTGACCATCCTCCTTACAGTCCTCTTGGCCATTCCGCTCGCGATGTTTGTCGCGCTCGTGCGGTGGAAGTGGCTACCGTACGCGTTTCGGTCTATCACAGCGGTCGGTCTGGCCCTCCCCAGTTTCCTTGTTGCTCTTATCTTCCTGCTGTACTTCGGGATCCGACTGGGCGTCGCACCCATCAGTGGCTACGATGCTCAGTTCCCGCAGAACCTGGGCTACCTGTGGCTTCCCGCCTTGGTCAACTGCGTCATCCTGGTCCCCATCCTGTCCCGAGTGCTCTATAGCTCGCTGTCGGACACACTGGAGGAGGAGTTCGTTGAGACGGGGATTATCCGTGGAGTGAATTCCTTTCGGTTCCTGTGGCTGTACGTCCTCCGACCCTCGCTTGCTCCGACCATTGTCCTACTGAGTTACATGATGGGCGTGATGATCGGCTCAACCGTCATCCTCGAGATCATCTTCTCGCTGCCCGGTATCGGCCGCGAGCTTGTGTCAGCGGTGAGCATGCGCGACTACCCGGTCGTGCAGAGCATCGTCCTCGTGTTCGGCGTCCTCGTCGTCATCCTCAGTCTGCTCGGTGACCTGCTCGCCACGCTTTTGGATCCGCGGGTGAAAATGTCATGAGCGTCGTCGAAGCAGGAGCAGCAGACTGGTTCAACGTCAAGGGAGAGGAGTCCCTTCCCAAGACCAAGAAGCGCCTCAAAGAAGGAACGATCGGACTCATTATCGGCTTGGTGATGCTCATCGCGATGCTGATCGCGGGCTTCATCTTGCCGCTGGTGAGTCCCTACGGCAGCGACGAACTGGTCGCGTTGCCGTTCCTGCCGCCATCGCCCGAGTACTTATTCGGGACCGATCAGCTCGGCCGCGATTTCTTCACCCGCGTGTTCGCGGCCGTCTACCTTGACCTCGGGGTCGCCTTCCTGGGAGTAGCGATTCCGCTGACCATCGGGACGATTATCGGCATCGGTCTAGGAGTCTCTTCCAACCGGGCATTGAATGGTTTTGTCGGATCGCTGATCGACGGCATCAACGCGTTTCCGCTGCTCGTTCTTGCGATTGCGCTCATCGCGATCCTCGGACCCGGACTCGGAACGGTCATCGTCGCCTTGGCGCTGACCAACTGGGCCCGGTACGCACGCATCTCCAGGACCAAGGCCGTGGTCGTGAAGCAGCAGGCCTACATCGAGGCGGCCCAGACCCTCGGCTATTCGAAGCCACGCATTCTTTTCAAGCACCTCGTCCCGAACGTGTCCTCGGAGTCCATCGCGTATGCGCTCAGCGACATCATCCTGGTGATCATGCTCGTCGCCGGCCTGTCCTTCCTCGGCCTTGGAGCGCCGCCGCCGACGCCGGAGTGGGGAGCCATGATCAACGAGGGACGGTCGTCGATCGAGATCGCTCCATGGCTCGTGCTGTTTCCGGGTGCTGCCCTGTGTTGGGCAGGCGTCTCGTTCTCATTCATCAGCCAAGGTCTTATCGGTCGCGAGAAGGACATCAAGTCATGAGCATCCAGACTCAGCCCAATAC
>NZ_JBDNFF010000215.1:0-3713 GCF_041689975.1 Gemmatimonas sp.
CGATGACGTGTACGTGCCGATGTCGCTCGTACTACGTGGGCACCGCGTGGCTTTCAGCTATGCAGCGAAAGCTCGAGACGTGCGGAGCTTTGATGCAAAGGCGGAAGGTGAGCGCAAGACGCGCACGTTGACCGGCGTGATACAGTTGCTCGGATTGCTGCCGGCGATCAAGAGTTCCGCGAATCCGATTCGTGCACAGTTCGTAATGCACAAGCTGGCGCGACTGACAACGCCTTTGTGGTTGACAATCGTAGCCATCGCCACGCTGGGAATGTCGACACTTTTCGCCGTGCGATACCCGACAGCGTCAGCATTAACGCTCGGTGCACTGCTCGCAACACTTGCCGCCATCCCCCCACTCCGCCGCCGAACCATGAAACTCGTCGGCTGGGTATTCTCGCTTCAGGTTGCCACCGCGAAGGCCGTGATGAATGGCGTTCGTGGTTCGTGGTCTGTATGGCAGAATACCGACCGAAAATGACTATCCGAACACTTCCAGCGCCAACTCGATCCGCCCAAACGGTGCACTGACCTGCACCCCCTGCACCGATTCGCGCACCCGCTCCAAAGCCTCCCGCGCGATCGCGATGCCTTCCGCCAGCGCGTGCTCCTTGCTCTTGTCGTTCGCTTTGCGCATACGGTCCAGCACTTCCTTGGGCACCGTTACGCCCGGTACTTCATTCGCCAAAAACTCCGCGTTGCGCGCCGACACCAGCGGCCAGATACCGGCGACGATCGGGATGCGCACGTCGCTGATGCTGGTCAGGAAATGCTCCAGCTGCGCCGGATCGAACACCGGCTGCGTAATCGCATACTCGGCGCCCGCCTCCACCTTCCAGTGGTACCGCTTGAGTTCATGCGCCGGGTCGATAGCCGCCGGATTCACACCCACCCCGACCACAAATCGCGTGGGCTCGCCAATGGGATTGTTTCCCGGGTCCAAGCCACGATTCAGTTTGCTTACGAGATTTGTGAGACCAATGGCGTCGATGTCGAACACCGCCGTAGAATCGGGATACGGACCCATCTTCGGCGGATCACCGGTAATGAGCAGCATGTTACGCAACCCAAGAGCCGATGCGCCCAGCAGGTCGCTGAGCATCCCTAACAGATTGCGATCTCGGCAGCAGTAGTGTGTGACTGCCTCGATACCGTGACGCTCGATAATGAGGCTCGCGGCGATTGCACCCATCCGGCTCTGCGCGCGCGGTCCGTCGGGCACGTTGATGGCATCGACACCGGCCTTGTGCAACGCCGCGGCATCGATCTCCAGCTTCACGGTATCCACGCCGCGCGGCGGCACGATTTCCACCGAGGTCACGAACTGGCCGCTGGCGATCTTGGCGCCAAACCGCGAACGCTGCGCCAATGGCACCGGCTCGCGTCCAATGGGTTCGTCACGCACGGCACCTGATTCATCGCGTGCCACGATCACCCGCGTGCGCGGTGCGAGCGGGCGTACACCCTCCACCATGGCCTTGATGTGGTCCGGCGTGGTACCACAACAGCCACCCACGATCTTGGCGCCCGCCTGAATCAGATGACGCGCGTACGTGGCCATGTACTCCGGGCTCGCCATGTACATCGAGCGCCCGCCCACCTCGCGTGGCATACCGGCGTTCGGCTGCGCCGAGAGTTTGCGCGTGGTCACGGCGGCCATCCGCTCGATCGCGTCCAGAATCGTTTGCGGGCCCACCGAGCAATTCAGGCCGATCACGTCCACGCCCCAGCGATCCAGCACGCGGGCGATGTCCTCGGGGCTAGCCCCGAATGCCGTGCGCAGGTCCGGGCCCACGGTGGCCTGTGCGATCACGGGCATGCCAGCGTCTACCTCACGGGCCGCCAGAATCGCCTGCTCCAGCTCCTCGAGATCGGTGAACGTTTCCAGCAAGAAGCAGTCGGCGCCACCAGCCTTGAGGGCCGCCATCTGCTCGCGAAACAGCGCGCGTGCTTCCTCTTTGGCGGTTGGTCCGTACGGCTCGAGGCGTACGCCCAGCGGTCCCACCGCGCCGGACACCAGGCGTTGCTCGCCGGCCGCCTCGCGAGCCAACTGCGCCGCCTTGGTGTTGATCGCGGTGACCTGACCCTCGAGCCCATACTGCGTGAGCTTGGCGCGGTTGGCGCCGAAGGTGTTCGTCTCCAGCACTTCGGCGCCTGCTTTTACGTACGCCGCGTGGATCTCGCGCACCAAGTCGGGGCTGCGTAGCACAAGCTCGTCGTAGCACTGGTTGATGAACACGCCGCGGGCATAGAGCATCGTGCCCATCGCCCCGTCGAACATGATCACCTGTTCCGGGTCCAGCAGGCGGGCCAGGAGTGCGGCGCGAGGGCGCGGGGCCGTGACACCGTTGACTCCAGTCGCGGTGCTAGGCGGGATCGTCGGCAGCTCGGTGGCGGTTATCATAGATAAATTCAAGATATGTCGACGCCAGCTTTTGGCGAATCCAATGACGCCCTCGGACTCGACGCTGCATCATAGACGCGCGCCCCGCGGCGCTCGCAACTCGGCCCACATCTTGCTCTTCAGTAACGCAACTCACAGTCCCGTTACCCCTTCATTTTGGTAAATCTCATGAAGACAACACTTTCGATGGTTGTATTGGCTGCAGTGGGTGTGGCGTTGACCACACCAACTGTGGCGTCGGCGCAAGTATGGGCCAATTGGAGCTTGCCGAGCTCGTGTACTGGGAGCATTAGTGGGACGTTCGGCGCTGCTAGCGTGACGTACGCTGGTACCTACGCCGGTGTGCAGAATGCTGCGGGTGCCGATTGTCCCAGCAATATCTCGCAGACTGGCGGTCAGGGAGACAATTATTGGAATCGCGCCGGCTCTCCCTCGCTGGCTTACGCCGCCGCGCCGCCTGACAACATTTCGTTCATTCAATACGTCGGTAGTGCCGGCGGCACGATCACCTTCAGTCAGGCCGTGATCGACCCGTGGATCGCGCTCATCAGCGTCGGTCAGCCGGGTCAGACCACGACGTTGACATTCAGCGATGTTTTCACGATCGCCTCCCGAAACAGCACACCGTCCACGCTGGCGTACTGGGACCAACTGGAGGATCTCGATTCGGGTATCAATCCGAACAATCTGAATCAGCTTATCGCCACGGAGTTCAGCGGTGTCCTGCAGTTCAAGGGAACGTTCACCTCGCTCACGATTGCGACAAACGGCGAAAACTGGCACGGCTTCACCGTAGGCGCGACGTCGGTCGTTCCAGAACCATCAACCTACGCACTCATGTCGGTCGGCCTGATCGGCATGGGCGTGGTTGCTCGCCGCCGCCGCAAGAGCTGACCGCCGCAGCAAAAGCGTTTGAAACAAAAGGGCCCCCAGTAACGATGGGGGCCCTTTGTTTTTCAGGGGTCTGAACGGAGGTCGCGCATACCCGTGGCACTCGCTTTCAACGGACAGCATTATCCTTCCATATGCCATTGCTCACGCTCAATCGCGCCTCCCGTCTCGCGCTGCTCCCCGAGCTCCTCGCCCGCCGCATCCTGCTGCTGGACGGCGCCATGGGGACCATGCTGCAGACTTATCGGCTCACTGAAGCCGACTACCGGGGCACGCGATTCGCCGATTGGCCCAGTGATCTCAAGGGAAACAACGATCTGCTGGCCCTCACGCAACCGAACATCGTGGGCGCCATCCAGCGGCAGTACCTCGAGGCCGGGGCCGACATCCTCGAGACGAACACCTTCAATGCCAACAC
>NZ_JBDNFF010000216.1:0-5991 GCF_041689975.1 Gemmatimonas sp.
AGCCTGCGTAAAATGATCAAAACGGCGGTGGAGGCGGGCGAGGCCTCCCCTGTGGCCCCGCTCCATGTGCGCGTCGTCGCGGAGGCCAAACGCCTCGGGGTCGGTGTCCCCTCGTACGACACGGTGAAACGCTGTGTCGCCCTCCTCGGGCGTGGGCAGGCCACGGCAGCACGGTTCGGCGCGCGCGTGTCGCAGCTCGAAGGGGCGGTACATAGCACGGTGCCGGCGCGGTTCCCCCACGACGTGTGGACGCTCGACGAATTTGCCGCGCCCTGGTTCTCGCGAGCGTTCGATCCCGACGTCGAGGAATGGTTCTCCCTGCGGCCGACGGTGATCAAGATCGCCGATCATCTCACGAGCGCGGTCGTCGGGTACTGGCTGGTCGACCCGACGGTCCGACGAGATCCGGTCACGGGGCGCGTGATGCGCAGCGGGTTTGAAGCGAGCGACGTGTTGGCCGCGCTGATCGGCGCGGCTTGGGGTGGGCCACTCGCGACGCCGGCGACTGCGGATTTCGTGGGGTACCTGCCACGCACGTTGCGCTGGGACAACCACACGACGCACGCAAAGTTGCGGCCGATCCTGAAGGATCTCGGTGAGCGACTGGCAGTAGACGTCGCGTCGTTCCACCCCGCCTCGGAGGATCTACGCGTCGATGCCCTCGACGAAGATGCGGACGAGGTCACCGAGTCCGCCGGTCGGCCATACTCCGGCGACGAAAGCGGTATGCACGTGCCGAAGTTGCCGCGAATGCGCCCCATCAACCGCGGGAAGATCGAGCGCATCATCGGCGTGGTGAAAGCGCTGTGCGCCGATTTCCCGAGTCACATCGACCGCGTGATCCCGATGGATCGCTTGGCGCAGGATCCGAAGTCCGAACGAGACCAAAGCGCCGGTGCGGGCTCACGCGTGTTCCGGAAGGAGCCCATCAACGTGATGCGCCTGCCGAATATCGAAGAATCCCGCTCCATGCTGGACGGCCGCGTGCGCTTTTTCAACAGCGAACACGTGTCGAAGCGCGTCCGGATGACGCGGCGGGCGCATTTCCGCAGCCGGTGGGACGCCAAGCAGGCGCGGCGTGGCGTTGACGTGTTGGGGGCGCTCGAGACCAAGGCGACGCTGGTGACGGACGAGGGCATTGTGCACCACCACGACGGGGGGTCCACGGTGTTCGCTTATAGCGTAGACGGGAAATTCCAGTGGATGCTCGACGCTGAGGTGACGTACAAGGCCGACCCGCTGCAGCGCGGGATCTTCGCCAACAACGAGGGCCGGTGGTATTGGCTGTCGCCGAAAGTCGAATGGGCCAGTCAGCCTGGGCGAGCCGAAGAAGTCGCGCGGCAAGCGACGGCGAACTCGCGGTTCTACGCGGCGCAATCCCATGCCGCGCGTGGCGCTAAAAAGGACGATCTCTACGGGCCAGGGGCGACGGCGGCCGACGAGGAGGAGGCGCGGACGCATCTGCGCAGGCAGCGCGATGCCGCCAAGTCGCCAGAGGCGCCGCCGTCCGACACGAACGCGCCGCCGACACCGCCCCCGGCGCCGTCGGTGGAGTCTGCGACGGATCCGCTGCCGCGCCCGTCGCGGCGGAGCCGGTTGGACCGTCTGCAGGATGATGCCGGGCAAGACGGGTTGGATGCGGTAGGCTGAATTCACGACCCCGCGTATCGCACGCTCTCACTTCACCCGACCCCGCCATGCCCGTCCAGCTGACACTCGGAACACACAACGTCGATCACGTGACGGCGGCGGAGGAGCTGCGCATTCCGGCACTCGACGCCGTGCACGCGATGGGCGCCGTGCTCGCCTCCACGCAAGACGCGTTGAACAAGGCGCTGCAGCTCAAAACGGGCATTCTGCTCATCGGCCCGAAATGGAGCGGCAAAAGCACGGCGGTAGGTCGCGCAATCCGCCTGCTTCGTGATGAGGAGGAGCGACTGCTGGCGGCGATGCCCGAGGCGTATCGTGTGCGCCGGGTCCTCACGACACACGGCCTACAGAGCAAGACGGCGCGCGAGTTTCTCCTCGCGCTCCTCCAGAAGGTGTCGCCCGGCCTCCGGGATCGCCACCTTGGCATGCGAAAGGACGACGACACGCTACGGCATGAGCTGGTGTCCGCGCTCCTCAACAAGAATTACGGCGTGATCGTGTGCGACGAGGCGGAATACCTCAATGACCGCGCAGTTGATCAGCTCCGGAAAATCATGGCGGATGCGACCGAGCGAGACGACCGACGGGTCGTGGTCGGTCCAGACGGGGAGTCGTACAAGGCGGCCGGCGTCGGCGTGCTCCTCGTCGGCACGTCCAAGTTGTTGGACGTCGTCCGCGGCGACGCCGACAACGGCCACCGGTGGTCCGAAGCGATCCACGTCGACACGCTGCCGCCCAACGCCATCGGGCCCTGTTATCAGGCTATTTTCCCCGGGTTCGGCCACCACATCACCAGCATCGGGGTGGACGAGTGGGCGACGTTCTGCGCCAATCACGTGGCGCTCGGTCGCAAGATGCCGGTCGGGAAAATCGTGCTGCATGCGCGGCGCTATTTCTCCGCGTTCCTGTCGTCGGAGTTGGCGGATGCGCAGACGAACGTGGCGCGGGAGACGGTGCCGTTCAACCGCGCGTTGTTCCTGTACACGCTGGACGCGGCGCCGTCGCCCGCCGGATCGCGGCACGGTTCCAAGTGACGAACCGACGGCCACGCGCGGACAAGGCAGACCACGCCACCGCGCCAGACATCGCCGGGACCGATTCCAAGAAGGACCGCGTGGCGCGCGCGTGGCTGCGGGCGGGTAACGCGCTCGGATATGCGCTGCGCTCCCGAGACGTGGCCAAGCAGTGGCCGCAGTTCGGAGACGGTGAACGTCCACGGCCGTTGTCGGTCACGGTGCACGGACTCGTCCGCGATGGCATCCTGCGACGCGTCGACGACCAGCCAGGCGGGAGCACGTACGTTCACGTGGACGCCGCCCCAGTCCGCCCGGTGCCGGTGGACGGCACCCACTTTCGCGTCGCCGTGCTCTTGGCGCTGGCGTACGCGGCGGAGCGCGCGCAGCGATTTGTCACCACGCGTGACGTGACGGCGGCATTGCCGTTCGTGGGCTATCACGGGGCGGTCGACAAGCAGGCGAAGACCCACCTCTGGCAGATCCTCCGCGCGGAGGCGGCGCCTCGGACCTCGCGTGTGCCAGGGGCCGTAACGCAACCGGGGAGCGTGCACATGGCGACGACCACGCGCCCCGGGGCGGGCGATCCGAAACGGGCGCTCGTGTATTGGTGGTGTCCCGCGAGCCTGTCCTTCGCGCCACCGAAAAACGGCGAAGCCGCCACGGCGCGCGAAGCGGCGATCCAGTTGACGGAGGAGGCGCGACACGCGTTGGGTCACCCGACGTCGGCCGCCGAGCTCTCCCTATATATCGATTGGGTGCGCGCGACGGGTGACGACAACGGCGGCGTCCGTGCGCTTGATACCGTCGGTCTGACCCAGGCGCTCAAGGCGGCACGCCTCGATGGGGCGCAGGGCGAGTCGCCGGAGGAGTCGGGGGTCCGTGTGTTTTCGACGCCGTACACCGCGGGACGATTAGTCCCCGTTCGGTTCGGGATCGCGGCGCCGACGGCATTCGAGTCGGCCTCCATGACCGTGTGCGACATGCTGCTTCGCGTCGAGCCCGCGCGCGAGTGCGCGCTGCTGGAATCCGCGCGCGAGAACAGCACGCACTGCAGCCCGGCGGTCACTGATCTCGTCGCGCTCCGGGGGGTCGCGATGCGGGACCTGCTGAAGCGCACCCTACCCGCCGACCAGTGGCCCGCGATGATCGCGCACCAGCGAACCGCGGTGCTGCGCGTCCACGAGTGGATCAGCGCGCAGCCGGTCTGGGGGAAGGGCAGCGGTCGCGGGAAGCGCATGATGCACCTGTGCATCACGCGGATGGACGACCTCAATGCCGTGGAGCAGATCCTGTCGTGGCGGGACCTCGCCGTGCCCGAGCGCTTCGTCGATCTCGACGATCTCCGCGTGATCGGTGAGACCGCCATGATCACGTTCGATGCGCTCGCGCCCCTCGAGCGTGGGCTCAACGCGCTACAGCGTGGCCGGAGCGGCGGCGTGCACCCGGTGTTCCGTCGGGCGCGACGCATCCCTATGGCGCGTGCGGTTGGGTGGCGCATCGGCGTCGGCGCCTCACCGCTGGCCGAACAGCTCGACCGCGTGGATGCGGTGAGCGCCGCCATCGACCTCATCGGCGCGCCCGTTACCACCGCGTTGGTGGGTGACGCGATGCTGGTGTTGGGCACGCTGTTGCGAGACGTGCGCGTGGTTCAGCGTGTACTGGACGCGTCGGGTCCCGGCGATCAATGGGTGGTCCGCGGGCTCCTCGTCGCCGCCGGCTTGTTGGCGGAGCCGGTAACACCGGCACGATGGATCGGTGATGAGGCGCTCGCCGAGGCCGGTGTGTTAGGGCTTGTGGTGTCGGACCCCGATGGCGTGGGTCCCGCCCTGCGCCGGTTGCTGCCCACGGCGGCGGTGGCGGCGCGACGGCACATTGCGCAGGCGCTTGCGCAGGTGGAGTGTGGGGAGTGGCTGGCGTTGTTGGGGTAGGCGTTTTCGGTAGAGAGGCGAGTGAACATGGGCGAAGTATTTAGCCGCGGTCCGGCGACCTGCTAAGTACAGGGCCACATAGTCAGATTCGGGAACACGGCGAATTCGTTGCAGCGTCTGTCTCGCGTTCGACGGAGCTTGCCTCCCCCACGTGACACGTTGCGATGACCGGTTGAAATCGCGCGGGATTTGAAGTGCACATTGAGGCTGAGTCGGACCTCATCTCTATCATTTCTATAAAATGTGCGATGCTGACGGAGCATAGCCTGTACTAGACGGTAGAATCGTCTACAACCCCAAAGTGGCCCGATGATAGATGAATTATTCTCCGTCACTTCGCTGCACACCTCAATGACAATGCTTATGCGATCATGCTGTTTGGTGCTTAGTTTAGAATCGTCGGTGCGAGCGACCACCGCTGAAGGCGTCCAGCGGAGGCATTATTGGGATCATCAATCCATAGCTGCGAAGTCGCCTTGCTGTACTCAGTCATCTCTGGACTGACATGCTCTGTCTCCAACCAGAAAGTGACCTTGGCATTTCGCTTACCGGATGGCGAAGTGTTGTGCAATGCGCCGTACGTGTCATTCTACAGAGAGGAAGGGTATGAGCTCGTATGTTGAATCGGTCCGTGGCAGCGGTGAGACGGTGCTTCACGAAGGAAAAATCGCCTTAGTTTCCTACTGGCTTGCGCTGCCCTTTGGCGGATTTTGCCTTTTTGCTGGGGTCGCTGCGATGATTGTGGGGGTGTTTATGCAGGAGCTTTCCCAAGGTATTTCTTCCGCTGCGACGATCTACTTTGTTATGGGTGTCCTCTGCGTGGCGCCTCCTATCTTGACGAAAATGACGTCAGAGGTGGTGATCACTAATCGCCGGATCATTGCAAAGGTCGGCCTGATCAGTCGGCGCACCGTGGAGCTAAATCTCTTAAAAATCGAAAGTATCCGAGTGGATCAAGGCATCGTAGGCCGAATGCTCAACTACGGCGACATTCACATCGTGGGCACCGGGGGGTCGCAACAGCCGATCACGCGCATCGCGTATCCGCTGGAGTTTCGTCGACGTTTTGATGAAGTGCTCAGTCGCTCAGTGCGGCAGAGTGACGGCGGCGCGGACGCCGTCGTTGGTGTGCTGTAGCCGCTACCCCGAGTTCACACACTGGACAACGACTGTCAAGAAACTTTTGCTCATGTTGTCAAATTTTGACTGCGTGACAACAGTCGGCTGTCGGCACGTAGATGTGTTTTGACACGGTAGGCAGAAGTTTCTTGACAGACCAATCGACGGGTATCGGCCTCACGCCGGTACCCGGTCGTCTTCGCGGAGCCGTCCTCGAGCTCTCCGAACGGATGACGCGCGATGGCGGGACCATCTCGGTGGTGCCCGTTGGGCGAGCA
>NZ_JBDNFF010000217.1:0-4085 GCF_041689975.1 Gemmatimonas sp.
TCCTCGCTGCGGATTCCAGCCGACCGCTTCGGGTCCGAGTGCTCCACTCAAGATCGGCCACAGGGATTCGTCGCTGGCGAGCTTGTTCGTCAGTGTCTGCGGGTTGGGATCAGCGAGAAACGCGCCAAGCTCGGAAGCCATCTGCGGATGTCTGGCGGCGACGGCCGGCGACACGGATCCGAGTCTTTCCAGATCGAGGAGACCGGCGAGATATTCGTTTTGGATCATCCCTTCTGAGGCCCCATTGCCGTTGCCATTGGATACGCCTGCGAGGCGTCGCCGAACGAGTTCGCTGTCGAACCCCAGCTCCGCAACCGCCTCATCCGAGAGCCGATCTGGTTCGGTTCGCGCGCTCAGGTACTGGAGTTCCGCTGGCCTTGCGTTGAAAGAGTCACGTTCGAATCGTGCACCTTTGTCAATCGCTTCGTCGATCATTGCGAGCGGTGCTGCCGCCGGCGCAGACAGAGGAGCATCGTGGCTCACTGGTTGAAGGACAAAACGCAGCAGCGACGTGGCCGGAGTCGCAATGTGGTCAGAGATAGGATCAGTCGGCACGAACCCGGCAGTGTCGATCCATCGTGCACTCGAACCATCGAGCCCCGCCGCAATGGCGGCGCCCTCAGCGAGGCCACGGTCATCTGCAACAAGTCGCAGCCTTATCGATTCGTTTGCGCTCTCGCGGTGAGAGTTATCTGCACGACCCCGACACGCCGCAAGTAGGGAAGTCGCCGCAGGGTAGCCGTCGACGGGCAGGACCAAGAGTTGGTCGACAGCTCCGTCGAAGTCGTGGAGGCGCATGAGCGAAACCGCCTTCAACCACGCCCGGTCGGTCGCCGTGAGAGGCAGAACGTCAATCTTCGCGACAGCGCCATTGGCACCTAACTCCAGCGCCGCTCGTCGACACAGGGAAACGTCGTTCTTCAGAACGTTGTCGACGATGGCCTTATCGACTTGGTCGCCAGCCAGTAGACCACGTGTGCGTGCGACTTGCGCAGCAAGCAGCAGTGCAGCACCCAGGGATCGAACCTTGGCTATGCCATTGACAGGTGACAGTCGATTTAGCTCAGCCTGGCTGATCTCGTTGGTCTCCCCAGACGGCCAAATGGCAGTCGTGGCAGACCTCGGTGGCGGCGTCGAGTGCCTGAACGCCAACACCAGCGGCGCTCGCCGTCCACGCTTCAGGAAACCGAGCCTTACTGAGCTCTGCTTAATCGTCTCAGCAGCGGCGATGTAGGTCGAGCTACCACATCGAGGACAGGTCGCTTCGCTGGTGGCGCACCCGCACGCCGTGCACTGAGCTGGAAGACCCGTCATTTATGGCACCCCGTCGCCATTTCTCTACTGGTCTTCGTCGATGCACAGAACCGTTCCACCGATGGTGACATAGCTCTCTGTCGTTTGCGGGCAACTCGCCGAGCTGCTGCTCTCGGCGACGATCTTGCCGCTGTGAGCCGACGAGCAGGGCACAGCCTCTAGCCTGTTGAATCCGCTCACACACGATCCGACCGACCAGTCGGAGCTGGGCTCACTGTCGAATGAACCGGACGCGACACCGATTCCAATGAGTCCGCCCACGATCCCGATGCCGACCCATGTCTGGGCCCGGGCGAATACAGACCGCTCCTTCTCGAAAGAGATTGGTCCACCGGCCGGGCTTGGCATGGTCGCAGCTTTGAGTAGGCCGACGGAATTTGTGATCACGGCGAGTGCATTGCGGAACATGGCGAAGAGTCCCCACCAGCCGGTGAGCAAGGTCGCTGATTGCACGCTGCGGCCGACTCGTCGGCTGCATTCCTGACAGAGGTTCTCGTCAACCGTTGAGACGCGATGAGACAGGACCATTCCGGTGACCTGGCGATACGTGAAGTGTTGTGCCGGCGTCCGTGAGCACGCAGCGCACGGCAAGTAGTTGTCACCAGATCCCATGGTTGAGCCCATTGCTATCACGTTTGGCGCTAACGACAGTTTCTTCGGGGCGCGACTCGACACACGCCCCGATCGACGAGTCGGCGAGTCGGCGAAGGTCTGCTTCAGATACAGCGGTCTCTTTGCATGCCGGTTAGGTTCGGGGAATGCGGGGATGGTGCAGTTGCGCGATGCGGTTGACGGAGTCGCGAGGGTGACGCAGCAGGACGTTGTCATCACACAACTTCGCCTATGGGCAGAAGAGCTCGTCGATCTCACGCGCCGCAACCGGCTCCTGTACTTCAAACACACCAGGACAACTTCGCTGGAGTTCGCACAGGACGGTGAAGTTGTCGAGCAGGGTCTCTCCGGTGTCGGTTGGGGCTTCTTTCTACCCAAGGCGCCACCAGACAATCCCGACGAGATTTACGAGCCGGACCGCCCGTCGGGTGGCGAACTCGTCGTCAAGATGACCCCGGAACGCTACGACAAGCAGATCGAGCGCGGTCTCGCCGGTCTCGCGAAGCGTGCCCAAGCCGAGTTCCTCGACGCAGGAATCTGGGTGCTTTACCTGGGGCTTGGCCAGCTCAGATGGGTCGATGCCGATGACAAGGAGGCCGTCAGTCCGCTACTGCTCATTCCAGTGCAGCTCGCACGAGAAGACGCATCACGCCGTTGGCGACTGACGCTGTCCGAGAACGGTGAATCGGCCATCAACCCAGCGCTCGCCGTCAAGCTCGAATCCGATTTTGGAATCGAACTCCCAACGATTGACGACCTCGACGACGATGGCCTTGACGCTGTGCTGGCAGCGACTCGCAGAGCGGTAAAGGGCACAGGGTGGTCGGTGGACACCACCGCAGTGATGACCAGCTTCACGTTCCAAAAAGAAGTGATCTATCGCGATCTGCGACAGAACGAGGCGCTCATCGCCGACCACGACCTTGTGAAGCTTCTTGCAGAGGGCCCGACAAGCAACGTTGCTCTCGAACTCGACTTTGCGCCCGAGCCGGAGGATGGCCTCGATGAGCGGCATCCACCAGAGGACCTCATTTGCGTGATGGATGCCGATGCATCGCAGCGCCAATGCATATTGGCCGCCCGGTCCGGCCGCAGCTTTGTGATGGACGGCCCGCCCGGGACCGGCAAGTCGCAAACGATCACGAACATCATCGCCGAACTCATGGCCGACGGTAAGACGGTGCTGTTCGTGTCCGAGAAGGCGGCTGCGCTGGAGGTCGTGCAACGTCGTCTTGCCAACCTTAAACTTGACCCGTTCGTACTTGCGCTGCACTCTCGGACCGCAACTCGCAAGGCAGTTGTGCAGGAGCTTGGTGCCGCGCTTCGAGAGCGTCCACACTCACGATCGACGATTGCGCCGACCGATGTAGCGATGTTGCGCGACCAGCGACGAAAGCTCACCGCCTATGCGATCGCTGTCAACCGCATCCGTCAGCCATTCGATCGATCGCTCCACGACACCGTCGGGCGGGCATCCCAACTGGGGCATCTCCCCTCAACCCCGATCCCGACTGCCGATGCCAGCACACTGACCCCGGAACAGTTCAATCACCTCCGAAGCACCGCCGAACAGCTCGGGCGATCCTGGAGCGTTGTCGAACGAGGCGACGCATTCCTCTGGCGTGACCTGAACAACCCGACCGCTGGCGCCTCCCGCGAGGCCAGCCTTCGCGGCGTGGTCACGTCGTGCGCCGAGGCACTCGCAGCCCTGGAGGCAACGGTGACCAACGTTGTTGACGAACTCCAGCTCAGCGAATCCGTCGAACCCTCTTCGATCAGCGACATCGAAGCGTTGCTGCGAATCGTCGACGACCGACCCCCGACGTCTTGGCCCCTGCTTACCGTTGAACACTTCCACGACACCCACACCGACATGCGAGCCCTCGCCGGAGCGATTCGCGGCCAGCAGGACGCCGCATCACACCTCAACGCGATCCAACCCGCATGGCAGGAGCTGGCCACAACGTTCAGCATCGACGCGCGCTCGGCAACGTCCGACCTGCATGCCGCATCACCACCGATTGAATTATCGGGAACGTGGACGGTCGACGACCTCCGCGATATCGACTTGCTCTTGCTACGCCTACAGAGCGTTGCGGCCCAACTAGAAAGCCCGACCCAGGTCTTGCGCGAGTCCTTTGGTGCGCGATCTGACAACA
>NZ_JBDNFF010000218.1:0-7991 GCF_041689975.1 Gemmatimonas sp.
ACGCCGAGAACGCCGAGAACGCCGAGAACGCCGAGGCGCTCCGCCAAACACGGCCGGATTTTCTCGTGAGTACGCGCGAAACCCATTTCCTCGCAACATGCATCGTCGAACGACAGGACCCGGACACCTTCGCGATGTTCCGCGTGACTTCATAGCGCAAAAATCGCCGCAGAACTCGGCACTCTCGAGCGACGATGCAAAGCCTCGAAAAGCCAGGCACAAGTTGCAAAGCACGAGCTTGGACGGCGACGAAGTTGACTGCAGGCGTGCGTGCGCTACCTGACGACGATGCGTGCATGATGCAGGGATGAGCGTTGTTCTTACACGTAATGGTATTGTCGCGAGCGCGTCGCCGTGAACAGCGGCGGCTATTCACCGGGGCCACGACGACCTGATTCGCTCCGGGTGCGCACGGCCGTCAATCAGCTCGTAGGCCGCGATCCTCGATCTGGATATCGCGTGCCCCGTGCGCGACCAGCAGATCGCCAAGCAGCGATGCCTCGTGCTCGCTGCGCGTCGACACGGCGAGCACGATCGCGCGGGCCGCCTCGGCGGCGCGCGCAAACCGCGGGTCCGGCCGCTGGCGACGGAAGTATCCGAAAACTGCTCCGATCGCTGCGCCGCCGATCGTGGCCATATTGGGGCCAAGGAGTTGTACCGGTGCCATGCCTCCAGCGCTCTCGATGCCCGGCATCGCCACCAGCACAATTCCCACGAGCACGCCCAGGATGAACCCGATGAGCCCGCCGATACCGGCATAGCGAAACGTTTCGCGGCCAGGTCCGCGCGGCGTACGTCTGGCACTGGAATAGAGCTTCGCCGACTCCCGCGACACCACCACCTCCACGAGGTCGCGGGGGGTGCCTGCGCTGTACAGCGCATCGAGCGCGCGTTCGACGGTGTCCGGATCATCGAAAAGCGCCGTCAGCGTGAGCGGCTCGCGCATCTGCTGACCGCTGGCAATCCCGACCGCGACTACTTCGCCGTGCGTGGCCGCGCGACGCGACGGCGTCGTTGCAGGTTCCGTCATGATCCACTCCGTGGTGGCGCCGGTGGCTGTGAACCGCTCGCCGGTTGCGCCGCGCGAAGCTCCTCGGCGGTCCACGCGGCGGCGCGATCGGCATGTGCGTCCCGCAGCGCAGCCACCGCGTCGGCATCGACCGGCGGCGCAGCATTGGGCGCCAACTGCCGGAGATACGTCGCGAGCGCGGCGATCTCCTCGTCCTTGAGGATCTCTTGCCACGCCGGCATCGCGCCGTTGTACGTCGCGCCAGCAACGTCCACCGGTCCTTGCAGCCCGTGCAGCAGGATGCGCACAAGCGTCTCAGGTGCACCGGTCACCCACTCCGAGCCCACGATCGGTGGAAATGCACCGGGAAGCCCCTTGCCGGTTGGTTGATGGCACGCCGTGCAGTTCTTCTGGTACACGCGCCCGCCTGCCTCGATGGGATTCGATACGGCGGCGGCGGCCTGCGCGTTCGCGCTGGCCGTGATCCCGGGCTGGCGACCCGCGAACGCCACGTGCGTGGCCAGCCCGAACTCGCCGCCGTACCGGCCGAGGTACCAACCACCCCAGAAGAGCACAACGGCGATTGCCGCAACAAAGAACCAGGGTGGTGATTCGCGTCCCTCGACAGGGTCGCTCGGCTCGCGTCGCACGGCGCGGTGCAGCCGTTCGACGTCGGGCTGCAGGTCGACACCACCGCTCCCCCCCTCTGGCACGACGGGCGTGCTTGAACTCGCGCTCGCCGGCGTCGCTGCGGGGCGTGCGCCCGGGAGAGGATCGCGCCCGGTCACTTGCCCCCTCCGTGGTCATCGCCGCCGATCACCATGCGGTCCCGCGCGCGCAGCGAGTCAAGGATCGGGTACTGCCGCTTCAGCGAGATCAGGTAGTCGGCGAGCGCCAGCGCTTCGGGCCTGGCGACGATCGCCACGTTTTTGGGCGCGCGCGACCCGGGAATGCGGATGACGTGGTCACCGGTCTGCAAGTCCGCCGGACGCTTCTCCTCGAACATCCACGGGAACGCCGGCATCGTCGACCACGGGCTGAGGGCACGGGGATCGTAGAGATGGATCAGGTGCCAATCCAGGTCGGGGAGTCGTTGCCCGACGTTGATCAGGTCCGGCCCCGTCCGCATCGTGCCCAGGAGATGCGGCCGGTCGTACACGTAGTCCTCCGGCACTGTGGCGCGGCTACCCCAGCCACGGTCGATGTCGGTCGTGAACGACGGGTCGCGCACCTGCTGCGAATGGCAATACACGCACCCGTTCGCGATGTACGACTCGCGCCCACGTAGCTGTTGCGCGGTGTAGGGCTTGAGCTGAGGCGGCGCCTTGACCGTGCGGAGCATGATGTGCGGCACGACCACCAGCACACAGATCGCGCTGGCCATGACAGCGAAGGCCCCGAGGGCGACAAGCGCCGACTGCGCCATCATGTCGCGCTTGCGGCGATTGCGCGCGGCGCTCACGTGCCGCCCCGCTTGTGCGATTCCCGTTCGTGGTCGGCCGTCGCTTCCGCCGTGTACAGCACTGGCTGCGCGTCGTGGAACGGCGGACGCGTGCGCCGCGCCAGCTCCGGCATGCGCACCATGATCCAGAAGTGATACGCGAAGACCAGGTGGCCGAGCGTGAGGATAATCCCGCCCAGCGAGCGCCCGTACAGCCCGGGCAGCGTGCGCTCCACCGACACCTGAAAAGGCAGCTGCGGATCGAGCAACGCGAGACCCTGCAGGACCCCGGCCCACGACAGCGACACCACGTAGATCGCTATCCCGCCCAGCACCAGGTTGAAGTGCCAGCGAATGAGCTTCGCACTTGGCCACTCGTGCCCGACGAGACGTGGCACCACGTAGTACATCGCGCCGAACGCGATGAACGTGACGAAGCCGTAGCCGCCCACGTGCGAATGCGCGACCGTCCAATGCGTGAAGTGCGTGAGGCGATTCACCTCGCGAAGCGCCGTGAATGATCCTTGCAGCGACACCGCCGTGTAGCAGAGCGCACCGATGACGACGAAGCGGAGCGTCGGACTGTAGCGCAGCGCGCCGAATCGTCCAACGACCGTCATATGCAGGTTGACGCCCGTCGCAACGACGGGGATGAACATGAACACGCTGGCGACGATGGAAGTCGTGATCATCCAGGTAGGCAGCGGGCCGCCCACGAGGTGGTGCATGCCGTTCAGCGAATAGAACATCGCGAGTGACCAGAAGCCGACCACGCTGAGCTGGTAGCTGTACACGGGGCGGCCGAGCACCTTCGGGATGAAGTAGTAGGCGGCGCCGAGGCTCATGGAAGTGAGCCAGAAGCCCAGGACGTTGTGTGCAAAGAACCAGTTGGCGGCCGCACTCTCGACACCGACGTAGGTCGGCCACTTCCCGACGATGTACAGCATGGGAAACCAGATGAAGGCGCCGAGGATGTACCAGACGCTGACATACAGGTGCTCGGTTTTCCGGGCAGCGACCGTTTGGAACAACGACAGGCCGATGAGGCCTCCGCCGACGACCAAAAACGGACCTGCCACATAGCGCGGAGCCTCGAGCCATTCCATTCCGTCGTTGTAGCCCATCAACACGGCGACGATGCCGACCGCGATGCCGATAGTGAACAGCGCCGAGCCGATGATCGCCGTGCGGACGCCTTTGAGCTCGGTGTGCACCAGTCGAGGCATCAGCCAGAGCGACGTGCCGATGAGCGCCGCAGTCGCCCAGCCGTAGTTCACAGCGTGGAGGTGCGCCGTGCGCACGCGCCCGAACGTCAGCCACGGCTGGCGGGTCAGGAAGTCGGGCCAGTGCAGCTTCAGACTCGCGATATCGCCGAACACGGAGCCCACCAGCAGCCACACGATGGCGACACCGTAGAGCGTGAGCACCGCCCAACGGCTCGACGCGTCGGCGCGGATGCGAACGTCGAGGTCTTCGGGCGCCAAGCCACGCGATGCCGCAATCGCATCGATCTCTCCCGGCTCGAGTCCAGGCTTGCCGCGCGGGATCGTGGTCGGGGGCGCGCTCACCGAGCGGACTCGTCGGCACCGGCGCCGCCCCATTCACCCGGCGTCGGCGCGAGTGGTGTTCCGTGCGAGAGCGCCCGGTCGAGACGCTCGGCAGTCGACTCCCATGGGCGCACAAGCTGCCAATCGCGCACGTCGAAGATCACGCGACTCTGGCCATCGAGGTCACGAAAGAAGCCCCGTCGCCAGCCCCACACGAGCACCAGCGCAGGCACCAGCGTCATGCTGACCGTCGCGAAGAGAACGGCAAGAGAGGTAGGAAGCAGAAATTCCTCCGGGTCGGACAAGCTGACCGTGCGCGCGTCACGGTGCGGGGACATGGCGATGTAGTGTGGCGCGGCTGCGCAAGCATGCGGGTTTCGTGCCGCGAAATTTCGTACTGACGCTTCTGAATGCCGCGCGCCTTCGACCACGCAGCGCAGCACTTCCTGCGTCGGGACCTCAGCGTACACCGCCATCGTCGGTACGTATTACACCATGACGTGTGCCGGGAGCGCCCGCTCCCGTGCGTTCGTTCGCTCCGTCTCGAGCAACATTTGATCGACGAGCTCGTGCGGGCGCTGCGCGGCCGATGTTGAAGGTGTGTCTTCGGAACGCGAGATTACAAAAGACGCTGCGATGGATCATCCCACCGGCGTCAGGAACCGTGGCCTCGGCTGCGCACCGTGCGTCTACGGACGGCACACGAACCATTCATCAGCAGGCAGTGTACCGCAGGAGATACGTTATGCAGCGTGACCCGAGCGCGGGCAACGCAACACCAAGTCGCATTACTGGATATCATATGGATGAGGAACAGCACTGGGTTGCCGAGCTGGAATGCGGTCACACGCAGCATGTTCGGCACGATCCACCATGGCAGAGCCGGCCATGGGTCACCACGGAATCGGGGCGTGCGCACTTTCTGGGAACGTTGCTCGAGTGCGTGAAGTGTGTGCAGGAAGGTCGGACATTACACACCCCGGAGGCGTAGCTCATGTCATCGATGCACCGCACGGTGGAGGGCGATGTACTGCTCCACCATTTATCGCAGGACGAGTGGATGATCGACGCGGAACTGCTGGCGCGCAGCGGGCGCTCTGCACGCACGCTCGTCAAAGAAGGACCGTTGCGTCTGACCCTGCTGGCGCTCGCACCAGGCGGGGACTTACCGGAGCACAGCACCGACGGTCCGGTGAGCATTCACATGTTACGGGGGGACGCCGTCTTTCGTGCGCTCGACAAGGAATACGAACTGGGTACCGGCGACATCCTTGCGTTGGCGCCGGGCGTACGACACGCCGCGACTTCAGCGCAAGGCTGCTCGTTCCTCCTGACTCTCGTGCACAATCCGTCTGCCGGATCACCTGCGCCCGCTGCGTAGCGAACCAGCCGTACACGTTTTTCGTGGGGAGCTCGATCGCAGCGACGGGAGTTGCACCTCCTGCCAGGCGCCACTCGGCGCGATTGCCCGGGTGCTGGGTAGCACACGGTACCGTCTGCCCGCGCCTGCGCGCCAGACGTGCGTGTCCCGGCGGTTATCTGTCCCACGGCCATGATGTGTCCGATCTTGATACCACGCACCAGCAGGTAGTCGGCAATGATGCGGCGGTGACAGCGCCACCAGACGGCTTCAGCACACATGATCGCACAGCGCGTGACGGCGGCTGTCGTTGCTGAGAAAGATTGTGCCAACTGGAGGTGAATAGTTGCGACGCTACACCATCGCGACACTCGCCACAGCGGTTACGAGTTTTGGTGTGGCTCCGCTGGCCCTCTCCTCGGCCTCCGTGTCGCTCACGTTCAAAGCCAGCCCCTCGCGGCCGTCGACGAGGAGGCAGGCCACCGAACGTGATCTTGAAAGCCTGGATGCATTCAGGACGGCAGGCGGAGTGCTACAGCAGTTCGTCACTCGGCCATTTTCGGCTATTGTTCAGCATCCGCCCACGTACGCAGCGCGACGGTCGATGCGGAAGAATCACGACACGCAGAGGACACCAGCACGATGGAGCATTCCACCGCGAGCCTGATCGACGCGTGCTTCGCGAACTTCGCGAAGCGAAGCCGCAATGTGTTCCCTGGCCCCTTCGGCAGCCCGCTCGAAGAGCGGTTTGCGGACGCGCTCCGGCCGCATCTCGCCCCCGACGTGCGGGTTGATCAGCAACGCGTCTGTTACACCGCTATCGGCCGCTTCGTGCTTGACTTCACCTTCACCACGCCCAGCGGGTTCTGCGTGGCGGTGGAGTGCGACGGCTCGGCGTTCCACGACACAACCGTCGATACGTGGCGCGACGCGGCACTCATCAGCGAGCGAAAGATCGACATGATGGTTCGCATCGACGGACGCTTCCTGTACTCGGTCCCTGCGGACGTGCTGTATCTCCTCAGCACGATTGCGCCGTCCCTAGTGAGTGCGCGCGGACGTCGCAACATTGTGCACCTCAGCACTGCGGCCGTGCAGCGGTATGATCGCCGGACGCCTGGTCTCGTGTGGGTCGAATACCCGACCATGTCGACACTTCGTGACGCGGACGCCCAACGCCGCCGCGACGCGGACGATACCGACGCGTGGGAGGTGGATGATACGTGGTACACCGACGCGAACTACCGCGCGGAGACCGGGACCAAGAGTGGCATTTTCTACATCACTTACGAAGGACGCGACGTCGCCGGTGCCGGCCAGGATTGGCGCGCCCGCGCCCGGGTGATCGCCACCAACCCCGGTGCGCGACTGACCGATCTGCTGGGGCTCCCGCTCACGACGCTGACCGACGCCGCGCCCGACCCTATCGGGGAGGCGTTCCTGCGCGCGCAGGAGAACGACGAGGCCACGATCCCGGCTGAACTCGCGTTGTACTTTCTCCCTGACAAGGCACCGCCAGAACCGCCGTACGAACCGTCGATTGAGTGGAGGGCGCGCTTGGCCTGGCTCGGGGGAGCGGACGGCACCGCGGCACCAGCCGACGAGACGGGCCAGTAGAAAGTGGGGGAGAGATAGGCACGGATCCCACATGCGACCGATCTGCTCGGCGCGATTTGGGCGGCGCGGCGACGTTCATGATCGTCGCCACAGGGATCGGCCCATTGGCTTGGCAGGCCGTGCACCTACTGCCTGCGTTCCTGCCGGATTCTCCTTTCCTTCTGGCGTTAGCGAGTCTCGCCTTCGCGCGTGCCGCCGCAGCGACCCCGCTGCTCCGTGCGCCGGGCGGCAACGTCACGTAACGCTCCGGCACTGTCGCGTTCTACGGGGCCGTTTAGTAGTGGCGAATGGCTGGCAGGAAGGCCAATTCGGAGTCCGCCAGTACCCCGGCAAAGCGATCTGTGTCGCGGACGAGCTGCTCCGCCTCTGGGCTGATGTACCCGAGGACGGTGACGGCGGAGAGCCATAGCTTTGGCAAGTCCGTTTGCCAGATCGGCTCGTGGTGCGCGATGCGGTTGCGCAGGTCGACCAAGTCAAGCAGCTGCGGCAGCACCTTATTTTTGAGGCTCTTCAGGAAATAGAGTGGGTACGTGGCTTCCGGGAGACTTGGACCAGGGAGCGACGGCGATGGATGATCGGGCGTTGTATCAGACCATTTTGGGATTGACGACCCCGTGGGAAGTGGAGCGCGTGGAGCTCCGCGAGGCGACGCAGGAAGTGGATGTGTGGGTCGCCGCCGCTACAGGCACCGCCTTCGGGTGTCCGCAGTGTGCCGCCGTGTCGCCATTCTACGATCACGTCGAGCGGCGCTGGCGCCATCTGGATACCTGTCAGTTTCGTACGCTGCTGTGTGCCCGAGTGCCGCGGGTGCGCTGTGCGACGCATGGTGTGACGACCGTGCGCGTGCCGTGGGCGGAGCCCGGCTCCCGCTTCACGCTCCTGCTCGAGCGCTTGGCGATTGCGTGGCTCCAAGACGCGACGCCGACCGCCGTGGGCCGACGGCTCGGGCTCTCGTGGGATGAGGCCCGTGGCATCATGGAGCGTGCGGTGCGGCGCGGCCTTGCGCGCCGCACGACC
>NZ_JBDNFF010000219.1:0-4112 GCF_041689975.1 Gemmatimonas sp.
AGCAGCGAGAGCGAGATCAGCGAGAGTGAGAGCGACGGAGTCGTCGCGATTGTCGTTCATGGGTGCAGCAACGCGTCGAAGGAGGACTGTCGGAGCGCCACGAGATCGACCTTTCCATAGCTGTTGCGAGGCAGCGCCTCGACAAAGATAACATGCCGCGGACACCTGAAGCCCAGGAGGGGCTTGCTGAACTCCTCGATCTCGCCGTCGAGCAGCGAGACCCCGCCCTTCACGACGACGAAGGCGGTGACAGCCTGGCCCCACCGGGCATCGGGAAGTCCGATCACCGCCACTTCCTCCACCGACGGGTGCATCACCAGCACGTTCTCAACCTCACGGGGAGCGATGTTGAATCCTCCGGAATTGATGATGTCGTCGCGCCGCCCCTGCAGGTGGATATAGCCCTCGTCATCGCGGAAGGCCATGTCGCGTGTCCAGATCCAACCGTCCCGCAATACTTCGCGGGTCAGGTCCTCACGACCGAAGTATCCGTCCATCTGGTGCGGGGCACAGATGATCAGCTCGCCGGTCGCTCCCGCGGCCACCTCTTGCCCGTCGGGATCCACGATCCTGGTCGCGACGAAGGGCCAGGGTCGCCCCGCTGAATTGCGGTGCGCACCGACCCGGGCATGGTCAGCCTTGTCGAGGATCGTGAGGGTCGCCGGAGCCTCGGACTGCCCGTAGATCTGGGTGAGCACCGGGCCAAAGAGGTTGAGCGCGGCCTCCAGCTGCGGCTGAGCGATCGGCGCTGCGCCGTAGATGATGGAACTGAACGGCGCGGCGACTCTCTCCGACACCATGGTGTTCAGCATGTCTGGAACGCACTTGAGAGCACCAATGTGCTCGCGCACTGAGATGTCTGCCGCCTCGTGCGGATCGAAATGCCGCATCAGACGGACGGTCCCGCCGCCCGCGAGGTACGGCAGCACGAAGTAGCCGGCACCGTGCGATACGGGTTGCGGGAGCAGGATCCCGTCTCCCCGACGCACCGGACCGAGGCCGATGAGCAAGTTGCGAGCGACCTCGGTGATGGCTCGATGGCTGAGCACTACACCCTTCGGACGCCCTGTCGTACCCGAGGTGTAAGAGATCCACGCCGTGTCGCCGGAGCCGGGCAGAACATCCGGGAGCACGCTGCGAGCGGACGCGAGGACCGCGTCGTACTCCAGGGGGCCGCCCGCAACAACGACGCTACCCAGACGGATCCACGTCAGCCCGTAGGCGTCGGTGATCTCGCCGGCTACCTCGTCGAAGACCTCCTCCGAGATGATCACCCTCGCGCCGCTGTCCTCGGCCACTAGGCTGAAATCGCGAACCCCAAGCCGGGCGTTCAAGGCGACCCGGACGAACCCGCCCGTGACGATTCCGAGGTCGATCTCCGGGTACTCAAGACGATTCTCCAGGAGCACCAGGACACGGTCCCCGCGCTCCAGCCCGAGCCCCGCCAACGCGTTGGCAAGCCTCGAGGAATGCTCCATGACTTCCGCATAGGTGCGTGACCCGGCGCTCGAACGCACAGCCACCCGCTCTGGCGAGTCCAGCGCAGAACGCCTGACCCACTGCCCGATGTCCATATCAGCCGCGTCGACGGTCGGGTGGAACCGCCGACGACGAGCCGCCGGCTCGGTACGTCGGCCCGCCGGATGGGAAGGGGGCCCACTCGAGGACCACCGCGTCGTGGGACGGGAGCACCACATCGGCGAGCTGGGCGAAGCGGCCCAGCGTGGCGTAGATGTCGGTCACCGACACGTGCGTCCCGCTCGGGATCCACTCAGACTGAGTCAGGCCCTGCCAGCTGTCCGCGAACGGTACGTTGTCGCCGGCAAGGATGTAGGTCACCTCGCCGGTCTCGACCAGCACCGCCTGGGAGCCCGGCGTGTGCCCCGGAGCGAACAGCACCGTTACGCCATCAAACAGCGTGAAGTCACCTTCGATGAGACGCAGGTTCTCGAACTCCGTGGCATGGGTGGGCAACAACTTGCGCAGCAGGTGAGGCTCGTACAGCCCGTTGTGCGGGCTGTACGGCGTCGCGGCGTACCGCGCCTCCTCACGCTGGAGGTAAATGAGAGCGTTCGGGAACGGGTTACTCTCCATACCAAGCGCGTGGTCCCAGTGCAGGTGCGTGAGCACGACCGCACCCACCGACGCGGGATCGACGCCCGCGGCCGCCATGGCCACCTGGAGGGTCTGTTCCGGGGTCTGCACGTAGTCGCGCCCGAACCGCTCCTTGACCGTCGCAGGATCGCCGGGCCCGAAGTCCACAATGACAGGGAACGGCCCACCCTTGATGAGCCACACGATCATCTGAGCCGACGTCGTCTCGCCGAATCCCTGAAAATATTTGTGTGCCGCGCACTGGACGTTCGTGATGTGTCCCAGATCCAATGGGATCAGCTCGAGTGGCATGCTCTCGGCCTCACTTATCATTATCGGTCGTCGCGTCGACGGAGTCTTGCACGAAGTAGAGCAGGGTGTGCTCGCTGAAGTGTCGGAAGGTGGCCGTAACCCGCTGGCCGATCTGTACGGCGTCGGGATCGCCCACGACCCGACTCAGCACGCGCGGGCCCTCGTCAAGGTCGACCAGTGCGAGGGCGTACGGAACCTCGGCACGCAGCGCCGGCTGGCCGATCTGGTGCACTACGGAGAAGGAATACACCATGCCGTGACCCGGGCTCTGCTCGTGCGCCAGATCCCTTGACCAACATGCGCTGCACATCGCACGAAAGTACAACTGCGCAGTGCCGCACGCTCCGCAGCGCTGGACCAGCAGGTGCTCGTCGCGTAGCGCCGCCCAGAAGAGCTCACTGTCGGCGTCCGGCTTCGGAACGGGCAGCTCGATGGGTGTCAGTGTGTTCACGCGTTCCTCCCCAGGACGACGGTTCCGGTGTGCGACAGCCAACCGCCACAGCCGTGGGCCACGGCGATCTCAGCTCCTTCGACCTGACGATCCCCGCCGAGCCCCCGCAGTTGACGGACCGCCTCGATCAGCAGAAAAACCCCTCGCATGCCCGGGTGGTTAGACGATAACCCCCCGCCGTCTGGGTTGACCGGCAGCTCGCCGCCAACCCGGGTGCGGCCCCCGCTAACGAAAGGCCCACCCTCACCCTTGGCGCAGAACCCGAGGTCTTCCAAGGCCAGCAACACAGTAACGGTGAAGCTGTCGTACGTGCACACCACGTCGACGTCGGCCGGGGTGATCCCGGCCTCGGCAAAGGCACGCTTACCGGTATGGGCTCCGGCGGTCGTGACGAGGTCGGGCATCTGCGCGATGTGCAGGTGGTCGCTGCGCTCGGCCGCACCCAGTACCCAGATCGGGTCCATGGCCGCGTCCTTGGCCCGGTCCTCTGTCGTCAGCACCAGTGCACCGCCGCCGTCGGAGATGACACAGCAGTCGAGCAGGTGCAGCGGCGAGGCGATCATGCGTGATCCGAGCACATCATCGACTGTGATCTGGTCCTGGTACATTGCCAACGGGTTGAGCGACGCGTTGTAGCGGGTTGAGACCGCGATCTCGGCCAAGTGTTCGCTCGTCGTTCCATACAAATGCTTGTGCCGCTGCGCCGCGAGCGCATAAGCCGAGACGATGTTGAGCCCGAACGGCTCCTCGTACTGCTGGGCGAGGTGGGAGATCGGCGCGCTCGTCGTGCCGAGAGAACGGCCGGTGTCGCTCAGCTGGGTCGAGCCGTAGGTTACGAGGGCGACTTTGCAGCGCCCGGCGCGAAGGGCTGCCACAGCGTGATTGACCAGGGCTTCGAATGTTGATCCTCCGACGCTAGTGCAGTCCTCGTAGTCGGGATGGATCCCCAGGTACTCGGCCACGAGGAGGCTGGGCATGCGGTGGAACTCGTTGGTCACAGTAAACAACCCGTCGACCTCGGACTTGTCGATACCGGCTTCCTTCAACGCCCGTTCGGCTGCCTGCGCGTGCAGGTCCAACTCGGTCCGTCCGGTGCATCGGCCATAGTCGGACTCGGCCGCCCCGATGATGGCGATTCGCTGGTCGCTCACAACTGCCTCCCCTCTTCGTTGTCTATGGTGTCGTGCTGGTTCATGCCGTGGCACCGCCGTCCACGACGAGCACTTGTCCGGTTATGAATGCGGACCGCGGCCCG
>NZ_JBDNFF010000220.1:0-35623 GCF_041689975.1 Gemmatimonas sp.
CGGTGCTAGTGCCGGTGCTGCCGCAGCGGGCGGAGCCCCTGGAGCGGGCGGTCCCGGTGGCGCCGGTGGCTCCGGCGCAGCAGGTGGCAACGCACCCCGCGGCGTCGACGTGCTGGTGCACTCGCTCGAAACCGGCCGCACACAATTCCTCGGCAGCGTCGGTGACATCGCCTTCAACAAAACCGGCACCCTGCTCGCGTACACCGTCGACGCCAACGTGCGCGATGGCAACGGCCTGTTCTTACTCGACCTGCCGAGTGGTCGCACCGATGTGATCGACAACGATTCGTTGCGCTATACGCGCCTCACGTGGAATGATCGCGGCACCGGCATCGCCGTGCTCAAGGGCCGCGACGTGGAGCGCATGCGCGAGCGTGACAACCGCCTGCTGGTGGTGCCCGACGTCGCTGTGCGCACGTCGGTGCTATTCGACGCGTCGAGCGCCGCCGGTTTTCCGAAGGGATTCATGGTGAGCGACCGCACCCCGCTCGCCTTCAGTGATGACGGCGTCCGCGTGTTTTTCGGCACGATCGGACAATCGGCGGCGCCAGACACGGCACGCCGTCGCAGCACCGACTCGATTGCGGACGTGGATGTGTGGCGCACACAAGACGATCGTGTCCAGTCGCTGCAGATGAACACCGTCGACGCCGATCGCAACCGTACCTACCGGCAAGCGTTCGATGTGGCGGCGCAGCGGTTCATCCCGCTTGCCGACTCCAGCATGCGCGACCTCGAACTCGCCGTGAACGGCCCGTGGGCCGTGGGACGCGACGGCCGCGCGTATGTGTCGGACTACAAGCAGCCCGCCTTCGACTACTATCGCGTGGACACTCGCACGGGTGCGCGCACGCCGATGTTCAAGAGCGTGATCAGTAACGGCGGTGGACTCACGCCGGATGGTCGCTTCTACCTGTACTGGAACAACGCGCAGTGGAACGCCTTCGACATGGCAGCGACCACCACCAGAACACTCGGTGGCGGTGTGGCGCCGAGTTTCGTGGACATGGAGGAGGACCATGTGGTGGTGCGTCCGGCGTACGGCATTGCCGGCTACACTGTCGACAGCAGTGCCGTCGTGGCGCAGAATCGCTTCGATTTGTGGCTGCTGCCACTCGATGGTTCGGCCGCGCGTAATCTCACGAATGGCGTGGGCGCGCGTGACCGAGTGGTGTATCGGTATATCCGCACGCAGCCGCTCGACTCCAGCCTGAAGCGTGGTGCGCGCGTAGCACGCGAGATCGATCTCTCGCAACCGCTCACGCTGTCGATGTACGGTGAGTTCACGAAGAAGGCCGGCTTTGCAAAGCTTTCCAATGGTGCGCTGCAAGCGCTCGTGTACACCGACGCGGCATACTCGACCCCCACGCGCGCCACCAACGCCGACACATATCTCTTCACGCGACAGACGTTCGCCGAGTATCCGGACCTGCAGGTGGCGGGCGCGGACATGGCCGACGCGAAAAAGATCTCCAACGCCAACCCGCAACACGCCGAGTACATGTGGGGGCGCCGCGTGCTGTTCGACTACACCACGCGCCGAGGCGACAAGCTGCAGGGTATCCTCGCGCTCCCCGATGACTACGTGGCGGGACAGAAGCGTCCGATGCTGGTCACGTTCTACGAAAAGAACTCGCAGACCATGCATCGGTATCCGATGCCGTCGTACATCACGGGTATGGGCGCGATGCCGGTGGAAGCGCTGAGCCGCGGATACATCACCATGCTGCCCGACGTGGCCTTCCACACCGGTTCATCGCACAGCGACATGCTGGACGCGGTGGAGGCAGCCACGAAGAAGGTTATTGCGATGGGCTACGCCGACGCGAAGCGTATCGGCGTGCACGGACACAGCTACGGTGGCGAGGGCGCGGCATTCATCGCCACGCGCTCCAGGATGTTCGCCGCCGTGGGCATGGGTGCCGGCGTAACCGATCTGTACACCGACTTCAGCCAGAGCTGGGGGTGGACGTACCAAGTGCAGGGTGGCAGTGGCGCCAACGCACATGGCTACTACATCACCGGTCAGGGCCGCTGGGGCTTCTCGCCGTGGGACAAACCAGACGTGTACCGCTTCGAGTCAGCGCTCACGCACGCGCCCAGTGTGTCGTCGCCGGTGCTGATCATGCATGGCACCGCCGACCCCACCGTGTCGTTTACCGAGGGCATGAACTTCTACAGCGCGCTGCGCTACCTCAAGAAGGACGCGTACATGCTGGCGTACCCGAACGAGGGGCACGGTCTGCGTGGCTTCGCGAACCGCAAGGATCTCACGACGCGGTACTTCCAGTTCTTCGATCACTACCTCAAGGGTGCAGCCGCCCCGAAGTGGATGACCGATGGTGTCCCGTTTGCGGGCAAGGCGATGGTGAAGGACGCGAGGTGACGTTGAGGTAGCGAGGCGGTTTCAATGCTCGCCCGGCAAGTCGTCGAACTCGAGCTTGTAAATATCCTCGATCGGTGTGCCCGGCTTCAGCATCAGCTGATCCTTGATCAGCCCCGTCTGCAAGTCGTACACCCAGCCATGAATGTGCAGCGGATGGCCCGCCTGCCAGGCGTGCTGCACGAAGCTGGTCTCGGCCAGCTTCCACACCTGCTCCTGTACATTCAGCTCCACCAGCCGACTCAGCTTCCTCGCCGTGTCGGGTAGGCCGTCGAGCTCATGCTGGTGCATGCGGTACACGTCCTTGATGTTGCGAAGCCACTTGTTGATGAGCCCAAGGTGTTTGTGCGACATGGCATTGCGCACGCCGCCGCAGCCGTAGTGGCCGCAGACGATCACGTGGTTGACCTTCAGCACCTCGATCGCATACTGCAAGACGCTCAACATGTTGAAGTCGGTGTGCAGTACCTGGTTCGCAATGTTTCGGTGCACGAACAGCTCGCCCGGCTCGGTACCGGTCACTTCTTCGGCCGGCACACGGCTGTCGGAGCAGCCAATCCAGAGGAAGTCCGGTTTCTGGTCGTCGGCCATGTGCAGGAAGTAGTCCTCGCGGACGTTCAGCTTGTCCTGCACCCACGCTTTGTTGGCCAGGAGCAGCTTCTTATACGATTCCATGCGCACGACCCCGTTTGCGGAAGTTCTGCATCTTCTGATGAAAATTCTTGAACTCGACCTGGATTTCCCGGTGGGGCGCCCCTTCCTCGAAGTCGGCTAGCACATCGTAGATATCACGATCGATGAACGTGGCGCGTGTGCCGTCCACGATCAGGCTGGAGTTTGCGGGCAACGAGGACAACTTCGCCTTGAGCTCCGTCTTGTTCACGAACGAGGCATCCTTGTTGAGGCGGAGTAGGAACATCATGTCCTGACTCACCAACGTGAAGGCCGAGTGCTGGTTGGTGCGGATCACGAAAATCACCCCGAACACGATACCGATCAGGACACCGGTGAGCAGGTCGGTGAAGACGATCGCCGACACGGTGATGATGAACGGCAGGAACTGGTCCAGCCCCGTCGCCCACATTTCCTTGTACAGTTTGGGCTTCGTGAGTTTATAACCGATCATGAGCAGTACCGCCGCCAAGCTCGCCAGCGGAATGAGATTGAGCAGCTGCGGAATCGCGACGACACAGCCCAGCAGCAGCACGCCATGGATGAACGCCGACCAGCGCGATTTCGCCCCCGCATACACGTTGGCTGAGCTGCGCACGATCACGGCGGTGACCGGAATGCCGCCCAGCAGCCCGGCGGCCACGTTTCCCACGCCTTGCGCCAGCAGCTCCCGGTCCGGGTCGGAGATACGTCTCTGCGGGTCGATCTTGTCCGACGCTTCGAGTGAGAGCAGCGACTCGATGCTGGCCACCACCGCGATCGTGAGTCCGGTAGTGTACGTGCGGCGATCGGTCCAGCGCGACCAGTCGGGCAGCGTGAGCTGCGCAAAGAAGTCTTTCGGACCGCCGGCGGGCAGCGTGACCAGGTGGCCATCCTCGGCCCGCAGGTAGAAGCCGTCGAACAGCAATCGGAACGACTCGTTGAGAGCGATGCCCACGATGACCACGATGAGCGCGCCAGGGATTGCCGACAGCGCCTTCCGTGATTTCACCCAGGGCGTTTCCCACGCCAGCAGAATCGCCATCGAGACCACGGCGATGGTGACCGCCTCGCCATTCGCCGACGCCACGGCCGACGCGATGTCGGAAAGCGTCGTGGACGATCCGTCGGCGGCGCGGAAGAAATCGAAGTCACCCTCGAACTGCACATCTCGCCCGAGGGCGTGCGGGATTTGTTTGAGGATGATGACCACGCCGATTGCCGCCAGCATCCCCTTGATCACGGCGTTGGGCACGTAGTTGGCGATGCGCCCCGCATGCAGCAATCCGAATGCGATCTGGCACACACCCGCCACCATGACCGCGAGCAGGAACGCGGGGAACGATCCCAGTGTCTGAATCGCCGTCGCTACGATCACCGCGAGGCCGGCCGCGGGTCCGCTCACGCTGATCGACGACCCGGACAGCACCGATACGATCAAGCCGCCAATGATGCCCGCGATGACACCGGAAAACAGCGGCGCGCCGGAAGCAAGCGCGATGCCGAGGCACAGCGGCAGGGCCACAAGAAAAACGACCAAGCCAGCCGGCGCGTCGGCAGAGATGGTAGCCCACGGTCCGTTGGGCGGCCGCGGTGGGGAGGGATTCGTCATACGATTCAGCGGTGGCGGGGGCGCTGAGAGCCAGCGAGGAGGCTGTTCCAGATTCTGGTTAATCTACCATGAGCAGCGCGGGTTGGTGTCAAATTCCACTGAGCGGCAGGGACCCCTTTCGATGACCGTCGCGTTTGGTCAGCGAGTCGGCGGCAGGTGCGTCGTACGTTCACCCCCATCAGTCAAGTCCATCATGCGTTACCCCACCCTATTGGGTCTCTTCGTGTTGTGCACCGTTGGATGCAGCAAGAGCCGGCAGGCCGAGCCGCCGCCGCGTGCGAACGCCACGACAGCTTCGGTTATCACGCCGGGCGGCACGATTACCGGGACCTTGCGTGAGCAGCTCCCGGTCGAGCCGTATGTGTACGTGCGCTTGGAGACCGCGAGCGGCGACGTGTGGGCGGCGGTCAACCAGGAGCCGCTCACCGTTGGGTCGTCAGTCACGGTGTACAACGTGCTTCCGATGGACCAGTTCGCCTCGAAGACTCTCAATCGGACGTTCGAGCGGATCTACTTCGGGGCGCTCGAGCCCTCGCGTGGTATGGCGAGCGATGGGCCGGCGGACGTGGGATCCCCCAACGCGTCGACCGCATCGGGTGGGACGCCGCCGGTCCCTGACGCGAAGATCGGCCCGATCGCGCGGGCTCGCGGCGCCGATGCGCGTACGATCGGCGAACTGTGGACCGAGAAGAGTCATCTCGCCGGCGCGACCGTGACGATCCGCGGTGTGGTCGTCAAGTACAACGCCGGCGTAATGGGCAAGAACTGGATCCACCTGCAGGACGGCAGTGGCGATGCGGCGCGCGGGACGCACGACATCGCCGTGACATCGCTCGACGCCGCCGCCCTGGGCGACACCGTGACGATCACCGGTACGGTACGCACGAACCGGGACGTCGGCGCGGGCTACACGTTTGCGGTGATCGTGGAGGAGGCGAAGGTCACGGGACGGTAGGGCAAGGAGGTGCGAGAGCGCTGCTGGCTCGCGCGTGATTTAATCACGCCGCGCGTTACTATTCTAGATGATCGTTTCGTTCCGGGATGCGATACCGAGTCACTCGCGACCGGTCAGAGGACGCGGCGGTTTACGGGTATCGAATGGGTGGCGCGTCGAAAGCTGCGGCAGCTCGAGATCGCCGGTCGGCTCGACGACTTGCGGGTCCCCCTTGGCAACCGGCTGGAGATGCTCAAGGGCGATCGCGCCATACAATACAGCATTCGGATCAACGACCAGTATCGCCTGTGCTTTCGCTGGACAGCCGCTGGTCCGGCTTACGTCGGGATCGTGGACTACCACTAACCGGAAGCGCCTCATGACCGCACTCAAGCCAGTGACACCGGGCGAGTTGTTGCTCGAGGAATTCCTGGTTCCGATGCTACTCTCCCAGTATCGGCTCGCAAAAGAGATCGGTGTGCCGGCGCAGCGCATCGGTGAGATCGTCGCTGGGAGGCGGGCAGTCACGGCCGACACCGACCTGCGCCTGTGTCGGTTTTTCGGCTTGTCGAACGGGTACTGGCTGCGCGCGCAGGTCGCGTACGATACCGAGGTCGCTGTGAAGACGCTCGCGGCAGAACTCCGTCGCATCAAGCCATGGGCCGGCTCCGCAGCGTGAAGTTGCTCGTTCGCTCGAACGCTATCGACGGCCGATACTCGTCTTCCATCTTTTGAGCGCGATCAATGCAACACATACGTGAAGCGCATCGCCCGCCGCGGCAATCCGTGACGGCGCTTGTCGGAACGCTGCTCTTCGCTGTTGTTGCATGCACCTCGCCGGTCGAGCGGAGCACGGTTGCTGAAACACGCGATCCGTCCAACTTGATGGCGCGCGAGCCGATGCTCGCACAGGCGCCCGATGGCTCGCTCTACGTGAGCGGATACGGTGAGGACTATGAGGTGCTGTGGCGGAGCACCGATGGCGGTGCGCAGTGGGTACGTGTGAACGTTGGGACGGCCGCGGACGGTGCGGTGGCAACTCCGACGTGGACTTGGCGATTGCAGCCGACGGTACGATCTATCGGATCGTGATGACGTATGATCGAGCCAAGGAGCTGGGGCGCGGGATCACGGTTGGATCGAGCCGCGACCGCGGCGCCTCGTGGCGCTGGACCGCCCTCTCGCGCGACCGATTCGACGACCGACCGTGGATCGAAGTCGCACCGAATGGTACCGCGCATGCGATCTGGAACGACGGACAGGGAGTGAGCCACGCGGTCAGCACCGACCGTGGGCGCACGTGAAGCGAGCGCTCGCGAGTCGCGCCAAAGGGCATGTCCAGTCATCTGGCAATCAGTCCGACCGGCACCATCGCGGTGCGGATCACACCCCTCTCCGCGTCGGCAAAGCAATTTGACGCTGGAATCGACAGCGTGGCGATCAGCGCCGACGGCGGTGCGTCGTGGACGATGCGTGGTCTTCCCGGCACCCGCCTGTGGTCCGCATACGACAAGCGCTCGCCGCTGTTGCGATAGGTCGAACCCATTGCCTGGGACTCGGTGAATGCCCTGTACTCCCTCTGGAGCGAGGGCACATCGCTCCGCCTCGCACGCTCCAGCGACCGCGGCGCGTCGTGGACCACGGTGCCGGTCGCGCGCGGCGGCGACACGCTCTACTTCCCGTATCTCATCGCGCGCGGAAACGGCGAGCTCGGCATGTCGTGGTTCTCCGGACTTCGCACGAGAGTACGGGCGAATGTCGCACACGTGCGTTTCGACGAGCGCCTTGCCGATACGCTCGGCGCCGTACCGGCGCATTCGTACGACTTCGCCTCGTTTCGTCGCGTTGACGCCGGCAACATCCAACGTGATACAACGAACGTGACCCGCGAACGAGACACGGCCGGCGAGTACGCGGCATTGCTGTTCCTGCGGGATGGACGACTGGCCACCGTCACCACCATTCAGGATTCCGCGCGTCAGCGATACGGCTTCACGTTCCGGCCGTATCGCATCGAGTAGCGCGCTCGCCTACGGCACGATCACCCGAGGCTTCGCGGGCTTCGTGCCATTCAGTCTTGGACGCGGACCGTTGCCGACGTCCACCACGAGATCCTTGATGTAGTTCGCGATCTTCGCGTAGTGCGGATAGTCGATGAACTCCGGCTCGTCGCTGCGCTGGTGGTAGTCGCCGTGCAGTCCGGTAAAGAAGAACGCGATGGGCACACCCTGCTGCGCATAGTTGAAGTGATCGCTTCGGCCGTAAATATTGTTGTAACCGCTCCACGCGATCGGCTCGTCGAACTTGTAGTCCAACGTAAGCGGCTTCGCTTGCTTCGTGTTCACCGCCTTCACGGTTTCGCCCAGGTCCTTCGAGTCGAAGAACGAACCCACCACGCCCACATAATCCGGTCCGCCGCTTGGCAAGTCCTCGGCGCGGCCACGACCGATCATGTCCACGTTGAGCTGCGCCACCACGGAGTCGATGGGCACCGTGGGGTTTCGAACGAAGAACGCCGATCCGATCAGTCCGGCTTCCTCGCCCGTGTGCCAGATGAAGATCGTCGAACGCTTCGGCTTTACGGGCATGGCCATCATCGCTTCGGCGATCTCCAGCACACCCATCGAGCCCGAGCCGTCGTCGTCGGCGCCGTTGTTGATGGAGTCGAGACGCGCCTTCGGATGCACCTTGCGGATGCTGTCCATGTTCACGCGAATCGTCGTCAGGATCTCGGGACCGAGTCCCTGCATGTTGTTCGCCAGCAGCAGCTTGTTCTTTTCGATGTTGAAGGCGCGAATCGAGTCTTTGTCTACGGGTGCCGTGATGCCCACGTGATCGTTGTGCGCGCCGATCGCAACGTACTGGTGTTTGAGCACGGGATCGCTGCCCGGCACCACCGCCACCACATTGCGCGCCCATTCGGTGGGCAGCTCCACGAAGTCCAGCGACGCCGTGACAGTGCCGCCCTTGACGCCGGCCGAGAGTCCGTCGATGTTGCGGCGCTTGAACAGACGCGCCGCGGCATCACGCGTGAGGCGAATCGTGGACTGTGGCTGCAGCGCGGCGAGTTGCGCCTTGAGCAACGCGATCGAGTCAACCGGTCCACGAGCGGCACCCGTCGGCGCAGCGCGCCCAGGCGCACTCGATGTGGCCACGAGCGGCTCGTTCAGCGCCACACGCTGCGTCGGCGTGAGGGCGTCGAGGTCGATCGTGGCGATGGCCACGGCGTCGTCGAACCGTGAACGCGCGGGAGCACCACCGCCACGCACCGCGAACGCTTGCCCCGGACCGCCACGGGCACCGTTCGGATTCGGCCGCAACACGACGAACTTGCCGGCCGCGTCGGCCGCCGAGATCTGCGTCGTGGAGTCACCCTGCGTGCCGCCGAACACCACCTCGGCGCCAACGATGGAGCGCGGCGCGCGCTGACCCGGCATCGCCACAAAATCGGTGTTCCACTCGAGAGGATTCCCGTCGACGGTCATCCGCGAATTGTCGGTGAACTTGCGCAAGCGATACGGCAGCGTCTGGAAGTACGTGCCGTTGTCGCCAGCGGGCAGCAGTCCGAGGCGCTTTACCTCGGCGGCGATCATATCGGTGCCCTTCTTGTTGCCGACCCGACCAACCTGGCGGCCGAGCATGGAGTCGTCGGCGAACTGATAGAGCCGGATCTGCAAGTCGCGCACGTCGATGGCCGCCTTGGTCGGCGCCGGCTTCACGGTGGCGGGATTGCCGTACTGGTTGGTCTTGGCGGTCCCTTGCGCGGCAAGCGGCGCGGGAAGGGTAGCCAAGCCACATACGGAGGCAGCGAGGGACAAGCGGGCGAGCCCGAAGGATCGCATGGTTGCTCCAGGGGAGAGTTGAGAGAGGGTGGGAGTTCCGAAGGATACGTGATTTGGCCACGCAGCGTTCAGCGCAGCGTTCAGCGCAGCGTTCAGCCGATGGCCGCAGGGCAGGCGGGGGGGCTGACTACCGACCATATTGGGCGTCGACCCCTTCCCGGAATCCGTATGTGGCTGTTCGTCCCACTTCTCCTGCAGGCGGCCGGTGCTCAGGCACCCGTTCCGCCCACCACGTACGAGTTGCTGCGCGCTGAGCACGCACGCGGAACCGACATGCGCGCGATCGACGCGGCACTGGTTAGCGGGGCCTCGGTGCGCCAGCGCCTTGCCGTCAGAGCCGTGGGGCGTTTTGAACAGAGCGCCCTCGAGCCCAAGGTGATTCCGCTGCTCACTGCACGCACCGCGTCGGTACGTCGTGAAGCGGTCAATGCGCTGGGTCAAATGCGTTCGCGTTACGACCTGGCCGCGCTCCTGACCGGCGAAAAGGACGCATCGGTGCGTGCCGTGATTTATGAAACGCTCGGACGCATTCCGACGGCGCCGGGAGCGAATGCCACCGCAGTAGTGGCCGCGAACACCGCCGCGGCGCAACATCTCACAGACGGATTGCGCGAGACGGACCCGTTGGTGCGCGCCGGTGCTGCGCGCGGGATTGAATCGTTATTGCGGCGTGCTGCGCGCGTCAATGCACCGAGCGCTTCCACCCTGCAAGCCATCCGCGACGCCGTGCGTAGCGACAGCGCGTCGGATACGCGACAGCTTCTGCTGCTCGCGCTCACCGCCGCGAACGATCGCGATTCCACAACGGTGGCCGTGGCGTTGCGCGATACGAGCGCCGAGGTACGCCGCGTGGGAGTGGCGCTTGGTCGGATTTGGGTGAACGACAACGCGCCGATGGTGCGCTGGCAGGCGCTCAGGGTAGCGGGCACCTGCGCCCGTGCCGCCGCGCACGTGCGCGACACGAGTGAGCACGTGGCGCTGCTGGCCATCGACTTGCTGGGCGACCAGAAGTGCACGGACGCCGCGTCACTGGCCGCGCTCGACGGCGAGAGTGGCGCCGACGCATCGTGGCGTCATCAGGCGCATGCTGCGCTGTCGTTGGCGAAAGTGGCACCGGGCCGGGCATCGGCTGTGGTGCAACGACTCGCGATTTCGACAACGTGGCAAGCGCGCGTGTATGCCGCCAACGCCGCCAAGCTGTTGAAGGACAGCGCGACGCTGAATGCGCTGGCACTCGACAAGGAACCCAACGTGGTCATCGCCGCCATGACGACGCGCGAACAGGCGCTTCGGGCGTTGCTGAGCGATCACGCAGGGCTTGTACTCGCGGCCGCCGCGCAGCTCAAGGGCGATGCAAACCTCGCCAGCGCACTGCCTCAAATGCGCGGCGCCTTCGATCGTTTCACCGCCATGGATCGCGTACGCCTTCGCGACCCGCGCGCTGCGCTGCTGGAGCGCATCGGCGAAGCGGCTGATGGCCCGAGCACGGTCTGGCTGCGCGAACGGTTGAAAGATCCCGATCCCGCCATTGCCAGTAGCGCCGCGCAATACCTGTCGAAGATCACCGGTGCGACCGTGTTGCCCATCACGACCCGCTATGAGCCGGCCGCGTTTCCGAGCGCCGAGCAGCTTCGGGGACTCGACGGCGCGACGGCCACCATGCGTATTCGGGGCATTGGCAACGTAGAACTGGCGTTGCGCTTCGACGACGCACCGATGGCGGTACATACCTTCGTGACGCTGGCCAGCGCTGGGAAGTTCAACGGCCTCACCTTCCATCGCATCGTGTCCAACTTCGTGATTCAAGGCGGCAGCCCAGGCGCCGACGAATACGATCCGATCACCGACACGTTCATGCGCGACGAAGTCGGGCTGGCGCGCAATGCACGCGGTAGCTTCGGCATCAGCACACGGGGGCGCGATACCGGCGACGGGCAGATCTACGTGAACCTCGTGAACAACTTCCGCCTCGACCACGACTACACCGTGTTCGCCGACGTGACGCGTGGTCTCGATCTCATCGACCGCGTACAGGAAGGCGACGTGATCGAATCGATCGTCGTGCGCCGCGCCACCACCTCCGCCCCACGACGACCGTGATCCTCACGTCTGTGCTCTCCCCGCTGCTGCTGGCGGCTACACTGTCGGCAGCACCAACCGTAAACGCCACGCAGACTGACACGGCCGCTCTGCGCGGTGCCCGTCAGCCGGCCATGTCGGCTACCGGTGCGCTGGTGTTCGCGCACGATGGCCAGCTGTATCTGCAGCGCATCGTCGGTGGTGCGGTGGAACGCATCACGAACGGCTCGGCGTGGCATCGCGATCCCACGTGGACCGCCGACGGCAGCGCCATCGTGTTCGCCTCCGACTCACTGGGCAACTACGATCTGTGGCGCATGCAGGTGAATACGTCGGCCAACGGGGGTGTGCAGCCCGGTGCGATGGTACGACTGACCAGCAGCGCCTCGCACGAAACGGCGCCGAGTGTCGGCCCCGATGGAAACGTGGCATTTGCGCGGGGTAGCGGTGGGGCTTCGCGCATCTGGCTGCGCAAGGCGGATGGCACCGAGCAGCGACTCACCAACACGGAACAGACGGAGCGCGCGCCGCGACTCTCTCCTGACGGCGCGCGCATCGCGTGGATTTCGATCAACGAGGCCGGCCGACGTGTGCTGGTGCGCCCGGTAAACGTCGGCGCGCAGGCCACCGCAGGCAGCACCGCAGGCAGCACCGCAGGCAGCACCGCAGGCAGCACGTCGAGCAGCACGGCCAGCAGCGATGCGACGGTGGAATCGGTGGATTGGTCGCCGGATGGACGACTGGCAGTGTCGATGCGAAGTGGCGTGTATGCGGTCGCCACCGATGGCTCGTACAGCGCGCTGGTGTCGAAGGCGCACGGCGACGTGGACTGGTCGGCTGATGGTCTGTTCATCACGATCGCCGAGTATTCGGAAGTGGTGGTGGGGTACAACGGGGATCCCGATCGTGGTCTCGATCGTAGCGCGACCGAGCGGTTTAGCGGTGCTGCCGGGTCTGCCGCGGTGCAGGGTGATGCAATGATCCGCGTGCTGGCGCCGTCCGCGCCAGACGCCGGTCGAATGGCCGCCGTGTCGTCAGTTCCAGACGGACGTGCTGTGCGCAACGCAGCCGCCTTCGATCGACTCTGGGAGCGAGTGGCGCGCACGTATTTCAGCGGTGCCGACGCCGCCGCACGTCGCGCGCAGTGGGATGCGGTGCGCGCGTCGCACCGACCGCGCGCGCTGGCCGCCGCGAACGACAGTGTGTTGCAGCAGGTGCTGTACGAGGCACAGCAGGCGCGCCCGGCTTTGCGCGCCGATGCGAAGGGGCGCGCAGCTGTGTCCAGTGCGCATCCGGTGTCCACCGAAGCGGGTCTGGAGGTCATGCGTCGTGGCGGCAACGTAATCGATGCCGCCGTCGCGGTCAGCTTCGCGCTTGGCGTGGTGGAGCCTGATGCCAGCGGTATCGCTGGCTATGGTGAGATGGTGATCGCGCTCGAGGGTCGCGCCACACCCACGCTGATCGAGTTCATGAGCCGCGTACCCGAAGAGGGGGGCTTGACCAACACGTCGCTGCTGGTGAACGGACGGTATCCTGTCGATGGTCCGGTATTGGTGAACGTGCCGGGCACGGTGGCGGGGATGTACACGGCGTGGCAGAAGTACGGCAGCAAGAAGCTCCCGTGGGCCGACCTCCTGGCGCCGGCGATTCGCGCGGCGCGCAACGGCTACGAGGTGAGTCAGGGACTCGCCACCACGTTGGCCACCGAACGCGAACATTTCGCGAAGTACGAAGGCAGTCGCGCGTTGTTCTTCCGGAACGGGCAACCGATGGCGGCCGGCGATACGATCAAGAACCCCGACCTGGCGTGGGTGCTGGAACAGATTGCCGCCAAGGGAGCCGATGGTTTCTACAAGGGCGACGTGGCCACCAAGTGGGTGGCCGATCTGCGCAGCAAGGGCAATGCGATGAAGCTGTCGGACCTCGCACGTTACTTCGCGCCCGAGCGCGAGCCGATTCGTGGGACCTATCGCGGTTACACGATTTACTCGAGCGCGCCACCGGTGAGTGGTGGCGCCGAACTCGTCGCGCGCCTCAATCTGCTGGAGCAGTCCCCTGCCCCGTCGCGCTCGGGAAAACGCTACACCGACGACCCGGCCTCGCTGCACGCGGCGCTGTCGGCGTGGTTCCTCGTGCCCTCGTCGCGCAATCGCATCGCCGATCCCGCCATGTGGCCGATCGATGTCGCACCGATCGTGAACAAGGACACCGCGCGCCTGCGCTGGCGCTGCTTCGATGCCAACAAGGCTTTAACACCGGCCTCCGTGCGCGGTGATACGTTGCCGTGCCTTCCCAAGGCAGCGGCGCCTGCTGCAGCGCCGGCCAAGCCCACCAACTCGACTGACGCGGCAGAGCCCCCCTGCGGCGACGAACATGCCGCTGAAATGACCGTTTGCCATGCAGCGGGTACGACTGCATTCACGGTGGCCGACAACGACGGCAATGTGGTCGCCGTCACGCAGACCCTTGGCACCTGGGGTGGCAACTTCTACGTCACACCCGGACTCGGCTTTCTCAGCAACGACAAGCTCACCAGCTACGGCACCGACCCCACTCAGTACGGTTCGCGACTGCCGTTTGCGCGTCACGGCAGCACACTCGCCCCCACGATCGCTTACAAGAACGGCAAGCCCTTCTTCGCGGTCGGCGCCGCCGGCAATGCGTGGATCACGTCGGCGGTGTATCAGACATTGCTCGGTGTGCTCGACTACAACCTCGGCCCACAGGCGGCGCTCGAGCTGCCTCGCTACCTGCCGGGCGGCGGCTTCGGCGGGGCAATCGGTGCCGCGCCGGGAACACCGGTACCGTACACGTTGCAATTGGAAGACGGGTTCTCACCCACGGTCATCACGCGACTCCGGGCCTTCGGCTACGACATCAACTTCGTGTCGCTTCCGGGCGAACTTCGCGAAGGCTACGGATCGGCCGTGCGTATCGACGGCAAGGTGGTGACCGCCGGCGCCGACCCGAGACGGGCCGGCGCAGCGGGCGCCATCAAGTAGGGTTTCGCCTACGTCCCGGCTTGGCGCCTCGCTGACGTCCTACCGATTGAGAGCACGATGCCCTGCTGCGCCTGCTGCACGCGCGGCACCACCTGCAAACGCACCCGCAGTGTGACGCGTCCGTCGCTCGGTGACGCGAACGCCGCCTCGGGAATGGCCTCCCGCACCGCGGGCGGTGCGGCAGCGGGGGTCGCCTCGTCGAAGGAAAGCTGCACGGTACCTTCGCCTTGCAACGCGCGCGCGCTTACGCGATCTCCGGTGCGCACGGGCACCCGCAGCTTCTGATCGACGCGGGCCAGCATGGGTAGCAGGATCGTCGCCTGCGGGCAGGCATCGCTCAACAGGAACGGCTGGTCGGGGAAGTCGCGAACGAGGGGCATCGCCATGGCATTCGCCGAGTCGACGGGTGGCAGCGCACCGAGCTCCTGATCGATCGTACCCGTACCGGGCTGCATGGTCTGTATGGCACTATCCAGCATGCGCGGATTGGGCGTAACCGCTGCTTCGATGAGCGAGTCCGCGGCGCCGGCCGGAATAGGGCGCATGGGGTCGGACGTAACGGGCCAGCGCACGCTGATGCGGCGTGACCCGTCGCGACTCACCCCCTCGAACAGGTAGTACCCCTGCGCGCCCGGCACGAGATAGCGCAGACCGCTCACGCTGCCGCCGTCAACGAGTCGGATGGCTAGCGGCGGCATGGTAGTGTCCATCGGCAAACCGTACGGAATCGCCATGGCGGCGACGCTGCGCGTAACCAGGTGACCACACAAACGCGCCGTCATTCGATCGTCGCGACGCGGCATGACAAGAATGCGCAGCGTGCTGTCACCAGCGACGCGTGCTTCCCAGCGACCGTTGACTTCGACAACCGTCAGCGCGAGTGCGCTTGGCATGGCCGGCGCGGACGACGAAACCGCGTTGGCACGCGAAGGCGGCGACGCGCCGTCTCGACAGCTAGCGAGCGCCGTACAACAGACGAGCGCGGCATGAAGGGAGACGGCGCGGGAGCGAGACCGAATTGGCATGTGCGAAAGAAACCAAGAAGGGAACCGGATAACCAGAGAGGCCGAACGCGTGTGCGCTCGGCCTCCCGATAGTTACGACCTGCTCACGACGACCTCACCTGGCCCAGCCGATGCATCACGGCGGGGTTACGCTGTTGGCGAGTCCGGTACCACCAAACGTATAGAACTCCTGATTCTTCACCGCAAGTTCCTTAGCCGGCACCGGCATTTCGCGTGGTGTGCCGGCGAGCAGTCCACCGGTGATACGACGACGCTGATAATACGACACCGGGCCAAGGCCGAGCAGTTCGATTTCCTGTTCGTAGATCAGTTTCTGCAGCAGCGATGCCTGGCCTTCGCCGGCGGTAGCCGCTGAGAGGCCACCGCGATCGACCCGCGTCGTGTTGATCAGGTTCGCGGCCGTGGCCAGGTTGCCGCCCGAGCGACGCAATTCGGCTTCTGCCCAGAGCAGGTCGTTCTGGTTACGGCTGATGACCGGCGCTACGCCAAAACCACCGTAGATCGCGTTCGGCGACTGCTCGCCGGACTTATCGTAGCGAATATGGCCAATGTTCGACTGATGGTACATCCCGCGATCAGGACGGTAGATTTCTGCGGTGGAGTACACGAAGTCCGTGCCGCCCCTCGCCGTCTTGGGAAAAGCCCCGAAATCAGAAGAGAAATCCGACGGACCAAAGGAGCCGTCGCCCAACCGCTTGTCGGCGGAGTTCGGGCGCGAGTTGCCGCCGTCGGGATACGGTGTTCTCTGCGTGGCAGGATCGAGCAGGTTGGCGACGCGCGTGTGCACGCGGCCGCCGTCGAACGAGTTGAACCAGTACAGGATCTCGTGGCACCACGAGCTGCAGCCATCGCCCGTGAAGTTGAAATCGAACTTCGCGCCAGACGAAATGCCGCCGGCGGCGAGCGCCGATACGGCTGCCCAATCCACCGCCGTATTCTCCTCCGGTGTCCGTGGATAGTATGCGAGCGTCATCGCCGACATCGTCCGGGCCAGCTGGGCAATCTGGACATTGGTGTATGACGTGCCATTGGTCCAACCGCTGGGCGTGGTGAACACGTTGGCCGTGGCCAACGTTGCTGCTTGGCCGAGCGAGGTAATGGCGGCATCACGCACCTGCTTGCGCGTTTGGTACTCGAGCGTGTTGAGGTCCGTGTTCTCGTCGATCACGTACCCCTTGTCGTAGTTGAGTGCGATACCCATGAGCGAGGCACCACGCATCAGCTGCGCAATCGTTTCTGCCCGCTTGGTGTTGGCGGCGGTCGTGATCACGAGGTTGTTCTTGCGGATAGCCGTGAGCACGTCCACTGCCGACGACATACTGGAGTAGTAACCCTGCCAATACCCGATCATCGTGGTGCGGGCAGCCGACGCCAAATCGTTCCTGTAGGCGCGCGTGTTGCGCGTGCCATCGGCATCGATCGACGAGTAGAAGTTCATGTTGTAGTTGTTCCACGAGGCCGAATACGTCTGGGCCATCGTGACCAGCGGTCCGCCCCCTTCCATCCCGTCGTACGTGTTGAACCACGAGCGCATGGTGCCGCCGGCCACCGCTTCGATCGCGGCAGGATCCGCGAGCGCGCGCTTGGAATCCGGCGCATTCGGGTTTTCGACGTCGAGCGTGTTGCAGCCGGCGAGGAACAGCGCCCCCATGCCGACCGCGAGCGTGCGATTCCGCATGATTTGATGACTCCGGTTGGCGGCGCTCACAGTCCGAGCTCCAGCATGAACGTGAACGTCTTGAAGATCGGATACGTGAAGTAGTCGACGCGATACGCGAACGGGTTGGATCCGCCACCCGAAACATCCGGATCATAACCCGAGTACTTGGTGGAGGTGAATAGGTTGCGGCCGACCACGCCGATGCGTGCCGTGCGTCCGTCACCCATGCCGACGCGCTTCACGAGCGACGCCGGGAGCTCGTAGTTCACAGCGAGTTCGCGCAAACGCGCGTAGCTGCCGCTCTCGACGAAATAGTCGTTGGCGTCGAAGTTGTTGTAGAACGTCGCGTAGTAGGTCGTCGGCTTCTTCTCGACGTCCGGCTTGCCACGCTGGTCGAACGCCGGGTCGCGCTGGTCGAAGAACGGCCACTGACGCGTGTAGTTGTAGATGTCGCCGCCCTGCACCCAGTTTACCACCGCCGTGACCGAGAACTTCTTCCAGTTCATCTGCGTGTTGAAGTTCAGATTGAAGTCGGGGTTCACGTCGCCGATCTGGAACAGCGAGTTGCCGGTGGCGTCGGTGAACTTGATCGGACGCTCGTTCCCAGTGCGGTAGGCGCTTTTCGCGACGTAGAAGCCTTCTTCATTCTGCACATAGTCGGCGGCCGTGCCGGTGAGCCGGCGTGAGGCCACCATCTCGCTGACCTGGTCGGCCGTGCGGAGCCACCTGCTGCCGTACACGATGCCGAACGGCTCTCCGGCCGCGAGTCGGAAGATGGTGGTGTTGGCGACCGGTCCGACGAGATACGGTGGCACGCTGAGGCTGCGCACAACCTGACGCGTGCGGTCACCGGCGATGTTCACCCGCCACAGAAAATCTTTCTTGTTGGCCAGCACCGCGCCAAGCAGGACTTCGTGCGTTTTGCCGCCCAGCGAACCGGCGTTGAGCCACTGCGACTGGTAGCCCGTCGCGGCCGACACGGGCACGTTCAGGATCTGGTCGTCGGTGATCTTGCTGGAGTAGCTGTACTCGAAGGTGAAGTTCTTGAGGAAGTTGACGTTCAAGCCGGCTTCGATTTCGCGCGAGAATGCTGGACGCAGGTTCGGGTTGCCGAGCGTGATCTTGACCGGGCTGCCACCCTGAATCGCGAATTGCTCGTATTGCGCATCGAACACCGGGCGGAGACCCGCCTCGCCGTAGGACATGCGGAGCTTGAACTCGTCGATACCGGGGAGCGTGAAGTCCTCCGACACGCGGTACGCGCCCGAGAGACGCTTGAACAGCTTCGAGCGCTGATCGGCGCCGAACAGCGACGACTCGTCGCGACGAATGAGTCCGTCAACGATGAACTTGTCCTTGATGTCGAACGTGGTGATCGCGAAGAAGTTCTGGTTGCGGATCGGCTGCGTGTAGGAGCCCGGGATGATCGGGCTCTCGGGATCGCGCGACGCGGCCGAGAACTCGGTCACGCGCGGCACCGTGAGCGACGAGGCGAAGATGCTCGTGCCGGTGTTGTTCTGGTCTTCGTACACCCACGCCAGCTTGGTGGTGTTCGTGAACCACGACGTCGCCTTGATGGCCGTCAGCGTGCTGCCGAGGTTGTACGCCTTCGTCTGATCGACGTCGCTGGAGATGTTGCCCTTGCTCACCGTGCCCGTGGAGCCGATGTAGCCAAGCGGCCGGTACGAGCGCAGTTCACGCGAGCCGCGGTCGAAGTTCGTGTTGGCTTCATACGTGAGCCATTGGAACGGGCGATAGCGCACCTTGAGCGTGCCCGTGAAGCGGTTGCGATCGTTCAGGTTTTGAACGTTCGACCAGTTGTAGAGCGGGTTGGCGACATTACCCGACGCCGGCGTCTGACGAATGGCGGCCTTGTAGGGCGTGCCGTTCGGGTTGTTCTCCAGCAGGTTGATGTTCGGCTCGAGGAAGCGGAGACCGAAGAAGGCGTCGCCCGAACTGTCGTCGGCCGCATCGGCCTTCGACTGACCGAAGAACGCACCCGTCTGGAGGTCGAGCTTGGGGTGCAGTTCGAGATCGAGGTTCATGCGGAAGTTCTGGCGGTTGTAGCCGCCCAGTAGATTCGCGATGCCCTGATCCTTCGAGTTCTGAAAGGAAGCGTTGAAGTTCGATTTCTCGTTACGCTGGCCGATCGAGATGTAGTTCGTCATGAACTGTCCCGAGCGGAACACATCACCGAGTTGGTCGAAGACCACCGGGTACGAGTTGTCGGAGATCCGGTCATCTTCCTGCACGCGGTTGCCATTGGCATCGCGCAGAAATTCGCCCGCAGCCGTGACCTTGTACGGATGCGAGAAGTTGTTCGGGATCGTCTTGCGGAGATCGTTGCTGCCGATCTCGTTGCGCACCGTGACGCTGGTCTGGCCAGCGGCGAGTGCTGCGCCACGCTTCGTGAAGATCTGTACCACGCCGTTGGCGGCGTCGGAACCGTACAGCGAGCTCGCGGCCGCCCCCTTGATCACTTCGATACGTTCGATGTCCTCGGAGTTGATATCGGCGAGCGACAGACGCGTGATCGTGCCATCGACGATGATGAGCGGATCCTGGCTGCCCGTGAGCGACGTCGGGCCGCGAAGCCGGATGCGCGGCGCCGATCCGGGCTCACCATTCACCGCTGTCACACTGGCACCGGCCACACGGCCGCTGAGTGCGCCGAGTGGCGAGGAGGCCGGCGCTTCCTTGATCTGCGCATTGTCGATCGCAGCGACCGCGAAGGTGGTCTTCTTCTGCGAGGTCGCGTCCGACACACCGGTCGTAACCATCGTTTCGAGATTCAGGACGTCCTTCTCCAGCTCGAAGTTCTGCTCACTACGCCCGGCGGCCAGCGTGATCGATCGACGGATCGGACGATAGCCGATCGTGCGCGCGAGCAGGCTCACCGGCTTACTCGCCCGCGACGGATCGACCGTGAACGAATAGCGACCTTGCTGGTCGGTGACCGCACCAACCGAGAGTTCCGTGAGGCCGACCTGTGTACCACCCAACGGCTGACCGTTCGAGGTGACGCGACCGGCAATGGTCATCGTCGCCTGCGCTTGCGCGGCGTCGGGTTTCAACAGGAAGATGAGGGAGACGGCGGCGAATAACCGCCGCGAGAGGTGATGCATTCGTGCTCCTGGTCGGAGGTTCGTCCCTACGGAGTGCGGCTGGTGGCGGTCCTGAGTCGTTTAGACACTTCGTACCAATGGTAACCACAAACGTCACACACGCGTCACGGTTTGTCGACCCTTTTGTGGGGTTGAGTGTATATCCATGGTTCTATCAACCAATTTGAGACCCATGTCGGCCTTACACCCCGTATCTGACCACACGAATTCACTGTCGAGCTCGGCATTTCTTCGACGAGTGATCATGAGCGCCGTGGCGTTCGCGCTCGTGGCGACTCCGCTCGCCGCGCAGAGCGGCGCCCAAGCCGCAACCCTGCGCGGGCGGATCCTCGATGCCGAAACCGGCGCACCGCTGGTCGGCGCGACCGTGGCGGCGACTACCACTGGGGCAAGTGTGCAGACCGACTCGGCGGGCCGATACCGGATCGATGGACTCAAAGTCGGCATCCACCGCTTTCTGGTCAGCGCCGCTGGCTACAACAGAGGGTCGGTCACGTTGGCCTTCGCCCCGCGGGAAGTGATGGAGCGCGATCTCGAGCTCGATCCCATGGGGCGCGTACTCTCCGCCGACGACAGCGCCAAGGCCCAGCTCCTGGCCGTAGTGCCCGTGACCGCGCCGATGTCGGCGGGACGGCGCTTCGACGACTTCGAGCGGCGCCGCACCACCGGCCGCGGGCAGTACCTCACCCGCACCCAGCTCGAAGAGGGACATTTCGGCACGTTGCAAGATGCCATGCGCCCGCTACGTGGCGTACGATTCTCCTGCGCGGGCTCGACCTGTCTGGTGCAGATGGCACGTGCGCCGCTGGGCTGCGCGCCCGACTATGTGGTCGATGAGCGCGTGGACAACATGTTCGGTCCACTCATTCCTGTGCGCGATATCCAGGCGATCGAGGTGTACACCGGCGCCAGTGATGTGCCGGGTGAGTTCGCCGGGACCAACGCCGGCTGCGGCGTGATCGTCATCTGGACCGCGAATGGTCGTGAATCGAGGAGAAAGTAGCGTGATACAGCGTGTGACACGCCATGCAATTGCCGTGTTCGTGGCGGTACTGGCGGGCTTCACGCCGGTCGTCACGGCAGCGCAAGCGCCACCGGCCACGACAGCGAATGCGAAGGCGTCAGTCGCCACCGACAGTCTCAGCGTCGAGCAGTTCGCCGCGCTCGTGCGCCGGCTCTCCGACAGCGGTGGCTACTTCGACACCGACAACTTGATCTCGAACGAATCGAGCTACCTGCATCCGCTCACGACGCTCGACAAACTCGGCGTGCGCGGTGGCGCGTACATCGGCGTCGGACCCGATCAGAACTTCAGTCTCATCGCACGTGTGAGTCCGACGATCGCCTTCATCACGGATATCCGCCGCGACAATCTGCTGCAGCACCTGTTGTTCAAGGCGCTGTTCGAGCAAGCGAGGAACCGCACCGAGTACGTGGCGCTCTGGCTCGGGCGCACGGTGCCCTCCAACATCGAGGCGCTGCGCGATCAGCCCATCGACTCCATCGTGGCGTGGGCGTCACGCACCGCCGCGACACCAGCGAGCGCGGATGCCGCCGTGCGCTCTGTACGCACGGACGTGTTGCGTTACGGCCTCGCCTTGTCCGCGAGCGATCTCGCCACGATCGAGCGATTCCATCGCACCTTCATCGCGCAAGGGCCGGCGTTGCGCTTCACGAGCACCGGCCGCGCGCCGCGCGACTACTATCCCACGCTCGGACAGTTGATGTCAGAGCGGGATCTCGCCGGTCGGCAGGCCGGTTACCTCGCGCGGGATCGCGACTTCCAAGTGGTGAAGTCCCTCCAGCGCCGTAATCTCGTCGTTCCCGTGGTCGGCGATCTTTCTGGTCCCGGCACGTTACCACGCATCGGCACCGTACTGCGCGAGCGACGGGAATCGCTGTCGGTGCTTTATGCGTCGAACGTGGAAGACTATCTCATTCGCGACGGTCGCTTCGCGGCGTATGCGCAGCACGTGGCACGTCTTCCGCTCCAGCCGCACAGTGTCATCGTGCGTAGCTGGTTTGGCGGCCCGGGGTCGCATCCAGCGTCGGTCGCGGGCTACTATACCACACAGCTCGTGCAAACCATGGCTTCATTTGTGGCCGACAGCGCGGTTTCGCGAGTGCGCAGCTATAGGGAGCTCGTGCAGCGGGCGTGGGAACGGTAGTGTCGACCTCTTTCTCCGATCGCCGCACATCGTGACCTACGCGCTCTTCAAACTGCTACACCTCATCGGTCTCGTCCTGCTCGTGGGCAACGTAACCGTGACGTCAGTCTGGAAGGTATTTGCGGATCGGACCGGTCAGCCGGCCGTCGCTGCCTTTGCCACGCGCATGGTCATCGTCACCGACTGGTTCCTCACCCTCGGCGGCGTCGCGCTTTTGGCGGTGGGCGGATACGGGATGACGACCGTGGCCGGCGTGCCGATCTTCAGTACGCGCTGGCTCGCGGTGAGTCAGGCGCTCTTCGCCGTCGCCGGCGTGATCTGGCTTGGGATCCTCGTCCCGACGCAAGCCGCCCAGCAACGGATCGTACGCACCTTCCCCGCCGATCTGCAGGAACTCCCCGCAGACTACCGCCGACTCTCTGCGCGGTGGATCACTTGGGGGGTCATCGCCACCCTGCCTCTACTCGCGGCGATGTACCTCATGATCACGCGCCGTTAGCCCTCCGCTCCGTTCACGCACGACGTCGTCACGCTACGAACCATACCAATACCGCCGTCAGCAAAAACGTAATCCAACCGGGATGGTACCCTTTGGTGCCGACGAGCACGAGCACTGCGCCACTCACGCTGGTAACGCAAAGCGCAGTCTGCATGTCGACCACTCCACCAAGGTGTTGTCGCTTTTGCCCCAATCTCAGCGGCAAGATCGCAGGATGGGAGTGACCTCCACCAGCGAACGTGGAGACGATGGTGTCGACTCATCGTTCAACCGGCAGATGAAGCCGGAGCCCTGCGTTGACAGCGATCATCTGACCTGCGCCAACGTAGCCGCCGAACAGCGCATCCCCGAAACCGCCGAGTGGGAACGCCGCGCGCCCAACGGCCGCGATCGCGCCTTCATCGCCGACATCCGGGTAGGGAAGGACGCCAAGTCCAAGGTAAAACGTCTTTCGCGACGCGCCGGTCTTTACGAACTGGACCCCTAGGGTAGACATGGGCGGCTCTCCCGCTGCGCTCACGCGATTGATGTCGATCGCCGCGTTCGTGCCGGCACGACGACCGACACGCAGGTGCAGTGAGGGAAGCAGTCTGTTCGACCCAGATGCGACATCTTTCCACTGTTCGCGGGGCAGGCTGACTGCGCCCAAGCCGACGGCGATCTTGTTGCCTTCTCGCAAAAGCAAGCCGCCTGCGAACGTGCCTGCGAACGTGCCTTCGAACGGCTCGAACAGCGAGCATTCACCGCTGCCATTCACGCTTGTGCAGCTCCCCGCTTGCGCTGACACTCGGCCTGCGAACGCCGCGAGATGGATCGAGGGGGTGGGGAGATAGTCCACGATCCCACTCGCTATGAGCGCCGTTACCGCGCGCTTCTGTAGCACGTCGCCATCGCAGCTGAACAACTGCGGCAGATAACGCTCCCCGCCGACGCCCACCGCGATATCGAGCTTCCCCGATTTCGATTGCCCGACCCCAACGGGAACGATTTAAAACGCGAGGAGCGAAACGAATGCGCTCCAGCGGCGAATACCGAGCCGCAGGACACGCACGTATCGAAACAGGAAACGGATTGAGTTGGGCATGAATCCCTCGCTACGAGAACGGAGTGGGTCGCACCTATGGAGCGAGTCGCAAAAGGCTACGCGTGGACCACGGCAAACGTCGATACGTCGCACGACGTAGGCGCGCGGACGACTGGCCGACTTACCGTCTCCTGGCGAAGGGGGACCCGACCTGGCCTGCCCGTTCGCAAGTAGTCCGGCACACGATAGCCCCATTCCCGACTCCCTACTCCCTACTCCCTACTCCCTACTCCCTACGAAAGCCGTACTACGCGCGTAACATCATGGCGATGCGTGAACTGCTCGACGCCGAGCTCCCCCCCGCCTGCCCTCCCGAGTATACGCACGCCATTGCTTCGCCAGCTCGCGAGTATTGCCCGCCTCGCCGCCAACGATACGCCCACTGACAGCGAAGCGTCTCCGCTTTCGCGACGGTCGTTCGTCTCTGGTGCAGCCATTGCCGCCGCCGGAGCGACGCTCGCCGCATGCGGCGACACCACATCGCTGACGGCCCTTGTCGACGATGCCACGCCAAACGCCGGGAAGAGCATTGCGCCCGCTCGCGTCGTCATCGTCGGAGCCGGACTCGCCGGGCTGACCGCCGCGTATCGCCTGAAACAGAAGGGCATCATTGCCACCGTCTACGAAGCGAACACGCGACTGGGTGGACGCTGCTGGATCAACCGCTCCAGCTTTGCCAACGGACAGATCGCGGAGCACGGCGGTGAATTCATCGATCAGGCGCATACGGCAACTCGTCAGCTCGCACAGGAACTCGGACTCCCGCTCGACAACGTCGTGGCGGCCGAACCGAGTGGCAGTGGGCCGTTCCATCACTTCGACGGAATCGCTTATTCGTACGCGCAAACGGTGAACGACATGAAGGCTGTATGGAGCCACTCAAGCGCGACTACGTTGACGCTGGCTATCCAACCTTGTACACGTCATCGACCGCGCGTGGTCGTGAGCTCGACGCGATGAGTGTTCGCACCTGGATCACGCAGAACGTGCCCGGCGGGATCACGTCACGACTGGGGCAACTGCGCGATGTGGCGTATTGCATCGAATACGGTGCCGACACGACCGATCAAAGCGCGCTCAATCTGATCTATCTTCTTGGCGCCGTCGGCCAGGGGCAGATCAGGCTCTTCGGTCCATCAAATGAAAGGTACACAGTGCGCGGCGGTAACGATCAGATGGTGTCGCGCCTCACCGCCGCGCTGAGTGGGCAGATCGTCACGGGCAAGGTATTGAACGCCGTGACCTCCAGCGGCAATCGGTGGACGCTCGGGTTTGAAGATCGTAGCAGTGTGACGGCCGATCGCGTCATTCTCGCGCTACCGTTTTCCGTGATGCGCGAGCGTGCGAATCTGAGGAATGCCGGATTCCCTGTACAGAAAATACGTGCGATCAACAAACTCGGGTTGAGATCCAACGCGAAACGCGCGCTGCAGTTCACGACGCGGCATTGGAACACGCTCGGCTGCAGCGGCGACAGTTATTCGGACACCGGCTACCAGGCCCCGTGGGACGTCACGCGCGGGCAAACGGGTGCGAACGGCATTTTCGTGGACTACACCGGTGGTTCGGTCACGGCCAGGCAGAGCGGCGGCTTGCCGAGCGCACTCGCGCAGCAGTTTTTGGCGCAGGCCGAGGCGGTACTTCCCGGCCTGTCAGCGAGGTTCACCGGTGCCGTGACGTTCGACGATTGGTCACGCAATCCGTGGACGCTGGGCTCGTACGCGTACTTCAAAGTCGGTCAGTATCAGCGCTTTGCCGGCGCCGAGGGCGAGATCGTGGGCAGCTGTCATTTCGCCGGCGAACAGACGTCACAGGATGCGCAGGGTTATCTCGACGGTGCCGTGGAATCCGGCAACCGTGCAGCAGATGAAGTGGTGTCCGCGTTGACAGCGTAGGACTGCGCCCGACACGATCTCGGTCTTCGAGGCAGCGGTTCGGCGCTCACACCAGACGCATCGGTCCTGGGTACTGCCCGACGATCGCGTCAGCAGTGACGAGCGTAATCCCCTCGCACGTGGCTTGCGCGATCAGCAGTGGATCAAAGGGGTCACGATGCAGTTCCGGCAACGCGGTCCCGCTGACCGCGTGCTCACTGGTGATTGGCACTTCGACGTACCCGTTGTCCAACAAGCCACGGTGCAGCACGCGCGGTCCCACTCGGAAATCGTCGCGGCCCAGGGAGTGCTTGGTGGTGATCTCCCAGAGGCTCGCCGCGCTGCACAGCAGCTTGTGTTGCGTATCATTGATCAACTTCCACGCGGCGGGGGAGAGCCGTCGCGGATGCGCCGCAGCCCACAGCAGCAGCTGAGTATCGAGCAGGAGTTTCACAGCGCGTTGGCGCGGCGCTGGCGATCGTGTCCGAACATGGACGCGATCACGTCGTCACCCATACGATCGAAATCCTCGGGGACATCGATCTCGCCAGTGAGAAAGCCCAGACGCTTCGGCGTCGCCGGTGCATCGAGGGCGGTCACCTTCACCATGGGCTTGCCCGCTTTGGCGATCAGGAACGACTCGCCGCCCGCCGCTTGTTCGCCGAGACGCGACAGCTGTGTCTTGGCTTCGTGGATATTCACGACTCTCATGGGAGCTCGGTACAAGTAAACTAAACTGGATAAACTAGGTTACTGGCCAGGCCGCGAATCAGTGCGTAGTGCCGTCATGCGGCGTACTGCACGTGCTTCTCGTGAAACAGATTCTGCATGATCTGCGGGTGCTTCTGGCAGCGGACGAGATGTCGGCGCACGGGTGCCATCATCTCGGCCACAGCATCACGCGAACGTCTGCCTTGTTCTCCGCCACGAACAGTTTCGCGAGACGCGAAGCACAGCAACACTGATCGATACCGGCATCGCGCCGGCGGACCCGGGCGCGCCGAACCACCACTCCTGTGGTTACGGTGCTTCTGTGCATGACGGTCCCGCGCGCCTCCGCGCAAACGACCGACATGCCGCGCCTCGCCGTTCAAGTCGAGACCAGACAAAACGACCCCATTCCCAAACCGCCTTAGTGACATGTGCCGTTCCAGTGCCAAAACGTTGGGATGCGACTGAATACAATCCAGAACTATTTGCTGCACTGATCAGTAATGCGAACAGCGGGTTTCGTGAAAGCGTGGAGCGCGGGATTGGGCAGAAAGGGAAGGCATTCAGCGGCGCGCGCCAATGGCCGCCGTGCTGAGGAACGTGGCACGCTCGTTGCTGCCTCTCTCGGTGGGTGTTGACTCGCGACCCCCGGCGCCCTCACGAAGAACGAGGCCAGAACGTGAAAACGATTACGACGATCAATCCCGCCACCGAAGAAACGCTTACCACCTACGATTTGATGAGCGAGGAGACGGCCTGCGCAACTGTCGCGGCCTGTCACGCGGCGTTCCTGCAGTGGCGAACAACAACCCACGAAGAACGCGCGACGTATCTGCGCGATATCGCCCGCGCCTTGCGTAAGCACGTCGACGCACTCGCTGCGCTGATGACGGCAGAGACCGGAAAGCTGTTGCGCGATGGCATGGCGGAGGTCGAACTTTGTGCGCAGCTCTTCGAGTACGCCGCTGAGCATGGTCCGGTACAACTGGCTGATGAACCACGAACGCACGGCGGCGGCCACAAGTCGGGTGTGGTGGCGTACTGCCCGATCGGCGTCATCTACAGCGTTCAGCCATGGAACTTCCCGGTCTACCAGCCGGTCCGTGTCCTGGCCGCCAACCTGATGGCTGGAAATGGCGTCATCCTCAAGCACGCCAGCATCTGCACCGGCAGTGGTCTGTTGCTTCGCGATATTTGCCTGGGGGCGGGGTTACCGAAAGGCTTGTTCGATGTGGTGCTGGTCGACCATGACATTTCTGACGCGATCATCGCGCATGAGTACGTTCGTGCGGTGACGATGACGGGAAGCGACGTGACGGGACGCCACATTGGTCAGGCCGCTGCCAAGCTCCTGAAGAAGACGGTGCTCGAGCTCGGATCGAACGACGCTTATCTGGTGCTCGAGGACGCCGATGTTGCACTGGCGGTAAAGACGTGCGTGCAGGGTCGCCTGTACAACAACGGCGAAACCTGCGTGTCCGCCAAGCGGTTTGTCGTGACCGCAACAGTGTACGACGACTTCGTGGGCGCTTTCGTCGAACAGATGAAGGCCATTACCATGGGCAAACCGACTGCGGATGACACACAGCTGGGTCCGATTGCGAGCAAAGGGCAATTCGACACATTGTGCGAGCAGGTCGCAAAGAGCATCGATGGTGGTGCCACGTTGCTCTGCGGCGGCGTCCCCGACAAGGCGGTCGGGTACTACTTCCCACCCACCGTTCTGGCCGACTGTCGGCCGGGAACGCCGGCCTATGACGATGAGCTATTCGGACCGGTCGCATCGATCATCAAGGCCAGAGATGACGCCGATGCCATGCGCATCGCCAACGACAGCCGCTACGGCCTCGGCGGCGGGATCTTCACCCGGGACGAGAAGAAGGCGTTCCGGCTCGCACGGGATCACTTCGACACGGGCATGGTTCGCATCAACACCTTCGGCACGGCCGACCCCAACATGCCGTTCGGCGGCGTCAAGGATTCGGGATATGGGCGCGAGCATGGCGGCTTCGGCATGAAAGAGTTTGTCAACGTGAAGGCGATTTACATGTCATCGGTCCCATCATGAAGGCCGCGGTGATCACGACCTACCAGGCGCTGATCGAGATCGGGAACATCCACAAGCCGGTTATAAAAGCCGATTCGGTCCTTATCGCTGTGCACGCCGCGAGCATCAACCCGATCGACGACATTCTGCGGTCGGGCGCGATGAAGGACACGGCTCCGCTCACCTTCCCTCATGTCATGGGCTACGACGTATCGGGTCTGGTTGTTGAAGTCGGTAGCGATGTGCGCAACATCAAGGTCGGCGATGCCGTGTTTGCTCGGCCGAACCAGGATGACGCCGGCGCGATCGCCGAGTTCGCCCGGGTCAAGGCCAGCGAACTGGCCCTCAAGCCGGACACTTTGGGCCATGCCGAGGCCGCATCAGTCCCGCTCGCCGGGCTGACCGCGTGGCAGGCGTTGATCACCAAAGGCAAGCTGAAAGCAGGCGCCAAGGTGCTCATCCACGCCGGATCCGGCGGCGTTGGTACGTTCGCCATCCAGATCGCCAAGCATGTGGGTGCTTACATCGCGACCACCAGCAGTGGCCGCCATGCTGATCTGGTGAAACGCCTCGGCGCGGATGTCGTGATCGACTACAACACCGAGGCGTTCGACGAGCAGCTGTCCGACTATGACTTGGTGTTCGACATGCTCGGCGGCGACACCATGAAGCGTTCCTTCAAGGTGCTGAAAAAGGGGGGGACGATGATCTCGATCAAGGGCCAGGACACCGAAGGCCTTGCGGCGCAGTATGGCGTGCGCTTCGAAGGGTTCTACATGGAACCGAACGGCACGATGCTGGGCGAACTCGGCGCGTGGATAGACGCGGGAGCCGTGAAGCCTGTTATCGGGAACACGTTCCGCATGGAGCAGTCCGCTGCCGCGTACGAGGAACTGGCGAACGGGCATTCCGTCGGCAAGATCGTGATCGTGATCAGGTAGGTCGCTCGCAGCGTGACCGAGCAGCCGAGACCGGCCCGCCGTTACATGCTCGTCACGTACAGAGCACGGTGGGCGACTTGGCCACGATGGGCGGTCGCGCCGTGTACATCATCACCGGGCCGCTCTAGGCCACGTGTGCCACGCCGCGCTGGATCAAGCAGAGCCTGGGCGAGCAGAAGATCCGGATCCCCGACTCGACGTGGAAGGTGGCCATCATCGGACCGTACAGCGCGGGCAATCCGTTCACGCATGGCAGCATCGTGTCGTGGGACGACCTCGCCAACACTACGGTGCTCGCAGTGAACATGCCGAGTGTATCAGGCGTGAGAAACGATCCGTGAAGTAAGTACCTCACCTCGGTGGACCAGATCGAGACGTCGACCGGCTACGACTTCCTGTCGCTGCTGCAGACGGCTTACCAGACCGCCGTCGAAGCGGGTGACCGCGCGCCGGTGGCGAAGTTCGCGGGTCTCCATCGCACGCGACTCCGGCATTGTCGCTTCGATGCTGAAGTGCGTGAACCCTTGTCGTTCGACGAGATATTCGAAGGCACGGTGCTTCATACGGAAGAATTCGCGCGTGCCATGGGTCGCTTCGCCAAACGCAACGACACGTGCATTACCCACGATCGCTCCAATCTCGGCGAGGTCGTCGAATCCGGATCCCGGCGCGTCGGTAGAGAACGGCTTCGCCACGGAGTTCAGCCACGCCGCCGTGGACGAAGCGAAGGGGGCTACGCCTTCGAAATCCAGATTCTCGGGCCTCGAGGGAAGACGTGCATAGAAGTTCGTGGTGGCTGTGCTGTCTAATGTCGGCGCGCCGGCCGTGCTCGTACCCGTCGTAGCGACCGTGCCGTCGACCACCTCAAATCGCATGTCGTCTACGCGTGCTGTTCCGACACCGTTCAGCAACGCGCCAATCGTGATGCCTACCGGATTGCCCGGTACATCGAGCACAACGCTGTAAAGCAACCAATCGCTCGTGCCGTCGATGGCGCGACCGAAACTGATCAGGTCTTCGAGAACGATCCCCACGAGGTAGAACACAGTGATCGGGACGACGAGAAAGGGCAGACCGTACACCAGCGGCTTGAATCGGTTTTGGATCGTCTTCCACGCAAGAAACAGGGGCGGCAGTATCAAGGCTAAGGTGCAGGCCCGCATGATCCACATCTTGCGAGGATCATTGCCAAAGAAGTGATGCACCCAATCCACAGCGGCACATAGTTGAACAGGAGCGGGCCGGCCAGCGTGGCAAGCCAGGACGTGTCCGGATGCGCCTCTTGGCACCCCTTGGTGAGCGCAAAGAAGTTGAACGTCTTGTAGCCCCACTCGCCGCAGATTGCGAATCCCGCAGCGTGGTGCACCATCTCGTGGCTCACACCCATCAGGGCACTCAAGCAGTAGAACGCGAGGAGATACCGCCAAGTTATCGGAATCTTCACCGTGCTCGTTCCTGATCGGGGAGACATCAGTCGTATTGGGAGCTCGCCGGGCAGATCCCGGATTGGCGCCCGAGCGCATTCTGCTGCAGAGCCTTCGCATAAATTGCCGCCAGTGAGCGCGGCGAGTAAGCACGCAATCCTTGAAGGCGCTAGCAAGAGCAACGCAGCGATGTGCCCAACGAGGCCCCGCGGTGACATGCGCGTCGCTCCACACGTGTCTGCAAGTCTTGTCGGTCTCGCTCCTCGAGAAGATTGATCTTGTCAGCGCGCTCCAGCCGGATCACGCGCCGCCGTCACCGCTGGAGATTGCGTGCCAGTTTCTGCTCTTTGACCCCTGATGGAATTACACATTCGGCAAGGCCCACCCCTCGTCAAAACGACCATTCCCCCTCTACGTCCCACACGCCGGCAATAGTTCCGCGGTCGCTCCTGCTGCTGACTGCTTGCCACACTTTAACTTCGAACCGGACACTAGTGAGGAGGGAAACTCACGATCGAGATCACCGCGTACTTGACTGTGAAAGCACGCCGACGCACCGTGCTCTCCGCAGCGAGAGCATGACGCCCACGATCCGTTGGTGTGTCGACCCTCGTGCGCTACAGCTGCCCCAGCCACGACAGCTTCACGATCAGCGAACGTGCCATGGGTGTGCGACCAGCCTGCACGGCTTGGCGGTCGTTGTACACGACAAAGAGATAGGACAGCGGGAGAAACTCCCAGCTGAAGCGCGCGTTGAGCGTGGCGCGTTCCGCCGCAGTGTTGTACTGGTAGAACGCGCTCCACTGCACGCGCGGGTTGAGGAACACCCGAAGTTCGGGGCCGGCAAGATGCGTCACGAAGCTGGAGTCGCGCAGGCCGACGGAGCGCAGTCGATTGACTTCGTACGCGCCACGCACCGACACCAACGGGCTGGGCGACCATCGAGCCGTTACCTCGGCGCGTTCCAGACGGCCATTGAAGAAGGCACCACTCGTGGCGGTCACCGTGGTGGCCAGCTTTGCGCTCTGATCACTCCTGAATGTGAGCCCACCGCGCACGTAGTCGTACGATCCCGGCGCTATCTGGACAGAGGGGAAAAGCGTGACGGCCACCGCGGGACGTTGACTGTTGTACTCGACCGCCGGCGTAATCGTACCGCCGTTGCGGAACAGGATTTCACCGGTGTAGGTGATGTTCGCTTCCTGTAACTTCCCGGAATTCGGATCGTTGAACGCAATGGCATTCGGACCGTGGCGCAGCCACACGACCGATGCCGGTAGTCGCTTCGGCTGCAGCGTCCACGTGACAAACGGATTGGTCATCACGACGTCCGGTCGCGAGACAAATCCCATCTGCGGGTTGTAGTCCTTCGTCACGACGGCGCCAACCACGCCAATCAGCGAGGTGGCCGTATTGCGGGTAATACCATACGTGCCGGCGAGACCTGTCCGTCCTTCTTCATTGGACGCCGAGATCATGCCGGTGAATTGCGTGAGTTCACCGAGACGCGACAAGGCGTCCACCGCCACCATGACATTGCGTCGACCACTGACCATACCATTCGCGTCGGTCACCTCGCCGTCGCGCAGCGCGAGCGTCGTCCCCACGCGCGTGGCGCGCCCCAAAAACTGACTGCCGCGTACCACACCGAACGTCGTGGCACCCTGACGGCCAAGGGCAGCCTGTCGCATGGCGAGCGCGCCGGCGGTGGTGCGTCCCGAGCGAAAGGCATAGCGCAACCCGGCGTCGATGGGTTGTGGCGTGCCATCGTCACCGAGTCCAATACGACGCGTGAAAAACGGTTGCACGAAATAGCGCCCCGACACGCCACCACTCCCACCGATCGTTCCTGAGCCGAGCCCACCGGCGTTGAGGAGATCGGCGTTTTCGAGAAAGAACTGTCGCCGCTCGGGGAGGAAGACGCTGAATCGTGTGAGGTTGACCACCTGGCGATCCACGTCGGCCTGCGCAAAGTCGGTGTTGACGGTGGCTTCGAGCAGACTATTGGCCGTGGGCGCCCAGATCACTTCACCGCCAACGTCGCCCAAGGTGCCGTTGAAGGCGCGTGCCGATCGGTCGGTCACGCGCTGGCCCAGCAGATACGGACGAATGCGGACATTGGTACGCGGCGGCGGCGGTTGAATCGAGTCGAGCACACCCCCGTACGTGATGCGCCACGAGGAAAACTGCCGCGGATAGGGCATCCACGCACTCCACTGGGCCACCCGCCGCGTATTACGTACGAAGTTGATATCCCAGGACGTGAGGCCGGGGGCATAGCGCAACGAGCGCCACGGAATGGCAAATTCCGCGATCCACCCGCTGTCGGCGCGGGTGGTGCGCACACGCCAGAGCGCATCCCAGTTGAAGTTGAATGCATCGCCGCCGTCGAACGCCTGCACATCGGCCTGTGACCCCAGCGGTGTCGCCGTGAACTGCAAGACGGTGCGCCTATCACCCAATGGCCCGATGGTCACGCCAAAGACGTCATTTTCGGGTGGTTCAAAGTCTCGGCGTAAGTCGGGCATGCGGAGCGAGGACATACCAGCGCTATCAGCATTGAACGCGGCGATGTACAGGTTCTCGTCGTCGAAGAGCACACGGACCTGCGTGGGGTAGCGCGTGGTGGGGACGTAGTCGGGACGGACCTGCGCAAAGTCCCCGGCCACCGGCGCGCTACGCCAGTCCGCCTCGCCGAGGCGTCCATCCACCGTGATGCGACCACGCGCCCTCCGCGCCACCAGATGCCGCCGGCTCTCTTCGGAAGGTTCAGGAACCGTCGGGGTTTGTGCGGCGGCAGGGCCGACTATTACGCCAACGAGAAATGGGAGTGCCAGTAGGGCGCCGTACAGGTGGAGCGAACACTTTCGCATTGAGAAAAGATACGGTTCGACGTGGGTGGGTGTCCAATGCGCGCCTGCGGACTTGAACTTGTCCCGGCGTCGCTCGGGTCGCACGAAACGGCGGGGAGCAGCAATGAAAGTTCGTGCCCCATGAGCACCGTTCCCCGAGGCTGGTGTGTAGCGAGTGTCAACCCAGCTTCACCTCGATCGTCTTCCATTTGCCCTGCTCGAAGCGCCACACGCTCAAGGCGCACCGCAGCGCGTGACCGAGCACGATGGCGAGCCAGATGTCACGGGGCACCAGCGGCCGTGTCGCCTGGAGCGCCGTGAGGATGCCGATCGGCAACGCGAACTGCGAGAGCGCCGGCTTCTGCCGCGGGCGATCAGAAGAAACGCCAGCGTAGCGAGCTACCAATCCGTCCGACTGCAGCACGCCTCGTGAGGCGGTCGCGGGAACATGCGTGCGAACGATGCCGCCTGCAATGCGGCGTGGCCGCTTCTCGCGTCATGGGCCGACCGCATACGGATGCGCGACGTCAGGGCTGCCGGCACACGCTCGAGCCAACGGCCGTGTTGCGGAACTGCACCCGATACGTCGAACCTCCCGGGTCACTCGCGCCGTACTTGAGCTGGCAGGGCGACGCCTGAGGAGCCGGTCCCGAGAGACTCTGCAGAGCGCCAGACGCAGCGCCCAGCCCATTGCCTGACCCGCCTTTACCGTAAAGACGGGTGCCAAATCCAACGACAAGGTAAGGTCCGGTAAACGATCCCCTGATCTCCTGTAAGGAGGTTTCGAGAGAACCATAGGAAGACGACCGGAACACTTCCCGGAAACTGCCATCGCCCTGAAAGGTATCTGGTGAGCCGCCGCAACCTACAAGGAGTGCGACGAACACGGGCACGACACGATTCCGCATCTTGACCTCCAAGAGAAGAGACGCCATGGAAATCGAGCAGCGTGTCGCTGTTAATCAGCGCAATGCATTCGATGCTCGGAACCGACCACCACAGACTCGCGGTCAGGATCAAGGGTCAAGTCAGCTGCTGATTGTATGACCTAACGAGGCTGTAGAAAAAGTCCCACTGCGTGCCGATGTGGAAACAGACTCGCGACGGATCAGGACGTTGGCCTCAGAGAGGATCTGCGGTGCGATTGCCCTTTCGTCGAGGCCTGTGATGGCGCGCGACAAGAACGACGCAACCGGGGCGCCGGCCTATCCGCCGAAGACCTTGTTGCAGGTGGTGCTCTTCGCCTACTCGCGCGGAATCGTGAGCAGCCGGGTGATCGCCCGCGCCTGCGAGGAGCACGTGACGTTCATCGCCCTCGGCCAGGACACGCGACCGCACTTCACCACGATTGCGCACTTCGTGAGCTCGTTGGGAGCGGACAAAGCGCCGATCTTCGCGGCGGTCCTCGCGGTGTGCGACAGCCAAGGCCTGATCGGGCGCGAGATGTTCGCGATCGACGGGGTGAAGCTGCCGAGCAATGCGTCGAAGCAGCGAAACGGCACACGCGCCGACTTCGAGCGCCAGGCCACGAAGTTGGAGGCCGCTGCGACGACCATGCTGGAGCGCCATCGCGCCAACGACACGGCCGACGTGGAGCCCACGCTCGCCGCGAAGACGCCACAGCGCCACGAGCGGCTCATGCGCGACGCCGAGCAATTGTGCGAATGGCTCGCCACGCATCCGGAGGATCGACGGGGCGCGACGGGCGCC
>NZ_JBDNFF010000221.1:0-17342 GCF_041689975.1 Gemmatimonas sp.
GCCGGCGCAACCGCGGCCGGCGCAACCGCAGCCGTGGTGCCGTTTGTGGCCGGAACCACGGCGCCCACAGGACGGGCACCGACCACGCCGAACATGAGAAGGTCGGCCGGCGGACCGGCCGGGGCCCGTCCGCGCGATCCACCGCGCGGAGCGACGCCACGGGCACCCATACCACGCGGTGCTTGCGGCAGCAGTGCCGCGGCCGCCTTGGCCTCGGCCTTCTGTGCATCGTCCACCGTCTTGAGCTGCTCCACGATCGACGCGGCATCGGCGGCACGAGCGACTTCGAAGTCGTTTCCACGACGACGGAGGTCGATCATGTTCGCGTCATGCGCGTCCTGCAGGATGCGCTCGAACATGCGTGCACTCAGCGACTCGCTGTCGCGGCCGAGGAGTTCGAACGCCTTCGTGCGCGCCGCGCTGGCGCTCGTCGCATCATCACCCTGCACCAGCGCTTCGACGGCGCGGCGCACGAGGTCGAACGCCTCGCTGCGGGTGAGACGCTCACCGCTGCTGCCGATGTGACCAGCCACCGCCGCACCGAAGCTCGGTACCGCCGTAGGCGTCGCGGCCACCGGCGCGATGAACACCGGAGCAACGACGGCACGAGCGGCCGACACGAAGGCGGGGACAACGGCGTCCGCCGCGCCATCGGCCGGCGCGACATCAGACGGCGCGGCGGCGTCGATCTCGACACGCGGTTCACGACCTTCACGATCGCGGGACCGATCGCGGCCACGGCCACGACGGTTGCGACCACGACTCGCTTCACGCTCACCTTCGCTGACGGCATCGGCCGCGGCGTCTACACCCGGCTCACCCGTCGCATCGGGTTTCGCCGGTACGTCGGCAACCGTGGTGTCGACGGTCGGCGTGAAGCCGGCCAACTCGGCCGCTTCTGCCGCATCATCGGCCGCATCATGCTCGGCGTCGGCCGCATCCCGCGCCATGTCAGGCACGTCGCCGTCCGCCGGCGTACGATCGAACCGATCGCGGCCACGGCCACGACGGCTACGGCGACCACGGCGTTCGTCGCGCTCACGATCGCTTTCTTCACGACGCGCTTCGGTCGGCGCGGCCGCACTCGGCGACGAAGCCGGAGCGATGCTGCCGTCCGGCGTATCGATCTCGAGCTGGCCGCTCTCGAGCTTCGTGACCTTCAGCAGCCCCTTGTGGGACGCGTCCTGCACGAAGCGCGAGAACTTCGGCATGCCGAGGTTCTTCTCGTCGAACGACGAGTCGATTTCCTGCATGACCTGCTTGAGACGGTCGGAGCGCATGACGTCGCCGTTGCGCTTCATGCGATTGACCGACTCGGTTACGAGCTCCCACGGATCCCAGCGGGTGGACTCGTCGTCGCCCGTCTTGGTGAGGCCGGCGAGCGCGTTGTACGAGTAATACTCGTCGCAGTTCATGACGAGCAGGTCGCTCGACGACTCGCGGATACCGACGCCGATCACGTACTTGCCGTATTCCTTGAGCTTGATGACCATGCTCGAGAAATCGGAGTCACCGGAGAGCAGCACGAAGGTGCCGATCTCGGGGCGCGTAAACACCAGTTCCATCGCGTCGATCGCGAGACGGATATCCGTCGCGTTCTTCTTCGACGAGCCGTACGCCGGCGCGAAGATCAGATCGATCGACGACTCGGTGAGCGGCACGATGTACTGCGGATAGCGACGCCAGTCGGCGTAGGCGCGGCGCACCGCGACCTTGCCCTTGACGATGTCCGACGAGAGGAGGTTGTTGAGCTCTCCCTGCAGGTCGGAGCGGATGCCCATCGTGACGTTGTCAAAATCGATGAGTAGCGCGGCGTTCGGTGCGTGGGCCGGCGGGGCCGCATTCGGGGAGGTCACCGGAGTGACGGCCTGCGGTCCACGATGGAACGGCGCGATGGTACGGGACGGTGCCGCACTGCGGGACCGGGTGTCATGTCGACTCATGTACTAGCCTGGATACAAAACGGAGTGATCGAGCGCGTTGCCATGCAGCGCCGAGGCGCTCATCGTCTTCGCACTCAGCGCGATTGCCCGCGCGAGTTCTCGCCGCCGCACTTTGCCACTTCCCGTCATGGGAAAGACATCGAAGAAGCGGACGAAATCGGGAACCTTGTCGGCCGCCATCGTTTCCTGGGCGAAGCGTTTGATCTCGCCGCCGGTGATGACTGCCCCTTCTACTGGCACGATGCACGCGCACACCAGCTCTCCCATGACATCATGGGGCACGCCGATCACGCACACGTCGTCCACTGCCGGATGCGCACGCAGACGATCCTCGAGTTCGCGCGGGTGGAGCTGCATGCCCCCGCGCGAAATCGTCTCCTGCCGCCGCCCGACGATCTTCACATAGCCATCCTCGTCGATGATCCCCAGATCACCGGTGAGGAAGAAACCGTCCGGCGTCATGACCTTGGCGGTCTCGGCCGGCATACGGAGGTAGCCCCGCATGAGATTGGAGCCGCGGACGGCGATCTCGCCGACCGCTTCGGGTCCGTGCAGCTCTCCCGTCACGAGATCCATCGCCATGATCTCGACGCCGGGAAGAGCGCAACCCACGGTGCTCAAACGACGTTCGTCGTTGTCGGCAACGCGGGTGATCGTGACGACAGGTCCGGTTTCCGTGAGGCCGTACGCCACGAGCACATCGCACCAGCGACGCACCCGGCGCACCAGCGCCTCGTCTACCGAACTGCCGGCAATGACGCCAGCTCGCAGCGACGTGAGTCGCGACGGGTCGAACGACTCCTCACGCATGAGGAGGTGATACTGCGTGGGCACGCCGTGCAGCACCGTGACCTTCGCGTCGGCGATGAGCGCGAGGGCGCGTGCCGGATCGAAGGACGGTTGCAGCACGATCGTCGCGCCACGTGCCATCGTGCCCAGCATGACGCCGAAGCCGAAGATGGCGAAAAACGGGACCGCGCCCAGCACGCGGTCGTCTGGCGAAATCTCGAGGATTTCCGCCACCCGTACCGCGTTTTCCACCAGCGCCCGGTGCGACAATGGCACGCCCTTGGGCTTGCCCATCGTTCCCGACGTGTACATGACGGCCAGGTCGGCCGTCTCGTCATACACCGCTGGACGCGGCACCGGTCGCCCGGTGCCGCTCGAGACGAGATCTTCGAACTGGAAGATCCGGTCGTCGTACCACAGATCCTCGTCGCCTACCGTGACCACATACTGGAGGTCGGGCAGATCGCCGAGCAATTCTTCGAAGCGCTGCAGAAAGTCCACGCCGCCCCATTTCTCGATGGTGACGACGGCACTCGCTTCGGCGTGTCGCAGCTGGTAGCGCAGATCATGAATGCTGAGCTGCGGACTGACCGGCACTACGACGGCGCCAAGCTTCGCGGCAGCCAACGTGGCGATGATCCACTCCACGCCGTTCGGCAGGTTGACCGCGATGCGATCGCCCGTGCCAAGTCCCAATTCGGAGAAAGCAGCAGCCAAGGAGGATGCATCGGCGTCCACCTGCTGATAGGTCCACGTCCGTTCACCATTCGTGGCGAGCACGCGTGCGGGATGCTCCTGCGCACGTTGCTCCACCAAGGGGGCTAAGGACCACGACGTTGCCATTCTACTCCGGGATCGGGTACAGCCACGTAAATTACCGACCATGAACGAGATGCGGAAGCCGACCGTTGACAAAAGCGGGTCGATCCCTCGGGAGGGCGCGGCCGAGAAACCCTCCCTCGAGCGCTCCCGTAGGGAGTTCCGTAGGGAACGGCGTCGGATCGCGCGTGCCGGTTTACGGGCGCCGTTCCGGTCTCGACTGTTTGCCATGCTCATCCTCTTCGCGCTCGTCCCCACGGTGGCGGTCACACTGGTGGGGGTCGGCACGGCCAGTCGGGCACTGTCCGTGTTGTCGGCCCGATCGGCTTGGGAGCGCATCGCGCTCAGCGGCGAGCAGGCGCTGGCCGCCACGCGGTCCGCACCGCTTACCACTGAGCAGCGGACCGCGGTGCAGCGACATGAAGCTGAGCTCCGTCAGTCGGTGGAGTTGGCGCGACGCTTCGATTTCGTCGCGGGACGCTCGATGCGGTTGGTAGTGGCTGGCGCGGTGCTGGTGGTCCTGCTGGTGGCGGTCGGTGCTTCGCGCGTGGCCGGCCATCTGAGTCGGCAGCTCAGCCGACCGCTCGATGAACTGGTAGGATGGACGGGACTGATCCGCACTGGGCGGTCGATCCCGGAGCAACCGGAGCGCCGCGGCGCGCCGGAATTCGAAGTACTCCGAACGGGGATGCGAACGATGGCACAGGAACTCGAAACGGGACGACAGCGGGCGCTCGAGGCCGAGCGCGCCGAGGCGTTCCGCGAGTCTGCCCGCCGGTTTGCGCATGAGCTCAAGAATCCACTCACGCCGATCCGCTTTGCGGTCGATCGGCTGCGGCGTTCGGTCCCCGAAGAGTTACGCGACACCGTGGAGGTACTTGCCCAAGAAGCCGCTCGTCTCGAAACGATGGCGAAGAGCTTTGCCCAGTTCGGCCGACTGCCCGACGGCCCTGCCGCCGACATCGATGTGTCGGAGCTGGTCACGCGCGTGGCGCGCTCCACGGTGCCCGAGCGACTCGTCGTGTCGATCGACTGCGACCACGCGCTCCCGCTGCTGCACGGCTTCCATGAACCGCTGGTCCGCGCCGTCACGAACGTGCTCATGAACGCCGTCGACGCCTGCGGTGCCACGGGGCACATCGACATCGGGATCCGCTACGCGGCGGCGCACCTCACGATCACCATCCGCGACAGCGGGTGCGGCATCGCACCCGACGCCCTCGCACGCATCTTCGACCCGTACGTGACCACGAAACCCGGCGGCACCGGTCTCGGTCTCGCGATTGCGCGCCAGACGATGGAAGCCCATCGAGGATCCATCGACGCCACGAGCATTGTCGGCGTCGGCACTACGATTTCGCTGCGCCTCCCGGTGCGGCGGCGCCCCGTGAAGACGGAGACATGATGCAGCAGTCGAATGCGCAGGCGACGCGCGGCGCGGATCAGACGCTACAGGCTGCAGGGAGAGAGGGGGTCGGCAACCGCTATATCACGATCTCCGACGGCGTGGTCGACATCGTTCAGGCGGGTGCGGCGATGATCGCCTTCATCGTGGTCGGCGGCCCGCTCGCTCGCTCGTGCGCGCGACGCATCGACAAGCGGACCGTTGCCACGTCCGCCGCCGTGCCATCGGAAGTCGTGCAGCGGCTCGCGGCGATCGAGCAGGCGGTGGATTCGGTCGCGGTGGAGGTTGAACGCATCAGTGAAGGACAGCGCTTCACGACGAAGCTGTTGTCGGATCGAACCAAGAGTGAGATGGAGCGCGCCGTATGAGTACGATGATGCAGCAAGGCACCAAGAGCGCGCCCCAGGCGCCACCAGCACCGCAGGCACCACCCGCAACGCAAGCACTACCAGCGCCGCAAGCACCAGCAGCGCCGCTCCCGCCGGGTACGATCGTGTTCACCGGTGACGGCAGCGGTGACAACGTGCACGTCAACGTGAAAGGCGGCAACGTGGTGCTCACGCAGGGCACCAACACCACGACCATTCCGCTCAACGAGGTCGTGCCGACGGGGCTGGTACAAATGTCCTGGGCGTTCGCCGCCTCCGCGATCGCCGTCTTCATCGGCTGGCCCATCGCGCGCGCCGTGGCGCGCTACCTCGATCGTCGCGGCCGTGCGGTACGCGCCGGTAACGTGCTCGAGGGGCAGCTGCAGCAACGATTCGATACCATGGAGCGCAACATCGACACCGTGGCCGTCGAGATGGAGCGGCTCAGTGAGGCGCAGCGATTCACGTCGAAGCTGCTGGCCGATCGCCCCGCGGTTGCGGTGCCGTTCGACACGAGCCACTAGCAAGGTACCGCGATGCCCAGCGTCCTCCTCGTCGACGACGAACCGAACATCCGACGCATGGTCGGCGCGTTGCTGAGCGCCGAAGGGTACGACGTGCGCGATGCCGCCGACGGGGTCACCGGGCTCGCGCTGGCGGAAGCCAACGAGCCGGATGTCGCGCTCGTGGACCTGATGATGCCGGGCGATCTCGATGGACTCGCGCTGCTGCAGAAGCTGCGCGAACGCCGGCCGGACATGCCCGTGGTCATGATGAGTGGACGCGCCGCGCTGACGGATGCGGTGCGCGCCACGAAACTCGGTGCCTTCACCTTTCTCGAGAAGCCACTCACTCCCGAGGGCGTGCTGCTCGCTCTCGCCTCGGCCTTCGAGCTGCGCCAGGCCCGGCGGGCTGCTGCCGCGCTGCGCGAGGATCTCGGCATCTCCGGCGAGATGGTGGGCGACTCGCCCGTCATGAATGACGTACGCGCCCTGATCGCGCGGATCGGGCCAACGGATGCCCGCGTGCTGATCACCGGTGAATCGGGTACCGGCAAGGAACTCGTGGCCGCCGCGTTGCACCTGGCGAGTCCGCGACGCGAACGCCCGTTCATTCGCGTAAATTGCGCGGCCATTCCGCGTGATCTCGTAGAGAGCGAGATGTTCGGCCACGAGCGCGGCGCCTTCACCGGCGCCACCGACCGCCGCCTTGGCCGCTTTGAACTCGCACATACCGGCACGCTCTTTCTCGACGAAGTCGGTGACCTCGGGGCGGAGGCGCAAGCCAAACTGCTGCGGGCCATCGAAGCGCGCGAAATCGAGCGCGTGGGCGGTGGCAAGCCGATCAAGATCGACGTGCGTATTCTCGCCGCCACGAATAAAGACCTCGCCCGTGCCGTCGCCGACGGCAGCTTTCGCGAGGATCTGTTCTTCCGGCTGAACGTCATTCCGATGCAGCTACCGCCACTGCGCGACCGACCGGGTGATCTGCCGGCATTGGTGCGGCATTTTTCAGCGCGCCATCGGACCCGCACCGGACGACCGCTCGTGCAGTGGCACGAGGATGCCCTCGGCGCGCTCAGTAGCTATCGCTGGCCCGGCAACGTGCGCGAGCTCGCGAACATCGTCGAACGACTGGCGATCCTGCATGCGGGCAGTGTGGTGGGTCGTGCCGAGGTGTTGCAGGTGCTCCCCACCGTGGCCACAGATCCTTTTAGTGTGCCATCCGGCAATACCGACGCGTACGCGGCCGAGGCGTTGCCCCCGCTGCCGTTGAGTGACGCGCTCGATGCCTATGAACGCCGACTGATCTCGGCCGCACTGGCGCAAAGCGACGGCAACGTGGCTGAAGCCGCACGTCGCTTGCAAACCGACCGGCCGAACCTGTATCGACGCATGCGCCGACTGGGCTTGGCGTCAGCCGGCGAGTGACGACGCCCGTTCAAACCTTTGGCGCACCCGGAGTGTCCGCCCTCGAATCGTGTATCGGGACGACACACCCGCTGTCCGCAATCGATGACGATCGCGTCCGGCTAGACACGCGCTGCACGCGGCGTCGCCATGCGCGTTTTATGACGGGAAACACCAAAACATCGGCGTGTGCGCGACGCGTGGTACATGACGTGCCCTTGGGGGCCGTGAACCTCAGCAGGAGAAACGAATGACGGCAGCCATGACCCGACGTGGTCAGGCACGGATGGCCCTTGCGGTGTTGGGTGTGGCGATGAGCACGATGCCGCTGGCCTCGGCGTTGGCCCAGCGTGATCGCGAACCGGACCAGCAAGGTGCCCGGCGGCTTGGCGGCGTTCCGCGCGAGGTGGCGCTCGAGGTCACATCAGTGTGGAACGCACCCGCGACCCGGCGCGTGCGTGGGGACTTTGCGCTCGCCCCTATGGATACGGTGCGCGGCGATCTGGCAGTGCTCGGTGGCCGCGTACGTCTGGCCGGCGTGGTGACGGGACAGGTAGTGGTGCTGAATGGCGATGCCACGTTGATCGATGGCGCGCGGATCGAACGCGCGCTGACGGTGATCGGCGGTACGTTCGAATCGCCCGAGCAGCCGAATGTCGGCGGCGAAATTCGCGTGTGGAGCGCAGCGTATCGCTACCACGAGGTGGGTGACACGCTGGTGGCCGAACTCGACTTCTTTTCCCGCTGGTCGCGCTGGATGCGCGACGACGAACGCGATAGCGGCGGCAGCATGAACAGTAACCTGCTGGTCACGACCGCGCACACATACAATCGCGTGGAAGGGCTACCGATTTACGTAGGCCCGCGCTTCAGTGCCCGCAGTGGCGACACGCGTGTACGGACCGAACTGGTCGGCATCTTCCGTACTGGCGACGCGCTCACCTGGAAGCGCGAAAACCTCGGCCACCGCGCACTGTTCGAAGTGCGGCAGGGCAACAAGGCCGGCGTGGCGCTTGGCGGACGTCTGTTCGATGAAGTCGACGCCGTCGAGAAGTGGCAGCTCACCGAGAGCGAAGTGGGGCTAAACACCTTTCTGTTTTCGCGCGACTATCGCGACTACTGGCAGCGTCACGGTGGTCAGGGGTACGTGAGCCTGTTCGCCGGGCGCGGGTCGGAATTGAGGGCGTCGTACGGCGAAGAGCGTTGGAGCTCGCGCCGCGCGCGCAACGTGCTCTCGATCGTGAACGACAACGTCCCGTGGCGCGTGAACCCGCTGGCCGACGAAGGCGTGATGAAGCTGCTCACCGTGTCGGGCACTTTCGACACGCGCAACAGCCCCAAGGACCCGCGCGCCGGATGGTATCTGCGCGGTGAGTACGAACATGGAGACGGACGGTTGATTCGCGCCGGGACATCCGTCTTGCGCGTCGAGGGGGAGGAGCAGGCGGCCGCGTACTCACGCGCGCTGCTCGACCTGCGTCGCTACAACCGATTGGGACCCAACGCCTCGCTCAATATGCGTGCGGTGGTGGGCGGGTGGATCGACGGTGACCCCTTGCCGGCGCAGCGCAGATTCTCGGTGAGTGGTATCGATGCGCTCCCCGGCTTCGACTTCCGTCGTCAGCTGAACGACACCGACGTGGGCACCTGCGCGGTCGGCAACGAACAGTCGTATGCTGCGCGCGGCCGACCGTCACTGTGCGATCGTATGGCGCTGCTGCAGATCGAATGGAAGGGCGACTTTCGCATCAACCTGTTTGGCAACGACGAGGACATCGGCGATCGCCGTTGGGTGTTCAGCCGCGTGAAGGCCGATGGCGCGTGGGTCGTGTTCGCGAACTCGGGCCGCGGATGGCTGGTGGGTCCGCGCGACATCGACAATCTCCTCTACCCCAAGGGTTCCGTGCCCGACATCAAATCGTGGCGCACTGATCTTGGCGGCGGTTTCGATTTCGGAAATTTCGGCGTGTACGTCGCGCAGGCGGTTTCGGAAAGCGGCTTGTCTCCGAATGTCTACATGCGGCTCAGTCGCCGCTTCTGATTCATGTCATCGATCATTTGATGCGCTCGGATTCGCCGACAGCGTCGCCATCGGTGCGGACACTGCTCGCCATCCTGCTGCTCTTGTTTGGAGCGGGCGGGACGGCGTCGGCGCAGTCGCGTCCGGAGATCGACATCCGTGTGGCGCCCACATCGTTTCCACCGCAGGTGGCGGTGCGCGGTGTGCTGACCGAGAAGCCGTTCGACGAACTGCTGCGCAGCGGTTTCCGCGCGCGCCTGCATGTGCAAGCCGAGGTGTGGACGATCGGTCGCTGGTTCGACGACGTGCTCGGTCGTGTGGAATGGGACATCGTGGTGCGCTATGACGCGATCGATCGCACCTACGACGTGGCCCGCTTCGTGGAGGGGCGCGCGTTGCCGCTGGGCAGCTACGTGCGATTCTCCGACGCACGCGCGGCCAGCGAGTTGCCGTATCTCCCCGCGCTCGCCCCGCCACCACGCGGGCGCAAGAGCTACGTGGCAGTACAGGCCGAATTGCAGACGCTCGACGTGAGCGATCTCGACGAACTCGAGCGCTGGCTCCGCGGCGAAGCGTCGCCGGCGGTGCGAGGGAAGCGCAGCCCGGGCACCGCGCTGACGCGCGGCCTCCGGTCGTTGGCGAGCCGTGTGCTGGGTGGTGAAGTCCGACGGCTCGAGGCGAAGAGTCCCGCCGTAGTCTACTGATCAGGTCGCGAGAACGGCGCCTTCGATCTTCTCGAGCTCGCGCAGGGTCTCTTCACCGTAAAACACCTTGATGTACTGCGCCTGAATCGGCGTCAGCCGCCGGACCGCCCAGCTGAGGTGCACGAAGTGCGGCTCCGATGGGGCGTGCAGCGGCGTCATACCGATCTCGTTCGGCATGCGATTGGCTTTCCTGGTGTTGCAGCTACTGCAGGCCGTCACCACGTTCGTCCACTCGTTCGATCCGCCGCGCGAGATCGGGATCAAGTGATCGCGCGTGAGTGACTCACGAGGCTTGAGCTCCGAGGAGCGGCGCCCACAGTACTGGCATTGGTAGTCATCGCGCGCGAACAGAAACGTGTTCGTGACCTGTCGGCGGAATCGCCGCGGTACGTGCACGAAACGGGTCAGGCGAATGACCGCCGGGCGCGGGAAGGCTTGTCGTTCGGAGCGCACGGGCATACCCGTGTCGGCCTCGACGATTTCCGCTTTGCCGTCGATCACCAACCGCAATGCTCGCCGCAGCGGCACCATGGTCAAGGGTTCATACGACGCATTCAGTGCAAGACATCCCGCGATCACGCCCTACCCTCCACTCAACAGTGTTAAGGTCGATGGGTCCGCTACATGAAGAGTATCATATGGTGGAAGCCTGTCGCCACTGATGCAGGCGATCGCGCCAGGCTTCGACGCGTAACGGTAAGGTTTCGTCGCGCCGGGTAACGATTCCGTGCAGGACCAGCTCACAGCCTTGTACCGTCACGAGTGTGGCTTCCACCTTGCCGGCCAACGCGTGTACCAGCGCTACCGCCGGATCGAAGAGCGGCTGCGCATCGTCGTGATCCAGTGGGAAGGCCGCCAGATCGGCGTCCTTGCCTACCTCGAGCGTACCAACGCGAGATCCCAACCCCAGCGCGTCAGCGCCGCCCCGCGTGGCGAGCGCCAGCGCCGCGTGCGCGGACAGGGCATCGGGCGTACCCGCCCGCAGAGAGTGCAAGAGTGTGGCCTGCCGTGCCTCGCCCAACAGATCCATGCGATCGTTGCTGGCCACCGAGTCGGTGCCAAGACCGACGCGGATGCCGTAGGCGAGCATACGGTCGAGCGGCGCGATGCCGTGGCCGAGTTTCGCGTTGGAAATCGGACAGTGCACGATGCTCGCGCCGGCATCGGCAATGCGTTGCATGTCCCGATCGTCGGCCTGAATCACATGAATGAGCAGGGGCTGCGCCGCCAGCACACCGGCCGCCTCGAGCAGCGCTATCGGCGATTCAGCCTGGGGAGCCACGACGATATCCCGCGCCCGCAGTCGGTCGGCGAACGGCCCCACGCCATCGCGCACGAACAGCATCTCGGCCGGACTCTCCGCCACGTGCACCGCCATCGGCAGTGACTCGCGCCGCGACAACGCGGCCGTCGCGGCGAACAGGTCACGCGATACCGTGTAGGGCGCGTGCGGCGATACCCCCACCCGCACGAGTGCGGTGTCCTGCGCGCGAGCCGCGCGCACGCGGGCCTCGAGTTGGGCAATCGCCCCGTCACACTGTGCGGGATCCGGGCCGAAGACTTCCAGATACCCCACCCCCCGCACGCCGTACTCGCGCATCGCGGTGAGCGGCGCACCGGAGTCGGTGGTGTCGGCGAGACAGGTGATGCCGTTGCGCAGCGCCTCACGAATGCCGGCCCGCGACGCATCGAGCAGCACGTCGTCGCTCATGAAATCACGTCGGACGGTTGTGAGCGTGGCCAGCCAATCGCGGAAGTCGAGCCCTTCGAGAAAACCGCGCAGCAGCGTGAGTTCGAGATGTGAGTGCGCGTTCACCAGCCCTGGCATGAGCGCCGCGTTGCCCAATGGCACCGTGCGTACGGCGCCTGGCGCGACGGTCACGGCACTCGCGGCGCCCACGAACTCGATGCGTCCATCATGCACCAGCACTGCACCATCGCGGATCGGCGCCGACGAGATCGGCAGCACCCAGTCCGCGGTGTACAGCGTGCGCGCCATCACAGTGACATCACGGCGGCGGAATCTTGAACGGGTTGGCCGAGTCCGCCTTGGCGCGCAGCTTCGCTGCGCTGTCGCTCGAGAGCAGCGACGGCGGCCCCGCATCGGTGCACGTACCTGTGGGCTCGGTGCCCTGCACGAAGAACTCGGAGGCGAGAGCGGTCATGCAACTGCTGTTCGCGAGACGGCCGCTGAGCGCATCGATCTCGCGCACGACCACCCCATCGGGACGCGGCCAGTCGGGCGGCTGCGGCTTGCGACGATAGACCTCGGTCATGAACGACGCCCACGCCGGCGACGCCAGTTCACCGCCCTGCGCATTCGCCTTGATCTTCTGCGGCTTGTCGAAGCCCATCCAGACGCCGGCCACCAAGTCGGCCGTGTAGCCGATGAACCAGACGTCGGCCCCGTCGTTCGTGGTGCCCGTCTTGCCGCCGGCCGGCACGTGGAAGCCCGAACTCCAGACACGCGCGCCGGTCCCGCGCACGACCACATCTTTCATCATGCTCACCATCAGCCACGCCTCTTCCGGTGAGAGCACGGCCTCGCGCTCCGTGGTGGGCTGCCAGACCACCTTCCCGTCAGCGTTCTCCACCTTGAGAATGGCGTGCGGTGTCGTACGCAAGCCGAGGTTGGCGAACACGGAGTAGGCCGCGATCATCTGCACCGGATATACGTCGGCCGAACCGATGAAGATCGACGGATACGGGGGAATCGGCGTGCTGATGCCGAAGCGCCGCGCCATCGAGATCACGCTGCCCGCACCGACCGCCATGCCGGTGCGGATCGCCGCCAGATTGCGCGACTGATACAGCGCTTTCCGCAGGGGGATGTTGCCCTGGAACTTCATGTCATAGTTCTGCGGCGTCCACGTCTCGCCGCTCACCTGCTCGAGCGAGATGGGCGAGTCGTCCACGATTTGTGCAGGGCTGAAGCCTTCGTGCACTGCGGTGGCGTACACGATCGGCTTGAACGTGGAGCCGGGCTGACGCAGCGCCTGCACCGCACGATTGAACTTCGAGTCGCCGAAGTCGCGGCCACCGACCATCGCCCGCACCGCACCGCTACGCGGATCGACGGCCACAAACGCGCCCTGCAGGTATGGCGAATTGGCCGCTCCGCGCTCGCCGCCCTCGGCCGAACGCGCGAGGTACGCTTCGTACGTCAGGTGCGAGTACTTGCCGTGCCGTCCCGCCTCGATGGCCTGCAGCTGGTTCTCGAGCGCGCGTTCGGCAGCGCCCTGCATGTCGACATCGAGCGACGTGTAGACCTTGAGACCTTCGTCGTAGAGCCGCTTGCCGAAGTGTTGCTCGAGCTCCTGTCGCACCCACTCCACGAAGTACGGCGCCACGTCACCCGACTCCGTGCGTTCGGCCAACTGCAGTGGGTAGGCCTTGGCGAGCGACGCATCGGCGTTGTTGATGGCGCCCTCGCGGCGCATCAGTTCGAGCACCGTATTGCGACGCAGGATGGCGCGATCCGCGAAACGGCGCGGGTTGTAGCGTTCAGGGCCCTTGAGCAACCCCGCCAGCACGGCCGCTTCGGCCACACTGACCTCGCGCACCGGCTTCCCGAAATAGCGCTGAGCGGCAGTTTCCACGCCGTACGCGCCGTTGCCGAGGTACACCTGATTCAGGTAGAGCTCGAGAATCTTGTCCTTGGTGTAACGCTGCTCGATGGCGCGGGCCACGCGCGCTTCCTTGATCTTGCGCAGCAGCGTCTTCTCGCGGGAGATGCGGTCGGAGAAGACGTTGCGGGCCAGCTGCATCGTGATCGTCGAAAAGCCCTGCACATAGCTGCCGGCCTTCACGTTGCGAGCGAGCGCACCGAACACGCGATAGTAGTCGATCCCGGAGTGCGAATAAAAACGGCGGTCTTCCGTAATGACGACCGCATCACGCACATGCTTGGGGATATCCTGCAGCCGGACCAGTGTGCGGCGCTCGAGACCGAGCTCCGTGATGAAGCGGCCGTCGGCGGCGTAGACTTTGGAGGTCTGGCGGGGCACATACTGCTCGAGCGAGGCGATCGACGGACAGCGCCCATCGCGGCAGATGACGCCCCAGGCGCCAAGCAGCCCGCCGGCACCGACCATGCCGCCGAAAATCCCAGCCACGAGCAGCCACCCCAGCCACGGGCGCCGCGAAAGAACGGAGGAGAGAGCCATAGATTAGTTGAAGGCTACCCGCTCGCACGGGGGCGCGCCAAGAGCCGAACCGGCGATACCTTGTGAGAATGTCCGAGCCATCATCCCCCATTTCCGAACTCGCCTGGCGCGAGCTGCTGTTCCAGCACACCGAGGGCCTCCCGGCCGCCTTTGCAGCGGGACCGGTCACCGGCTACTGCGGATTCGACCCGACGGCGTCCAGCCTGCACGTGGGCAACCTCGTCCCGGTCATGGGACTCGTACACCTGCAAAGGGCCGGCCACCGGCCCATCGCGCTGGTGGGCGGTGGCACGGGCATGATCGGCGACCCGAGCGGCCGCAGCAGTGAACGGACGCTGCAGACGCTGGAGACGATCGCCGAGAACGCCGACGCGATCCGGTTACAGCTGGCGAAGTTCCTCGACTTCGAAGGACCGAACGCTGCCAAACTGCTGAACAACGCCGACTGGCTCGCCAAGCTGTCGCTGCTCGATTTCCTGCGCGATACGGGCAAGCATTTCTCGATCAACTACATGCTGGCGAAAGACTCCGTGAAGTCGCGCCTCGAGAGCGGGCTGTCGTTCACGGAATTCTCGTACATGCTGCTGCAGGCTCACGACTTCCTCGAGTTGCATCAGCGCGAAGGCGTGACGCTGCAGATCGGCGGCAGCGATCAGTGGGGCAATATCACGGCCGGACTCGAGCTGATTCGCCGCACTTCCGGTGGTGACGTCAACGCGCTGACCTTCCCGCTCATCACCAACGCCGACGGGTCGAAATTCGGCAAGAGCACCGGTGGCGGTTCGGTGTGGCTCGATCCGGCGCGCACGTCGCCGTACAAGTTCTATCAGTTCTGGATCGGCGCCGACGACCGGGACGCGTCGCGCTACCTGCGCTTCTTCACGCTACTCGACCGCGATACGATCGAAACGCTCGATCAGGCGGTACGATCGGCACCCGAGAAGCGCGAAGCGCAGCGTACGCTGGCCACCGAGGTGACCACGCGGGTCCACGGCGCGGACGCGGCGCGGGTAGCGCAGGAAGTGTCGGCGCTGCTGTTCGAGAAGGCCGACCCGCAGGGGCTGTCCGACGCGGCGCTCGAGGCGCTCCGTGTCGAGATTCCCTTCGCGACGTACGCTGCGGCGACGGATGGTCCAGCGCTGTCCGACGGGATTGATGTATACGAGTGTCTGACGGCGCTCGGCGTGGCCGCATCGCGCGGCGCGGCGAAACGGCTGCTCGAACAGGGTGGCGTCAGCATCAACGGCACGAAGCTGTCGGCCGCCGATCGTCTGATCGGTGAAGACCGCCTGCTGCGCGGCCGTCATCTGCTGCTCAAGAAGGGCGCACGCGAATTTGGGCTGGTGCAGGTCCCGTAGGTCTCCCGCCTTCCGAGTAACCAACCGCATGGACAAGTCGAAGCTCCCGAGTCGTCGCACAACCGTAGGCCCCGAGCGTGCGCCGCACCGCTCGTACTACTACGCGATGGGCCTCGACGAAGCACAGATCGCGCAGCCGATCGTCGGTGTCGTCTCCAGCTGGAACGAAGCGGCACCGTGCAACATCTCGCTGCGCCGACAGGCGGCCGCCGCCAAACGCGGCGTCGCGGCGGCGGGCGGAACACCGCGTGAGTTCACCACGATCACCGTGACCGACGGCATCGCGATGGGGCATGCCGGTATGAAGTCGTCGCTGGTGAGCCGCGAAACGATTGCCGACTCGGTCGAGCTCACGGTGCGCGGTCACACCTACGATGCGCTGGTGGCCATCGGCGGCTGCGACAAGACGCTGCCCGGACTGATGATGGCGATGGTGCGGCTCGACGTGCCGTCGGTGTTCCTGTACGGCGGATCGATCATGCCAGGTCGGTATCAGGGACGCGACGTGACGGTGCTCGACGTGTTCGAAGGCGTGGGCAAACACTCCGCCGGCACGATGACGCTCGAGGAGCTCACGGCGCTCGAGAAAGTCGCCTGCCCCGGCGCCGGCTCCTGCGGCGGACAGTACACCGCCAACAGCATGGCGTATGTGTCGGAAGCCATCGGTCTGGCGTTGCCCGGCTCGGCGAGTCCACCGGCGGTGCTCGAGTCACGAGACGTGTACGCCGAACGCTCCGGCGAAGCGGTCATGCGGCTGCTGCGCGAGGGCCCGCGCCCACGCCAGATCGTGACGCGCAAATCGCTTGAAAATGCCGCGGCGGTGGTGGCCGCGACCGGCGGCAGCACGAATGCCACGCTGCATCTGCCGGCGCTCGCTCACGAAGCCGGTATCGTGTTCGACCTGTTCGATGTGGCCGAAGTGTTCGCGCGCACACCGCTGTTGGCCGACCTCAAGCCGGGCGGCAAGTATCTCGCGAAGGATGTGCACGACATCGGCGGCGTGTCGATCATTCTCAAGGCGTTGCTCGACGGCGGCTATCTGCACGGCGATTGCATCACGGTCACCGGCCGCACGCTGGCTGAGAATCTGGCCGACGTCGTGATCCCTGAGGATCAGGATGTCGTGATGCCGGTCTCGCGCGCCCTCTCGATGACGGGTGGTCTGATGGGCATGCGCGGCAACCTCGCGCCCGACGGGGCGATCGTGAAGGTGGCCGGCTTGCACACGCGCGTGTTCAGCGGGCCGGCGCGCGTGTTCGACAGCGAGGAAGACGCGTTCTCAGCCGTGACCGAACGACGCTACCAAGCCGGCGATGTGATCATCATCCGCTACGAAGGACCGCGCGGCGGTCCCGGCATGCGCGAAATGCTGTCCACGACGTCAGCGATCTACGGGCAGGACATGGGCGACAAAGTCGCGCTCATCACCGACGGCCGGTTCAGCGGCGCCACGCGTGGGTTGTGCATCGGTCACGTGGGCCCCGAGGCGGCGCTGGGCGGACCGATAGGCCTTCTGCGCAACGGGGACATCATCGACATCGACTCAATCGCGGGAACGATGTCGGTGCGGCTGTCCGACGAGGAACTCGCCGCGCGCCGTACCGTGTGGGAGCCACGACGCCACAACTTCCAGTCGGGTGCGATCTGGCGTTACGCGCAGACGGTGAGTCCGGCGCGCTACGGAGCGGTCGTGCACCCGGGCGCGGCGGCGGAGACGCACAATTACATGGATTCGTAGTCGGGTTCTGACGGTGGTGAACGGCGAATACCCTAGGAAGCAGGGGTGAGGCTATCAGGACGGAGGAAGCAGGTCGCGTTTCCCTGCCTCCTTCCCCCTGAAACCCTCCTGCCTGCTTCCTA
>NZ_JBDNFF010000222.1:0-8119 GCF_041689975.1 Gemmatimonas sp.
AGCCAGCGTGCGCATCACGACTTCGTGAGCAGCAATCGCAGCCGGCGAACCGGCGGCCGCATGCGGAAAAGGCATTCCCGCGCGCAGCGCGGCGTGGAGCGTCGGATCAGCTGGGACAGCGCCTGCAAGGCGTAGACACATTCCGAGGAACTGACGGGCACCGGCGTCGATGGCGTCGAAGCAGCGAGCGGCTTCGCTCCCTTCGTACCGATTGACGAGTACGTCTATCGGAAGGGCACCGTGACGGGTGTGCACCGCTTTGCAGAGGGCATAGGTCGACGCCAGGCCCACTGGATCACTCCCGGCGGCCACGGCGACGAGGCGTTCGTCGGCGTGCGGCGTGATGGCGGCGAGCACCGTATCGATACGCGCCCCGCAGTCGAGGACGACGAGGTCCATTCCGTCTGCCAGCGCACCGAGGCGTCGCATGCAAGCGCGACGTTCGGCGGCCGAGAGAGCGAGATTGTCGGAGCCAAGGCGCGGGGCGCCTCCGGCCACGAGGGTGAGGGTGGTGCTGACGGGCGTGGCGACGTCGGCTGGTGACACGCGGCCACCGCGCAGATCCTGCCATGACGCGCGAGCCTGCACCCCAAGCGTGAGCGCGAGCGGTCCGACGAAATCATCGGCATCGATGAGCAGCACACGACAGCCATCGCCCGCCGCCGCGACAGCGAGCAGTGCCGACACCAGCGACGTGCCACTTCCACCGCGTCCACTGGCCACCAGCAGCGTGGTCGCGCCACGCGGGACACCGCCCTGCTGCCCGCTGTGGCGCGGGCTACGACCGAGCAGCGCATCGACCTGCGACACGGCAACTGTTCCACGTGGTGGCGACATGAGCTGTTGGCCGGTCATGCGGGCATCCAGTCAGGCTCCGCATCCGCGGAGAGTCCCCAGGCGCGCAACAATCGCGGCACACCGGGCTTGAGATCGCCGGGCACATCTTGTCCGTCGGTGACCCACCGCGTCGGCATTTCGAGGGACAGCGCGAGATCGCTGATGCCCGATCCACGCGGCACTTCGTCGACCTTGGAGAGGATCAGGTGGGTGGCGCCGCAGTGATCGCGTGTGGCGCGATACGCGCGGCCGATATCGATCGCCAGGTCGGCGCGCAACGACGCCGGAATCACGAGATGCACTTCGTCGGGATCGAGCGCGTCGAGCAGCGACCGCCAGCGTTCGGTGAGTTCTGCCGACGCCGGACTGCGCCCCGGCGTGTCGATGATGATGACATCGCAGGTGCCCGACAGTCGTTTCATCGCGGCGTCTACTTCACGCGCGTCGTAGACGACTTCGAACGGCACGTCGGCGAGTTCCGCATACGTAGCCAACTGCTCCATCCCACCGACGCGATACGTATCGATCGTGAGCAGACCGGGGCGCGCCGCGCCGAACATGCCGCGACGTACAGCGAGCTTGGCGGCCGTGGTGGTCTTGCCGGCGCCGGTCGGACCGACAAGCGCGATGCAGTACGGTCGACCGTCGGCTTGGCGCATGTGCACCGGGAACGGTGTCGGCTCGAGCCGCGCGCGCACGCGATCGATCGTGGTGGACGGCGCGGCCAGCACCTCGACCATCGGCACGCCACCGTCGCGTACGGCGCGCGTGTGGAGGATCATCACATCGTCACCGAGCGTGCGACGGGCCCGATCGGCCACCCGCGAGAGATCGGCGCCACGAAAGCGCTCCGCCGAGTTGAAATGCATCAGTTCATCTCCCAAGTAGCGACACTGCTCAGCGTGATCTGCGCGGGGAGCTCGGCGAGCGAGACCACCGGGAGGCTGGGCAACACAGGTTCGATCAGGCGGCGCACACCGACACGCAGCGAGGGCGGCGTGATGAGCGGGAGTGGACGGCCATCCACCGAATAGGTGCTGGCCATCTGGTTGAGATCCCGCAGCAGACCCGCCAACGATTCCGGTGTGAGCACCGGGGCGTTGACGTTCGACGAGCGCGGCGAGAAGAGACCGAGCAGCGCCGACTCGAGCCGGCCACCGATGGTGATGCCGCGAACGACACCACTCTGATCGGCAAAGAGACGGGCGATGACGTTCGTGAGCGACTTGCGTACCACTTCAGTGAGCGCTTCGGGATCCTTCGTGGTGTCCGCACCGTCGCCGATGGCTTCGAGGATCGTGACGAGATCGCGTATGGGGACACGCTCGCGGAGGAGGCGCTGCAGCACGCGGTGCAGCACACTGAGCGAGACCTTGCTCGGGATGATCTCTTCGACGAGCGCGGGGTGCGACTTCTTGAGCGTCTCGACCATTTCCTGGACTTCCTGACGACCGAGCAGGTCGGCAGCGCTCGTCTTGAGCGTTTCCAGTAGGTGCGTGGCCACGACAGTAGTAGGCTCGACGACCACGTACCCGCGCGCTTCGGCGTCGGCACGCTGTCCCATCGAGACCCACTTGGCCGGCATGCCGAACGACGGGTCGACGGTATCCATACCCTGGATCTCTTCGACCACACCACCCGTGTTGAGCGCCATCACGAAGCGGGGCAACACTTCACCACGTGCTACTTCCGAACCGCGCAGTTTGATGACGTACTCGTTGGCCGGCAGACGGATGTCGTCGCGGATGCGAATGGCCGGCACGAGAATGCCCAGTTCGAGCGCTGCCTGCTTACGCAACAGGCCGATGCGTTCGAGGAGATCGCCGCCCTGTCCTTCGTCGACGAGCGGGATGAGCGAGTAGCCGACTTCGAGTTCGATGGGATCGATCTGCAGGAGGTCGCGCATCGGATCGGTCGGCGCGGGCGCTTCGATTTCGGCGAGCGGTGTGGCCGAGAACTGCGCGAGTTCGTTGCGTGCCTTGGCCGCCTTCTCCGACATCCTGGCGAGCGCCGCGGCGCCCACCGCCAACGCGAGGAACGGGAACATCGGCAGGCCGGGAATCAGCGCGAACGACGATAACACCCCGGCCACCATCCACATGGCGCGCGGGTGTGCACCGAGCTGCTTGGAAAGCACGGTGCCCATGCGCTCGTTACCGGCCGCGCTGGTGACCATGAGACCGGCGGCGGTGCTGATGATCAGCGCCGGCACCTGCGACACGAGGCCGTCACCGACGGTGAGGAGCGTGTAGGTAGCAGCGGCCTTCTCGAGCGGCATGCCGCGCTGAATGACACCGATGAAGATGCCACCGATGATGTTGACGGCGACCACGAGAATGCCGAGGATCGCGTCGCCCTTCACGTACTTCGAGGCGCCGTCCATCGCGCCGTAGAAGTCGGCGGTGCGCGAGATGACGTCGCGGCGTGTGCGGGCTTCCTTCTCGTCGATGAGGCCGGCCGAGAGGTCGGCGTCGATCGCCATCTGCTTGCCGGGCATCGCATCGAGCGCGAAGCGCGCGCCGACTTCGGCGATGCGTCCGGCACCCTTCGTGATGACGATGAAGTTGATGCCGATGAGCAGCAGGAAGATCACGATACCGACGGCGTAGTTGCCGCCGATGACGAAATTGCCGAACGCCTCGATCACCTTGCCCGCGTGCGCCTGCGTGAGAATGAGGCGCGTAGACGAGACGTTGAGGCCGATGCGGAAGAGCGTGAGCAGCAACAGCAACGCGGGGAAGCTGCTGAAGTCGAGCGGATCGGTGGTGTACAACGACACCAGTAGCACGACGAGCGAGAGCCCGATGCTGGCGGCGAGGAACAGGTCGAGCACGATCGGCGGCAACGGTACCACGATCAGTGCCAGGATAAGCACGACCGCGAGGGCAAGCGCGAGTTCCGCCTTCTTGCCGGGTTCCGCGGGGAGCGAAAGAGGGAGTGCTACGCTGGTCACTCAGGCGTTCCTCATGCGGCGGCCGTTCCACGCCACGAGGCGCCGAACCGTTCCCGCTGACGCATCACGAAGGCCAACACTTCGGCGACGGCCAGATACATCTCGACCGGAATGACGGTGCCCACCTTCGCCACCACGATGAGCGCGCGGGCGAGGGGGACATTTTCGATCACGGGCACGTTGTGTTTGAAGGCGAGTTCCTTGATGCGCAGGGCGATCTTGCGCTGGCCGATCGCCACGACGTACGGCGCGGGGGCGACCATGGGGTCGTACTTGATGGCGATGGCGATGTGTACCGGGTTCACGATGACGACATCGGCTTTGGGGACTTCCGCGAACATCTGACGACGGATGCGCTCGCGTCCGATCTGCCGACGGCGTCCTTTCATTTCCTGATTGCCTTCCTGCGACTTCGACTCTTCCTTCACTTCCTGCTTCGTCATCTTCAACGACTCGGTCGTGCTGTACTTTTGCCACGCGTAGTCGGTAAGCGCGAGCACGAGGAACATCAGACCGGCGTTCTTGAGCAGCGCAATGGCGTACTTGGCGACCACCTGCATGAGCGCGGCCGGCGACTTGTCGAGCGCGAGCCCCTGCACGTCGGGCCACGCATCGGCCAGCGTGGAGTACACGGCCCAGGCTACGATGCTGAGCTTCAGCAGCGCTTTCACAAGTTCGACGATCGCCTGCTTGCCGAGCAGCCGCTTGAGGTTGGTCGCCGGATTGATGCGGCTGAACTTCGGCGTGAGCGTTTCGGTGGTGAGCAGGCCGCCGGTCTGTATCGCCTGAACGGCGATGGCGATCACGGCGAGTGCCGCCATCATGCCGACCATCGCCACGATGGTACGGAAGCCGAGCGCCTGCAGAAACGGAATGGCCGACGCGCCACCGCGTTCGAGATTGCCCGCGTTGGCGAGCGTGTTGCCCATGGTGTCGAGCAGGAACTGCCAGAGCGGCGGTCCCGCCATCGTCATCGTGAGCGTAGAACCCAGGAGGAAGGCGGCGGTGGTGAGTTCGGGGCTCTTGGCGATCTGCCCTTGGTTGCGCGCGTCGTCGAGTTTTTTGCCAGAGGGCGCCTCTGTCTTTTCGCCGGAATCGGAATCAGACATGGATCAACGCCCCCCCGTCGGCGCAGGGGCGACGTGCACCGCCCGCGCAAAATTGTCGAGCGTCGTGGCGTAAGCCGGCGTCCAGTCGGCGAGCGCGTGAACGACGAGGCCGATCGAACCGGCGAAGGTGAGCAGGCCGATCCCGATCTGCAGCGGGAACGCGAGGCTCATGACCTGCAGCTGCGGCGCCGCGCGTCCGAGAATCGCCAGCGCGATGTTGGATACGAGAATGGCCGCGATCACGGGGGCGGCGAACTGCATGCCGGTCGCGAAGATCGTGGTTCCGGCCTTGGTGACCGCAAGCATGCCGTTGGCGAGATCGAGCGGGGCGCCGAGCGGCATCGAGACGAAGCTCTGCGCGACGGCTTGCAGCATGATGAGGTGACCACCGCCGGTGAGCAGCAGCGTAATGGCCAACAGCTGCATGAAGGTGCCGAGGATCGCACCCTGCGTGTTGTTCACGGGATCGAGAATCGCCATGCCGGAAAGACCGATCGAGTTGGTCATCAGTTCACCCGCGAACTCGGCGCCGGCCACGATGATGGCGGCGGCGAAGCCGATCACGAAGCCGATGATGGTCTCGCTGAGGAACGTCACCGGCGTGATGCGGAGCGCGGCGAGATCGGTAGTCGTGGCGGCGCTCGGAATGAGCAGCGTGGCGAAGACGACGAGGACGGCGGTGCGGAGCTTCATCGGGAAGCTCTTGGCCGACCACGCCGGGGCGACGAGCAACAGCCCGCCCACGCGCAGCGCGGTCAGCACGAAGGCGGTGGCGACGCCGGGAGCGAAGAAGTCAGGGAGGCCGAAGAGGCCGGTGGACGGGGTCATGTAGGCGATCCGGCTCAGCCGACCATCGCGGGGATGCCGCGAAAGAGTTGGGTGGTATAGCGGATCAGGATCTGGAGCAGCCACGGCAGGCCAACGATGAAGGCGCCGCCCACGAGGACGAGCTTCGGCACGAAGACCAGGGTCTGTTCCTGGATCTGGGTCACCGACTGGATGATCGACACGACAAGCCCCACGCCGAGGGCGACGAGCAGCATCGGCGCCGCGATCATGAGCGCGGTCATGATCGCCTGGCGTGATAAGTCGATGACGAGTTGGTGTGACATCCGGGGCGGCTCGGGTAAGTAGGGCTTCCGAGCACTTGATAAAGCAGGGGTCGTACCAGAGGCGACACGGATCACATAGTCGCGTAAAGCGTTGTCATTGTTAATTTTACATGTATAAAGTGAATCGGTTAGTATGACCGATTTGCTGTATTCGGCAGGAATTGCCGGGTGATTTTACGGCGAAATTTGCCGCAGGGACGTGAACTGCCAACGGCTTAGGAAGCAGGGGGGAGGGTATCAGGAGGCAGGGAGCAGGGGGGCACAGCGGGAAAGGGCAGCACTGCGGAAATCCATCGTCCTGCCCCCTCCTTCCTGATACCCTCCCCCCTGCTTCCTAGGGAGTTGGCTGGTCAGCCCTTCCTACTTGAAGCTCTGCACCAAGCTCGTAATCGTCAGTGTCCACCCATCCACAAGCACGAAGAGCAACAGTTTGAACGGCAGCGAGATCATGGCTGGTGGCAGCATCATCATGCCCATGCTCATGAGCACCGAGGCGACGACCGCATCGATGATGATGAAAGGCAGGTAGATCGCGAAGCCGATTTGAAACGCGGTGCGCAGCTCACTGGCCACGAACGCCGACATGAGCACGTGCAACGGCACGTCGTCTACCGTGTTCGGACGCGGCATGCGGCTCATTTCGACGAATGTCTTCAGATCCGATTCACGCGTTTGCCGCAGCATGAATTCGCGCATCGGCTTCACGCCGGTCTTCATCATCTCGACCTGCCCGATCTTGCCATCGAGCCACGGCGTGATGGCGTCTCGATTCACCTGCGTGAGCGTGGGGGTCATCACGAACCCGGTCAGCAACAGCGCCATGCCAGCGAGCAAGTGCGCCGGCGGTGCGCTCTGCGTACCCATGGCCTGCTTCAGAAAGTGCAGAACGATCAGGATGCGGGTGAAGCCCGTCATCATGAGCAGCAGCGTGGGGAGCAGCGTGAGCAGCCCCATCATGACGACGATGCCCACGGTGCCGTTCAATCGCAGACCACCGTTCTCGCCATCGCCACCGAGCTTGACATCCATCTGCGGCATCATGCGCATGACGGCATCATCGGCTCCGATCGGTGCCGGCGAGGCGGCGCTGGCCCTTCCGTTCGAGTCCTTCGCGGAGTCCACGACCATCTGCGACATCGGACGCCGCGACGCTGCCGCTTGCGCCGTCAGCGCCGCACCGTTGTCGGCCCCAGGAGTCGCCCCCAGTCGCGAGTTACGGCTCTTCGGCTTCGTCGGTACCGTCGTCGCCAGCTTGGCCGCTGCTTCAGCGGCGGCGGCCTTTTGCACAAGATCCTGCGTGACGCTCTGCAGCGAAGCCGGCAGCGAGAAGTCGGGAGCACCCGGGGGCGTGGGAGCAGGCAGCGTTGCGGCAGCCACCGGAGCACCCGGAAGCGTCGGGGGCGGCAGCGCCACCGGTGTCGTTGCCGCCGCCGCGGGCGTCGCGACCCGCGGCGGTGAAGCCTGAGTCGCGGACTGTGCGCTCAGCGACGAGGCGCCGAGCAGAAGCATGGCAGCGCCGAACGTCGCGAGGCGCGTTGCACCGCCCAGTGAAATACCAAGCATCGCGCGGAAGTCACGATCGGCCTGCTGCGATGTCTGCGGCGTTCCGTACACCGGCGCGGCCATCGCCGAGCGCGGCGCATACGTAAGCACCGCGCCCGCGGTCAAAAACGCGGGTACTTCGCTCGGCTCGGCCGGCGAGAACGGCCGCACCGCCACGCGCACTGCACTTGAAGCCAGCATGGCAGCGGCGCGTTCGAGATCGGCCTGCGACATCGCGACCTGCACATTCGTGGCGTTGAGCGAGCGGCGGAATATCGCGCCGAACTTGCCCGGGAACGCCGCACTCATCGCCGACGGCAGCGCCGCTGGTATCGTGAACGCCGCCGATGCGGCTGCGCTGGAGACCATCGGAACCGGCAATGTGCTGGCGGCGATGACACGCAGGCGATCGACTTCATCGAGTTCGAATAGCTGACGTACACCACCTTCGCCGACGGAGAGCGCCATCACCCGCTCTCCCACGCGCACCACAGCGAGCCCCGTTTTCGGACCCAGCGGAATGCGCTGCACGACTTCCAACGGCACACGCGTTCTTGACGCGAGGG
>NZ_JBDNFF010000223.1:0-13494 GCF_041689975.1 Gemmatimonas sp.
CATCGGTACGGTCATCGAGAACGGCGCCGACCTCACGGCGCGTCGCGCCATGCTGCAGGGGTCGATGCTGGCCGGCATGGCCTTTGCCAACGCGCCCGTGGGCGCTGTGCATGCGCTCGCCTATCCGCTTGGCGGACAGTTTCACGTGCCGCATGGGTTGAGCAATGCACTGATGCTGCTGCCAGTCCTCGAATTCAATCTGACGGAGGCAGACGCGCTGTATCGCGAACTCTCCGATGCTGTGCGGGCGGGTGAGCGCACGTGGCATCGCACCGCCAGCGGGCGCGCGTTCGTGGATGCGATGGCCACCATCGTGGGTGAGCTCGGTCTCGAGCGCACGCTCGGGGAGCTGGGGGTGATTGAAGCTGACCTTCCGGGCCTCGCGATCGACGCCATGAAAGGGCAGCGGTTGCTGGTGAACAATTGCCGCGATGTGAACTACGACCAGGCGCTGGCTCTGTACCGCGAGGCGTTGTGACGAGGACGACCGAAACGCGCGCGCACTATGCGCACCTGACCACGATGGACACGCGGTGGATGGACAACGATGCGTATGGTCACGTGAACAATGTGGTGTACTACAGCTTCTTCGACACCGCGGTGAACCGGTGGCTGATCGAACAGGGAGTTCTCGACATTGCCGGCAGCGCGGCCATCGGTCTTGTCGTGGAAACGCAGTGCCGGTACGCATCGCCGATCATGTTCCCGGATCGGGTGACGGCTGGTATCCGAGTCGTCCATCTCGGACGATCGAGCGTACGATACGAGCTGGCGCTCTTTTGCAACGATGACGAGTCGCCGGCGGCCACCGGCCACTTCGTGCACGTGTACGTGAACCGCGCATCACGCACGTCGGTGGCTATTCCTGATACAATACGGCAGGCGCTCGAGACCCTACGCGTGTCCCCTGCATCACCGATTTCGTCTTCTCCCAGCTGATGTCTATGCGTGCGGTCATCTGTAATGCGTTCGACCAGCCTGAAACGCTCACCGTCGAAACCGTCCCTGATCCAGGTGCCGCGGCCGGCGAGATCGTGGTCGAGGTGCACGCCGCCGGCGTGAACTTTCCTGATGCGCTGATGGTGATGGGGCAGTATCAAGTCCGTCCGCCGCTGCCGTTCACCCCCGGTGGTGAAGCGGCTGGTGTGGTCGTTGCGCTGGGCTCCAGCGTGAACCACCTGCACGTGGGACAGCGGGTGGTCGTACTCACGAGAACGGGCGCCTTCGCCGAGCGCGTGTGCGCGCCGGCGTCAGCCGCGACGCCCCTTCCCGCAGCGTTGTCGTTCGACGTAGCCGCCACGCTGCCGCTGGCCTTCGGGACCGCGATGCACGCACTGATCGATCGCGCCCAGATCGCCAAAGGAGAAACGCTGCTTGTGCTTGGCGCCTCCGGTGGCGTCGGGCTCGCTGCCGTGATGATCGGCAAGGCGCTCGGCGCGCGCGTGATCGCCGCCGCGAGTACCGACGAGAAGACGGCGCTGTGCCGCGCGCATGGTGCCGATGAAGTGATCAACTACACCACCGAATCGCTGCGCGATCGTGTAAAGGCGCTCACCAACGGGCTCGGACCAAACGTGATTTGTGATCCCGTGGGTGGTGATCTCACCGAGCCCGCATTCCGCAGCATTGCGTGGGGTGGGCGCTACCTCGTGATCGGCTTTGCCGGTGGGGCGATTCCGTCACTGCCCCTCAATCTGCCGCTGCTAAAGGGGGCGTCGGTGGTGGGTGTGTTCTGGGGATCGTTCGAGCAGCGCGAGCCGGTAGCGAATGCGCGACACCTCGCGCAGCTGATGGATTGGGTGGTGGATGGTACGATCTCGCCGGTGGTGAGCGCGCGTTACGCTCTCGATGAGAGCGCTGTGGCGCTACGCGCTATGTTGGAGCGACGAGTGGTAGGGAAGGTTGTGGTCGTCCCGACTCACTGACCAAAGAGGCCCACCTTGGATCCAACCGCCGTCATCATCCGCGCCGCCACGCCGGCCGATCTCCCGGCTCTCGGCCGTCTGGCTGTGCACCTCATGCAGACGCATCACGACTTCGACCGCGCGCGGTTCATGGCGGTCACGGCGCAGACCGAACGCGGCTACGCGTCGTATCTCGGTAGCCGGCTCGGACAGTCGAATACCGTGGTCCTGGTGGCCCTTTACGATGGCCAAATATGTGGCTACGCGTGGGGGAGTCTGGAAGGCGTCGACTACATGGCGTTGCGCGGGCCGGCCGGTGCACTGCACGATCTTGTCGTCGATTCCGGCTCCCGTGGTCGTGGAGTAGGTGGTTTGCTGCTGCAGGCCGCCATGGCGGCGCTCGAGCAGATCGGCGCAACGCAGGTGGTCCTCTCCACGGCCGCGCGTAACGAAAGTGCACAGCGCTTGTTTGCGCGTCACGGCTTTCGGCCGACCATGATCGAGTTGACGCGCGACTTGTAGTACCCGTCGTGCCCCGCATGAATTCGCTGATCCGGGTGAGGCGTAGCCCTCGCACAACGCAGTCGATACGGCTGCCCGCCCAACGCCACGTAACGGATCACACCATGCTTGTCGCTGCCGCGAAGGCTGCGAGACTGGTCGAAACGCCGAAGGGCAAGGGCCCGTTCACCATGTTCGCACCGACCAACGCGTAGATCCATTACGTTGTCAGGAGCATGCCGCCCAGTCACTCCGCCACGTCACGTACCCCCGAAGACGTCCTCCGCGATGTCTTTGGCTTCGATGAGTTCCGTCCAGGACAGCGCGAAGTCATCGACGCGGTGCTGGCCGGCAAGGACTGCATTGCCCTGATGCCCACGGGCGCGGGCAAGTCGCTCACCTATCAGCTCCCGGCACGGTTACTCGAGGGGACGGTCCTGGTGATCTCGCCGCTCATCTCGCTCATGAAGGACCAGGTGGACGCCGTCGCGGGCCTCGGCTTCTCGGTCACGGCGATCAACTCCACGTTGGACTTCGACGAGCGACGCGCGCGCATGGACGCGTTTCGCGCCGGCAAATACGAACTGGTGTTCCTCGCCCCTGAGGCGCTCGACGGCTACCTCGGCGACTTCGTGCGCGGTTGTCCGATTTCGCTGCTCGTGGTGGACGAGGCCCATTGCATCAGCCAATGGGGGCATGACTTCCGCCCGTCGTATCGCCGACTGCAGGGGCTCAAGGAGCAGCTCGATGTGCCGGTGCTCGCGCTGACCGCCACCGCGACCCGACGGGTCGCGCTCGACATCTTGCGTCAGCTCGGCATGCGCAAGCCGGCCGGTTTCAAAGGCTCGTTTTTTCGCCCGAACCTGCAGATCGCGACGCGCAAGAAAGGGCAGGGTGGCAACACGCGCGCGGAAATACTGGCGCTCATTCGCGCGCACGATGGTGAGAGCGGCATCGTGTACTGCCAAAGCCGCAAAGGCGTGGATCAGACCGCGGAGTTCCTCGCGGCGCAGGGCGTCCGTGCGCTACCGTATCACGCCGGTCTCGAACCTGACGAACGGGCGCGCAATCAGGAAGCGTTCAAGCGCGACGACATCGACGTGATCGTGGCGACCGTGGCGTTCGGGATGGGCATCGACAAGTCCAACGTGCGTTTCGTAATTCACCGCGACATGCCGAAGGATATTGAGTCGTGGTATCAGGAGATCGGCCGTGCCGGTCGCGATGGCTTGCCGAGCGACTGCGTGATGTTCTATTCGTGGGCTGATGTGAAATTGCACGAGCGCTTTCTCGACAATCTCGACGACGCGAGTGTGCGCGAGCGCACGCGACTGGCCACGGTGGCGTTGTTCGATCTCGTGGAACGCTCGCGTTGCCGCCATCAGGCACTCGTGGCGCATTTCGACGAAGTGATCACGTCGTGCGAGCGCTCGTGCGATGTGTGTACCGGCCATCGCACCGACGAGCGTATTGCTGAACTGGTGTCGTCGCAGGTCGGTACGGCACGCGGCCGCCGTGCGGCCGTCACCGCCGGCGTGCGCACCTCGCGCGGCCCCGACGCCGCGACGCTCGACGACGCTGAACGCGATCTTTTCGAGCGGCTGCGCGCGGTTCGACGCGAACTCGCCGATGAAGCGGGGGTGCCGGCGTACATCGTGTTCGGCGACAAGGTGCTGCTCGAGATGGTGGCGCGTCGGCCGGGCAGTCCGCGTGAATTGCTCCAGGTGCCGGGTGTAGGCGAGGCAAAGCTGGAGCGCTACGGTGCCGCGTTTCTCGAGGTGTTGCGGGGCGGGTGAGCACGGCGCGCTGGACAGTCCACGTTGGGGGCGCGGCGGGCGACCACCGACGTGACACTCGAGCTATCGCGCGCGCTGCGCCGTGCTGTCGAGCGCTGAACGCAGTCCGCGGGCAAGAACTACCGCATCGCCGATCGCCCAGAAATGCATGAAGAACAGTCGTGGCTCGTCGTTCAACATGTGATTGTGCAGGCTGGTCACCTCGATACCCGCGCCACGCAGCGCGCGGATAACCGGGTTCACCTCGGTAGCAAGAAGCACGAAGTCGCCGGTGATCGCCGCCCTGCCGCCCCCAGTGGGTTGGAAGTTCATCGCGGTCCCGAGGCCCATCGATCCCGGCACGACCATGCCCCGTTCGCGAATGGTCTCGGGGCGGGGCGTGCTCACCTGATAGACACCGCCGTTCGTGCGACCGGTGTACCCGAGCGCCGTCGCCACACTCGATGTATCCAGATCGATACCCGGTGCAGCGGCGCTCGAGGAGGGGGCTGGCGTCGTGGCGGGAGCGTTGGTGAGTGCAATCGCTGAACGTACTGTCTCGGCGATCTTCACCGCGTCACCGTGCGCGCTGACGTGCATGTACAGCACACGCGGGGTTTCGCGCATCACGTGGTGATGTACGGCGGTCTGCTCCACACCCCCTTGCTGCAGGCGTGACATCACGGCGGGTAGTTCACTCTCGGTGAGCACGATGTCGCCCATCGCCATGACGGAGTTGCCGGCTCCGGTGCCGTGCATGGCGATCCAGCCTCCTAACGCCATCGTCGGGCGGAGCGTCACGTCGCCACTTTGGTCGCTTACGACTACGTGTAAGTCACCTCGTGGGAAGTTGTACCGCTGCACGTCACCCGGTTGCGCGACGCCTGGGCGGCCCATCGCCGCGTCTACGGCCTTCCAGTCGGGGGCCGGGCTGCCGGGAGCGGTTCGCGCGGCGGAGGGAGGCGTCGTCGTGCTTCTGGCCGATTGGCATCCGATCGTGACGGCGACGAATAACGCGCCGAACACGGTGGTCACGACACCTGACGCGAGCGGGATGGGTGGGATCGAGCGGAGGATACGCATGATCGCTTACGGAAGAGAGTAAGGTCGCGTCGGCATGTCTGAAGTTACAATCTCAGAACGAGCGTCGTGCGCAGGCGCTCCAGCGGCGTCGGGCGCAGTATGGCGTCTCGGACCGGTGCCGCTGCGGCATCGAACGTGTCGTGCATCCCGGAAATACACGAAGCGCCGGATTGGAAAACGAGATCACGCACGTTTCGACGCGTTGACGTAGCGTTCGATGCCGTCGAGCACGCGCGCGAGCCCGAACTCGAAAGACTCGTCCATTGTGCGGGTCGGTTTGGTCGACGGCGTGGTCAGGAGTGCCGCGAAGTGCGGAAATCGCGGATCGCCGATGGCGCGCCCGAGATCCGCACCCACTTCTGCCGCCCATTGCGCAGCCGAAAGACCGCGCGCGCGCGCACGCGCCAGTGAGGTGGCCGTGTCCGATGCCCCGCGTGTGTAGCCGTCGAGAATACTCAGCACTTCGCCCATGTCGGCGGAATCCAGTCCGGTGCCAGCGAGCGAGTCGATGACGGCTTCGAGCCAGCTGAGCCAGTTCGGTCCGTGCGGCGCCGCCACGAACGGAAGCTCCGCCAGCCATGGTCGCGCGCAGAGCATCGCGCGCTTGGCACGCGCCCACTGCGCCAGCTCGCTCCGCCAATCGCCTCGACACGTCGGCGCGCGTGGCGGAAGTCCCATGCCCGCATCGACGATCGCGTCGAGGAGCGCCTCCTTGCTGGGGAAGTACCGATAGATCGCCATCGTGGTGAATCCGAGGCGCGCCGAGACCGCGCTCATCGTCACGGCGCTGAGTCCGTCCTCGTCGGCCAACTGCATCGCCACCTGCACCACCTCGTCCGGCGTCAGCGACGCTTTCGGACCGCGGGTGGATTGCGCGCGGTCATCCCATAAAAGCTGACTCCGCCACCGCAACTCGGAGTCTACCCGCACTGCGGCCTGCATCAGGACGTCGTGGGACAATACGTCGGGTGCTGCCTTCGTCACTCGTCCGCTCCGTGTCTGCGGCTCCGACTTCTTTCGTCCCGCCATGTCGCCTCACAGGAAAACTGTTGATAATCCTGAACTGTGTATATAATACACACATACGGTGTATGCCGTACACTAATAGATGGACCGCACGAACGGAAGCGTTCATGACGCGGACCGCAGCATCAAATCCAGAGGAACAGCTCATGTCGATCTCATCTACCGCCGCCGTCGCCCTGGGAGCTGCGCTTCACCAACGGCGCGCTGGTCGCCACTGGCGCGCAGTGTGACCACGTCAAGGACGGGCAGCTGAGCGCGGTGCAGCTGACGCGCCTCAGCACCCCCGCCCTCGCCGTTACCAGCACCGTTGGGTGGGCGCGCAGTCGTGACCGCCTGGCGGCGAACACCCCGAAGCTCGACGTGTTCGCCGCCGACCTCGGCGTCGAGTTCCGGAGCGAGCAGTGGTTCGCCGATCGTACCGTGTCGCTGAGTCCCTTCGTCGGCGCGGGTGCCGGCGCGCGGAGCTACAACTACCGCAAACTCGAGGTGGACGCGATGAACAATCTGGCGGGTTACGTGGCGGCCGGCGGTGAGCTCGGCATCAAGCGCGTCGCCGTGCGCCTGGAAGTGCGTGACTACGCCACCGGCTTCAAGCCGCTGGTGGGCAGCGGCACGTCCGCCACGCGCAACGATGTGATGCTCATGGCCGGCGTGCGCTTCAACCGGCGCCACACCAGCGGTCACTGACGCGTGACGAGCGCACAGGCCGCGGAGCGCAACATGCGACGCACCCGAGCCGACTGGGGCATCCCACTCTGACTGACCACGCTCAGCCTCGTGCCCGCTCTCGCTGGTGCGGTTCCCGCGGCCGAGCTCGTGAGTGGTACCCTCGCGGTCCCTCCGGCCGTGCTGCGATCACGCCAGAGAATGCCAGGTTCTTCGCCTCACCGTTCCCGATCCTGCTCCACATTGTCGCCACCCTCGTGTACAGCATGCTGGGTGCGTTGCAGTTCTCCGAGGGGTTCCGTCATCGACGGCGCGGATAGCACCGCGTCGCCGGCGGCTTGGTGGTCGCGAGCGGACTGCTGGTAGCGACCACGGGACTATGGATGACGCTGCACCATCCATGGCCGCCCGGCGATGGTCAACTGGTTTATCTCGAGCGCCTCGTGTTCGGATCGGCGATGCTGCTATTTCTCATGCTGCCCGTGAACGCCATTCGGCAGCGCAATTTCGCGGCGCACGGTCGCTGGATGACTCGCGCATATGCGATCGGGCTGGGCGCTGGCACTCAGGTGTTCACGCACTTGCCGTGGTTTCTCGTGTCCAACGAGAAGCCCGGTGAACTGCCGCGGGGGCTGATGATGGCCGCCGGATGGATCATCAATGTGCTGGTGGCCGAGTGGGTCATCCGTGCACCCCGTCGCGTCATCCGCTTGGATTCAGGCGGGCTGGTCGCACTTCTACCAGCCGATGACCTAGCCTGACACGAACGGTCGTCGAGAGTTCTTGGAACCTCAGCGAGTCCGCGACGCTTCAACCTTTGCCGTAGGGGATGTGACGTGGCGCGCGAGCGTCGTCCGGTCCCTCGCGTGTGGATTGCCCACAGCTGTTTTCTCTTTTCAAGGAACTTTCGACGATGCACGATATTATCGACACTGCGGTCGCCGCTGGCACGTTCTCCACCTTGGCTGCCGCTTTGACTGCGGCCGGCCTTGTGCCGACGCTGAAGGGCGAGGGCCCGTTCACGGTTTTCGCACCGACCGACGAAGCCTTTGCGAAGTTGCCGGCCGGCACGGTCGAGGCACTCCTTGCTGACATTCCGAAGTTGACCGCCATCCTCACGTATCATGTCGTCGCGGGCAAGGTCATGGCCGCAGCTGTGGTTACGCTCGACGGACAGGATGTGGCCACCGTGAACGGTGCGACGGTTCGCGTGACGACCGACGGCGGTGTCAAGCTGAACGGTTCGGCGCACGTAGTCACGACCGACATCGAATGCACGAACGGCGTCATCCACGTGATTGACGCGGTGATTCTGCCGCCGGCATAATTCGCCTAACCGGAGACGAGGCAATGGGAATCACAGTCGCAGTCGCGCAGCTCGTAATCGCGCTGTCTGTGTTCGTTGTCTGGGTGGCACGTTTGTCGAACGTGGAGCGGGAGTTTCGGGAGTATCATCTTCCGGATCTCGTACGCAACCTCGTGGGTGCCACCAAGATCGCTGCGGCCACGCTGTTGGTGGCCGGACTCTGGTTCCCAGCGCTGGTCTTTCCAGCGGCGGTCACGATGGGCGGACTCATGTTGAGCGCCCAGTATTTCCATTTTAAGGTTCGGCATTCGCTGGTCAAGTACATGCCGTCGTTTGCCTTGCTGGTGTTGTGTGTGTATGTAGCGCTGTCGGCGTACGGAGTCGTTATCTGAATGGTGCTCGGCAATGCGTTGGCGCTCCTCTCGGGGTTGTCATTTTTCGTGTATGGACTGAGCTGTCTGCAATCCAGCGCGATGGCGCGGGAGTTTGAGCGGTTTGGACTGGCGAACTTCCGTGTACTCACCGGTGTGCTCGAAGTGTGCGGTGGCGCCGGGATACTCGTTGGACTCTGGTATACGCCGCTATTGTTTCTCGCGTCGGCAGGATTGACGGTACTGATGGCGCTTGGCGTGGGCGTGCGTCTGCGCGTTCGCGACAGTCTTCTGCAGACCCTGCCAGCACTTGGCTTCTTTGTCGTGAACGGCTACGTGGCGATCGAGGCCTGGCATCGGATGCGCCCGTAGCGGTACGTTCGCATTTCTTGGCCATAAACTGTTGCCTTTCCCCTATTGAATATCCCCTTCGGCGCCTACAGAAGAATACGGTGCTAATTGACCGATCCCTCTCTGAAGGACGGTGCGTTCCTGTCTGCGAAATTCACGTTGAACACGCGGCGCGGCTGAACTGATCACACAGAGAAAAAGAGAGGCTCTTCGGGGTTTCGTGTGGGTGAATCTCAGCCGACTCGCCTGAGAAGCGGGGCACCTCGACCGGCCGCTGCAACGCACGGACACACCACAGGGCGTCGGGAAGAGGCTGATGGGTCAGCGGGCAATGCGGCGCGTGGTTCTTCAGGTTGCTGGCCTTGGGCCGCGGCATGGTAGCGGCCATCTTCGGAGAGGCAACACAGCGGGCATTTGGTTCGATATTCACCCGCAGTCAACCCCGAAGAACCATGCTTTCTGGACTGTTCCTCTGCGTGCTCTGCGCCTCCGCGTCCTCTGCGTGATCAGTTCAGCCGACGGTTCGTCGACGAGTGATCCGTTCGGCGGCAGATCACCGGCGGCGATGCTCGGGTAGACCGAGCACTGATCACGCAGAGAAACGGAGAACGCAGAGGCGCAGAGGTCTCGTGCCGATAGGTCGCTACACAACGGCACCGTCATTTATTTGCCTCTTCGGAATTGGGTGAGGCAACGCAGCGGGCCGCTGGGGCCGAGAATCACCCACACGAAACGCCGAAGAGCCCTTTTCCTCTGTGTGATCAGTTCAGCCGTGCCGCCGAGGCAACCGGTCACTAACGGGCTGATGTCGCCACTTCTTTCAAGTTGCATTTTCGTGAGCGGCAGGAGACAGGATTCTCCTGTGAAAACTCGTGAAACTTGGCCGTGGCAGGACGCGAGATTTGCGAAAGTGCCGCTAGGCGAGCGCCGATGCGTTACTGATTGCGGTACGTCGGGATCTTCAGCTCACTCCGCCACGTTTATCCCATAACGGCGGAACGCCGGCATTCCTGCGCCACGATGTCGCGACGTGGATCGTCCGTGATCGTTGCCAGCCTCAATCCCTGACTGGAGTTGTCGTCGATGTCGTACACGATTGTCCTGCTGGTGGTCACGTTTGTGGCGTCACTGGGTGGACTTTTGCTGTTCATCTGGTCGATGTCCAAGGGGCTGTTCGGTTCGGCTGACGCCGCGAGCCGCGTGATCTTCGGCGCCAAAGAGGTCGGCCTGATCGAAGAGCCCGCGGCGCGAACCGCGGACGCACAGGACGATCTGCAGGAGACGATGAACCGCACGGGACATACCGGCGAGTTCTCTATCCTCTCGCTCGAAGAAGCCGACGAGCGAGCGCAGCAGGATGAATCGGGACGCTGGCCGGTGCTGCTCTCCATCGGGTTCGCCGTGCTCTGGCTGGTGTTGGCGTCGATGTTCGGTCTGCTCGCGTCGATCAAGTTGCACGTCCCGGACGTTCTCGTCGGCGAAGCCTGGCTCACGTTCGGGCGGATCCGCCCCGCTCACCTCAATGCCGTGGCCTACGGTTGGTGCAGTCTCGCGGCGTTTGGCGTGGCGCTGTGGCTGATGCCACGGCTGTTGCGCACGCCGCTGGTCGGGGGTAAAACGGCGGCCGTGGGCGCCCTGCTCTGGGGACTCGGCGTCAGCGCCGGTATCATCGCCATTCTCACTGGTCACAGCGCTGGTCTGGAATGGCTCGAGTTCCCGTGGCAATGTGACGTGCCCATGGTGATTGGTGGCACGATGATGGGGGTCGCCCTGCTGCGCACGCTGCGCAATCGCCGCGTGGAGCACCTGTATGTGTCGGTGTGGTACATCGCAGCTGGCCTGATCTGGCTCCCGATCCTGCTTACGGTGGCCAACTGGCCCGGCCTGCACTATGGCGTCCAGCAGGCGGCGATGAATTGGTGGTACGGCCACAACGTGCTTGGCCTGTGGTTCACACCGATCGGCCTCGCCGCCATCTACTATTTCATCCCGAAGGTGTTGGGGAAGCCCATCCACTCCTACAATTTGTCCCTCATCGGCTTCTGGACACTCGCGTTCTTTTACAGCCAAGTGGGTGGGCATCATCTTATCGGCGGCCCGGTGCCGGGATGGCTCATCTCGCTCTCCATTGTACAGAGCATGATGATGATCGTGCCGGTGACCGCAGTGGCCATCAATCAGCATCGCACCTCGTGGGGACACCTGGGCGCGCTCCGTCACTCACCGACGCTGCGCTTCGTCGTGTTTGGTGGCATGATGTACACGCTGGCGTCGGTGCAGGGATCGATCGAGTCGCTGCGCATGGTGAACACCGTCACGCACTTCACGCATTACACGGTGGCCCACGCACACCTCGGCCTGTACGGATTTTTCTCGATGGTCATGTTCGGGTCGATCTACTTCATTCTGCCTCGCGTGCTTGATTGGGAATGGCCGTCGGCGCGGCTGATCAGCGCACACTTCTGGTTGGTGATCGGCGGCTTCGCGACCTACTTCGTGGGACTCACCATAGGCGGCTGGTTGCAGGGGCTTGCCATGCTGGATGCGGCGCGGCCGTTCATGGACAGTGTCAACATCACCAAGCCGTACCTCTTGGTGCGAACGATCGGCGGAACGCTTATGACTCTGGGTCATCTGGTGTTCGCCGTGCACGTGGCCATGATGCTGATGCGGCGTGGCCGCCAGCGAGGAGGCGCCACGCTGCTGCGTCGTCGTTCCGGCACGCCGGTAGGTAGCCCAGCGATCGCAGGCGGTGTCGCATGAAGCGCGACCGGGAACTGGATGTCACACGGCTCATTGCCGGTGCACTCGCCATTGTGGCCTTTTCCATCGTGGCGCTGGTGGTGATGCCGTACGTGCTCACGGAAAGCACGTCCAGATCAGATAAGCCAGCCGCGTACACCGATGCGCAGGCGGCGGGCCGCGCGGTTTATATCGCCAACGGCTGCATATATTGCCATTCGCAGCAACCTCGTGATCCAAGTATCGCCCCCGACGGTCAGCGAGGATGGGGGCGCCCCTCGGTGCCGGACGACTATGTGCGCGACAAGCCGCACCTCCTCGGCACCATGCGGACCGGTCCTGACCTGTTCAACATCGCGGTGCGGCAGCCCAGTCGCGACTGGCACCTCGGACACTTGTATCAGCCGCGGGCGTATTCGCCCGGGTCCATCATGCCGGCGTTTCCGTTTCTCTTCGCCGAGCGTCGCGGGGCGCTGCAGACGGGGGACGTGGAAGTGTTGTTGCCACCGGGTGTGGCACCCACCGGCGTGCGCATCGTCGCGCGGGAGGAGGCGAAGCGACTCGTGGACTACTTGCTGTCGCTCGACCACAGTTATCCGGTTGATCCCTCGGTTCGTAAACGGAGGATGCGATGACACGCGACGGATTGCCGCCGCGCCAACGGGAGAATGAAGACCCCGATGAGCAGGTCCGACCGATTCCGCGATTGCTGATCGCCATGATGGTGATCGGTGTGGCCTGGGGTGCGTGGTATCTGAGCCGCACCAGCACCGACGTGAGCCCGCTGTTTGGGGACGCACGCACCGCGGTCGCCTTCACCGCAGCTCCTGCATCCGCTCGCGCAGATGGTGCGCAGGTATACGCCGGCAAGTGTGCGGCGTGTCATCAGGCATCGGGTGCCGGACTGACCGGCATATTTCCGCCGCTCGCCGGCTCGTCGTGGGTGACGGGCAGTGAGCAACGTCTCGTGCAGATCTTATTGCATGGTATTCAGGGGCCGATCGAGGTGTTGGGTACCACGTACAACGGCTTGATGCCTTCGTGGAAGATGTTGTCCGACGCAGAGCTGGCGGCGGTCGCGACCTACGTGCGCGGTGCTTTCGGCAATCAGGCGTCGGCCATTAGTGCGGAGTTGGTGGCGGCCGAGCGCGCGGCCACCGCGTCGCGCGTGACAACGTGGGCCGGCGGTGCCGAGCTCGAGTCGGTAAAGTAGTGGCCGCGCGCGCGGCGATCGGGCTGGCCGTTTCCGCGGCGCTCGTGGTGGCCATGCTCGGTACGGCCACGCGCGGCTTCTCGGCGCTCACCACCGATACGGCGCGCGCGCTCGCTGTCGCCGCGACGCCGGTGACCGTGCCCGCAATCGGGCTGCTCGACATGCATGGCGCAGCGCACACGGTGCGCGATGACCGGCGCAGCACGATTGTCGATTTCATCTACACGCGCTGCGTCACCGTGTGCAGCGCACTCGGTGGCGTGTATCAGTCGCTGCAGGCGGAGATCCGTGCGCGCGGGCTGGAATCGCAGGTGCGTTTGCTGTCGGTGTCGTTCGATCCGGTGTGGGACACACCCAAGCGTCTCGGGCCGTATGCGGACATGATGCATGCTGATCCCGCGATCTGGACCATCGCGACCGTGGCTGATTCAAACGCGCTGCCTGCGGTGTTGCAGGCGTTCGGTGTACGCGTGATCGACGATGGCGTGAACGGGTTCGTGCACAACGCGGCGTTGCATGTGGTCGACCCCGATGGGCGACTGGTGGCGATCCTTCC
>NZ_JBDNFF010000224.1:0-19449 GCF_041689975.1 Gemmatimonas sp.
ACCAATTGGGTAATCGTCGGCCTTCGCGCTGCCTGATCGCCCAAGTGGCATGGGCTGGAGGTGTCACCACCTACAGCTCATGCGCTGGTTCCTCGTTGATCGTCCCTTACTCTTTCCCGTCCATGCTATCACTCGCTTCACAACTCCTCCTCGTGGCCGACTCGTCCGTCGTGCACATCGCCTGCGAGTCCATCGCCGATGAAGTCGCCTTGGTGGCGATCCAGCGGGAAGCGGTGCTTACCGAGTCCGCAGCGCTCTGCGTACAGATCCAGGAACTCGCCTTGGCCATGAAGGACCCGGAAGACGAAGCGGAGCTGTACCGTAGCCTGGCGGCACTGTGGCTGGAAATGCGATTTCAGTGGCAACGCCACAATCTGGTTGCCAATTACGACACGATGCTGAAGGGTACCTGCGAGCCGCTCGTCCTCGCCCGTGCGTCGGCGGCATCGTACATCCTGGGACGCATCGAAGGACTGCTGTCTCAGGATCACCGCGATCGGCTCAGCGATACGGCGGTCGAATTGCTCGAGGTCATGCGCGCCGATGTGGAGCGCGATCGCACGGGCGGAGACGCCTGATTATGTGGACATGGCTTCGCCGTCTCTTCGGCCACGGCGCGTCTGCACCACAGGCGCCTCTCGCATCCGTGACACCGAAGCGGGCTGTTTCGCTCGACGCCAACGTCGCGTCGGCAACGCGCCGCGATGTGCCCGCGAGTGCCGTACCGGATGGCCCGTCACTGCAGCAGATCTGGCAGGCGCGCCTGAGCGACGCCATGGAGTTGCAACGGTCGCACCCGATTGCCGCCCGGCAACCGGACGCGGCTGCACTCCTACTGCTGCTGCAGGATGGTCCCGACGTGGTCATCCGCCAACTGCCCGCCGCGGCTCGCGATGCGATGGCGCTCTGCAATGATGATCGGCTGTCACGCGCCGAGGTCGCCGCTCGACTGTCGACCGACCCGGCGCTTGTGCAAGGCCTGCTGCGCACGGCGAACAGCACCGCGTTTGCCAGCGGGCTGGGTACCGTGATCGGCATCGACCAGGCGATCGACCGCATCGGTCAATCCGGCGCGCGGGCCGTGATCCTCGCCAGCTGCGTGGATGGCCTGTTGAGCCACCCCGGTGGTGAGTTCAACGCGATGGCCGCCAGCGTGTGGAGTCACATGGTTCGTACCGGTCCACTGGCACGAGTCATTGCTCCTGCGTTCGCGGCCGACGGCGACGAGGCATTCTCGATCGCCATGCTGCACGACGTCGGCAAGCTCATCATCTTCGATCGGATTTCGGTGCTGCGCGCGTCGCGTCGCCGTCAGATCGAAGTGGACAGTGGCTTTGCGCACGCACTGCTCCAGCTGCTTCACGAACCCTTGGGGGCGCTCGCGGCCCAACGATGGGAGATGGGCGCTCGTGCGGCGTCAGCGATCGCGGGCCATCATCGCCTCGAGGCGTCCGGCACGCGCGATTCGCTGGCCGAAGTCATGTTCGTGGCAGAGCAGGCTGATCATGCCGCGCGTCGCGGCCAGACCTTGGACCTCGACGTCCTCTGGTCACAGGGCCGCCTCACGGGATCACCGGCCCGGGTGAGCGGAGCGCTGCAGCAGTCATTGGCTCTGGTCTGAGGAATACGAACATGAGCGAGAAGCTGATTGCCCTGATAGATCTCCTCGACGGAGACGACATCCGTACGCGCATCCGGGAGATGGTGCATCATCTCGACGGCATCGGCGAAGCGGACTCGCGCGATCTGACCGCCAGTATGGATACCCGTCTGCACGGCCTTGCGGCGTCGCTCCGTGACGTGTGCTTCGAAGATGACGTGACCGAAGCGCAGAGTATGCTGCCATGGATCTGGATCGAACTGCGATTTGAGTGGATGCGCTACAACATGCAGATGCAGTATCAGACCATGTTACTCGGGACCGCGCAGCCTCTGCTGATGGCGCGCGGTGCTGCGCTGTCTTCCATTGTCGATGCCGTCGAATTGCACATGGACGCCGAGTCGGCGTTTCTCATGCAGAAGATCGCGGCGGACCCTGCAGGAACCGCACGCGGCGCTATCGAACGGACCGATCGGCTCTTCGCACTCATGGCTGCGGCGAGCGCGGGTAGCCGCGACGCGGTGGAATCGTTGATGGTGGCGCAGGATCAGATCGCGCGACATACCGATTCGGTGCCCATACGCCATGAGTTGAACAAAGCGATCAGCGCGGTGATTGAAAAAGTCGGGGCGGCGCTGCGCGTGTCGGTGCTGGATTTTTCACATGCCTTGGAGGGCGTGATGATCCGCCAGTTGGGTCAGGCGCCGGTGCGTGTGACTCTTTCTCAGGAGAGCCCGGACTACAACCTGTCGGTCCCGAGCGGCGTCGCGAACGCGCTATTGAAAGCGGGCGGGCAGTGGATGGAGGCGATGGCCACCACGTCGCTGTATCAGTCCGCCGAAGCGCGCATCGCGGCCGGGCAGCCCGCGTACGTGACCCTACGAGCAGCACTCCGCCGCAGCGGTGAGCGCATTGAACTCTCATTGGCAGATGACGCCGACGGGACGGTGGAGTTTCGTCCCGACCATCGGATGTGGCCGATTCGCGACCTGAAAATGGCGATACAACAAACGCCGGGTACCGGCAGCTCGATGATCTTCGGCTGTGACGTGACGACGTTCACGGAGTACATGACGCTGCGCGTCGGGAACGACCCGAATGATGCCTTGATCGGCATACCGATACGTCTGGTCGATCACATCGAGCTGCGTGACGCCACCGCCATCGCCGTGCGGGGGACGCGCCTGATTCACCGCCAGCACGGGGGCACGCTGCGCTTGATCGACCTTGGTGACGCAATGTTCCAGAACCCGATTCCGGTGGAGAATGCGACCTACGTACTGGTACAGTCCGAGAGCAACGGGGGCGAAACCCTGGCGCTTCGGGTTCGGGGCGTCGAAGGAACTTGCCGTGGCAGTCTGAAGGCGATGCCGGAGCTCCTCACGAATGCACCGCTCCGTGGGTTCGTGCAGGCAGACCGGAAGGTCATTGGCATCATCGACTTCGAGCGCCTACTTCGCCACGAAACGGTTATCGCCAACAGCCGTCCGAAAGCGGCTTGATAGACGCATGGCCGGACGTCATCGACGCGGTGTATGGCCATGGAACGGGAATCATGAACTGATTGACAGCTGTAGCACGTGACCCAGCTTCTCGCCGTATCGATTCGACGCCATCGACGATCGACATGGGTGTTCAGATCTCCACCATCTACGGCGTGACCACGGGCTATGTGCCGGCAGACCGCGCGCGCCGAGCTGCGGATCCGGCAATCCTCATCGCAGCGGCGGCAGGCATCGGCGCAGACGATACGCACGTAGGTGGTGCGTGACACAGTCTCGCGTCAGCCTTCACGCGCTGGTGCTGTATACGACACACGGCTGGGCGGTCCGCCGTTCACGTGACCGATGTACTGACGCAACGCGGCCAACTCAAACAGTCCACCGCCCACGATGTAGGCTCACGGCGTTTTGTTGTGAAACGGGTGATCGCGTCGCGGAGTGGTGAGCCAGCGGCGCGACAGGTCGGGGCCGCGACGAAAGAGGCGCTCCAATCCTTCGTAGATTCCCACGAGATAGCGGAGCCGCTCGATCTGATCCACACTCAGGGTCCGCGGCGGCTTTTCCTTCCACTCGTTCAACGTGGAGCGCGCCACCGACTGCCCTAGCAGGGCGAGCCGCTGCTGGTCATTCACGCCCCAATGCTCCGTAATCCGGAAAAACGCTTTCACTCCCGGTCCTGCCAACCGTCCACGCGTTTCCGCGTCGTGAGCGGTGGCTAACGCCTGTGGCACCGCAACTCCCGTCCGACTTTAGGTAATCGTCGGCGAAAATCGGACACGTGTCAAGTGGATGCTTGTCGGATCCAGCGCGAGGCCGAGTACTTTGGTGGATACCCGACTCACACAAAAGGGCTGCGGAATTTCACTCGACCCATGACAATCGGCATCAACGAATTGCGATCAGAACGAGAAGGTCATCTGATTGCCGCCGCTCCCGCTACCACCGAACCGCGGATTGACCACGGAGTTGGGGGTGTGTCCCGCGCGTAGTTGAAATTCAGGCAGCACCTCGTAATCGCCGCTTACGCAGCAGTGGATGAGACGCGGTGGAGTTTCCGCTTCAGCGCCTGTTGGAGCAAGCCCAGCTTCTTGCACCCTTTCACTTTGCGGAACTGCTGTTCGATCTGCATCGAGGCCGCCGCACACCATCGCCACTTCTGATCGCTGGTACGCCATCGATCCACGCGTCGTGTCTTGGCTTCGACGCGGGCCATGACGCTCTCGATCAGATTCGTCGTCTTGAAACTCGTGCCCAGTTCGGCGACGACGCCGAGACGGTGCAGCGTCAGGGTTTCCTCCAAGCCCTCTTCGAGACTGCGCGCCGCGGATGCGTTGATCGTCGTGAGCTCCCGCACGAGTCGCTGCAGCGCCCGTTTCGCATCGGCGTAGCTCGTGTGCGCATACGCCGCTTGCAAGTTTCGACGCCACACGACTTGCAGCGGTTTGGTCAGGTAGCTCACGACGTTTTCGCGCTTGTGCCACTGGCAGCGTTGGACGGGCACGTCCCCGTACGCCTCGCGCACGGCAGCGCGGAGTCCCTTCGCCCCGTCCAGCACGACGAGCAAGTCGTCGGTCGCCTGGAAACCCCGCTCCTGGAGCTCGCGCAGGAAGGCCGCGCAGACGCGCTTGTTCTCGGTCGCGGTCTGCACCATGCCCAGAATGCGCTTGTCGCCGGCGGTCGTCACGCCGAGTGCGATCACCATCTGGTCCGAGGCGAAGGTCTTGCCATCGAGCAACAACACCAACCACTCCGCGTCATCATGGCGCCGCTCATGCAGCTGCCGCAGCGCCCGCGCACTCGCACTCGCTCGGACAAAGCGCCGCGAGACGCTCGACTTCGCCAAGCCGAATGCTTCCGGCACCGCTTCGGCGGCCGCCTCGTACTCGCGGCACAAGATGCCGCCGAGGACCCGGCGAAAGAGGCCCGTGTCGAGCGCCCGTGGCGTCTGCAGGGTCGCGTAGGTCGCGAGGGGCACTTCGCTCCTCGCCACCTGATCGCGCACGCGTGGCACCATGATGGGCAGCTTCTGGTCCGTCAGAAAGATCGAGCCCGCCTGCTGGCCCCAGCGCACGACGCCCGGCGTGCCACCTTGCCGCGCGTACCGGGCCCCCGCGAACGCCGTGACTTCCTGTTGCAAGGCCTCCTCGACCGCGCGCAGTCCCAGCGGGATCAACGCTTGGATCATCGCCAAGGTCACGGTCCCGTCATCCAGCGGGATCGGCAACTGGGAGGCGGCGGACGGCTGGTGCGTCGTCGATGCTTTTCGTACGCTTCGCATGGGTGGTGCCCTCCGTCTTGGAGCGCGAATCCTGGCCGGGATCAACGCTGCAGTATGGAGGCACCACCTGAATTTCAACTAGACCTAGGACAGACCCAGCCCGGATCTTCCACGGCGTACCCCTGTTGCTCGGCCCACGCTCTCTGGGCGGCAAGGACGCCGGACAATGGTGATTGAGTCATATCATAAATCTGGAGGGGAGGGCTGACATTGGCCGTTCCGAAGCCTCGAAACTGCCCGTCGTACCGAGCTCGCACAGGAGGAACGCGGGGCCGGTCTCTCGACCCGCCCCGCGTTTCGCCATTCGGCCTGCTCCAAACCCGCCACGGAGCGTGGCGCGGAGGCCCGCCTGTCGGCGTGAGCCCCCACAGCGTCATGCCACAAACCCCTTACTTCACCGCGTTCACCATATCGAAGATCGGCAGGTACATCGCGACGATCATGCCGCCTACCACGACACCGAGAAACACGATCATGATCGGTTCGAGCAGCGAGAGTAGTGCGCTCACGGCGGCGTCGACTTCGTCATCGTAAAAGTCGGCGATCTTGCTGAGCATTTCGTCCAGCCCACCGGTCTGTTCACCGACGGCGATCATGCTGATCACCATGGGCGGAAACACTTCGCTCTTTTGCAGCGGGCCCGCGATCGTGTCACCACCGGCGATACTCGCACGGCTGTTCATGATCGCGTCCTGCACCACGCGGTTACCCGACGTCCGGGCGGTGATCTCGAGGCCATCGAGGATGCTGACACCCGACGAGATCAGCGTGCCGAGGGTGCGGGTGAAGCGCGACACGGCCGACTTACGGAGCACGTCACCGAGGACGGGCACCTTGAGCAGCGCCTTGTCGATCACCAGCTGACCAGCGGAGGTGGCGTAGAAGCGCTTTAAGAAGAACGCGAATCCGGCACCGCCGATGAGAATGCCCCACCAATAGCTGGTCAGGAAGTGCGACAGCGCGATCACGACTTTCGTGGGAAGCGGCAGCTCCATGCCCACGCTGTCGAACATGCTGCTGAATACCGGGATGACCTTCCAGAGCAGGATGATGACACACAAGCCGGCCACGCAGAGAATGACCACGGGGTAGATCATGGCACCCTTCACCTTGCGAACGAGGGCGTCGTTCTTCTCCATGAATACCGCGAGGCGATTCAGGATGGTATCGAGAATACCACCCGCTTCGCCGGCCGCGACCATGTTGGTGTACAGGTCGCTGAAGGCCTTGGGATGCTTGCGCATCGCGTCGGCCACCGTGTTACCCGATTCCACGTCGAACACGACCTCGCGCACCACGGCGGCCAGCGCCTTGTTCTCGCTCTGACGCGCCAGAATGTCGAGCGCCTGCACGAGCGGCAAGCCGGCATTGATCATCGTGGAGAACTGTCGCGTGAAGATCACGATGTCGCGCATGCCGACCGACCCACCGGTCTTCTTCGGTGTAGATCGCGATTCGTCGACCTTGATGATCGTGAGGCGTTGGCGGCGGAGCTGGGCAACCGCGTCGTCGCGACTGGGCGCGTCGATCGTGGCAGATTTGAGCTCGCCGTTGGTACCGCGCGCAGTGTAGGTGAACGTAGGCATGGTGTCAGGTAGTCAAAGTGCGGAGAACCACTACAACAGCGTCAGGAGTTACCGTCGTCCGAGGCCGCCGACTACGGCACGATCGCCGGAGCGGCTGGCGGGCGAAGCCGAGAGATGGTCGTCGTTCGGTCCTTTGCCGATCATGCGCAGGAACTCGTTCGGGTCGCCCGACGCGCGTACGCACTCGTCGGCGCTCACCTGTCGGGACACGTACAGCTGGTACAGCGCGTCGTTCATCGTCTGCATGCCGAACTTCTTGCCCGCCTGCATCAGCGAGTAGATCTGGTGCACCTTGTCATCGCGAATCAGTGCGCGCATGGCGGGCGTCATCACGAGAATTTCCGCGGCCATCGCGCGGCCGCGCCCGGTGATCCTGGGCAGCAGGACTTGCGTGATGATGCCTTCGAGCGTGAACGCCAGCTGCGCGCGTACCTGGCTCTGCTGGTGCGCCGGGAACACGTCGATGATGCGGTTGATCGCTTCGGCGGCGCTGTTGGTGTGCAGCGTGGCGAACACGAGGTGCCCGGTTTCGGCGATGGTGAGCGCGGCCTGGATCGTTTCCAGATCGCGCATTTCGCCGATGAGAATGACGTCGGGGTCTTCACGCAGAGCGTACTTGAGGGCCGACGCGAAGCTCTTGGTGTCGGCGCCGACCTCGCGCTGATTGATGATACAGTTGCGATGCCGATGGATGAATTCGATCGGATCTTCCACGGTGATGATGTGTCCGCGCCGTTCGGTGTTGATCTTGTCGATCATCGCGGCCAGCGTGGTGCTCTTACCGGAGCCAGTGGGGCCGGTCACCAGCACGAGGCCACGCGGACGGTCGGAAAAGCCGGCGATCACGGGCGGCAGATTCAGATCGTCGAACGTCTTGATGTGGAATGGAATGCAACGGATCACCATGCTCACGCAGCCGCGCTGCTTGAACACGTTACCGCGGAACCGGGAGAGATTCGCGATGCCGAACGAGAAGTCGAGCTCGTCCTCCATTTCAAATCGCTTCTTCTGGTTCTCTGTGAGCACCGAATACGCCAGCTGCAACGTGTCCCGGGGCGTGAGCACGTGTTCGATACCGGAATTCACGATATCACCATCGACCCGCAGTTTCGGCCGGTCACCGGCAGAAATGTGCAAGTCGGAGGCATCCCGCTCGATCATCTCATCGAGCAGCGTGCGCAGGGATACGGGTGTCTGAACGGGAGCAGTCATCGCGCGGGCAGTCGTGAGCGAGGCGCCGATCGGCGTCCCGGATGTGGACGAGCGTTCCGGTGAAGAGGAAACCCCACCGTCACACGAACTCAGCTTGCTGTTTCACGAATGACTTGATCGAGCGTGGTCACCCCCTTGAGCACCTTGAGCCAGCCGTCCATGCGGAGCGACAGCATGCCCTCATCGATCGCGGCGCTGCGCAGCACCTGCACGTCCGCGTTCTGCATGACCAGCTTCTTGAGCGTCTGGGTCAGGAACATCACTTCGTAGAGACCCTGACGACCCTTGAGCCCGGTGCCACCGCAGGCATCGCAGCCATGCCCCTTGAAGAAGGGCAGCTCGCCGATAGTGGTATCGAGCGACAGGTTTTTGAGGAACGGCACGGCCTCCGGCGTGGCCCGCGACCTGGCGTTATCGAGCGCTTCGTCGGTGAACTTGAGTTCGCGCAAGCTGGTCGTGGCCTTCACCTTGGCACCGGCCAGTTCGGCGGTATCCGGCTCGTATTTCCTCTTGCACCTACTGCAGATCCTGCGTACGAGTCGCTGAGCCAGGATCAAGTTGAGCGCCGACGCCACGTTGAACGGCTCGAGACCCATGTCCAGTAATCGGGTAATTGTCTCGGGCGCGGAATTGGTGTGCAGCGTGCTCATGACCATGTGGCCGGTGAGCGCGGCCTTGATGGCGATACCGCCCGTCTCCAGGTCCCGGATTTCGCCGACCATGATGACATTGGGATCCTGACGGAGGAACGCCTTCAGTGCGGCGGCGAACGTCATGCCGATTTCGGTGCGGACCTGCACCTGATTGATGCCGAAGAGATTGTACTCGACGGGATCTTCGGCGGTCATGATGTTCGTGTCGCCGTTGTTGATCTTCGAGAGCGCCGAATACAGCGTGGTAGTCTTGCCGGAGCCTGTGGGGCCGGTCACGAGGACCATGCCGTACGGATTCGAGATGGCTTCCATCAGTTCGCGCTCGGCGCGCGGCTCGATACCGAACTTCTCGAGATCGAGGGTAAGGTTGCCCTTGTCGAGAATTCGGAGCACGACTTTCTCCCCGAACAGCGTGGGAAGCACGCTGACGCGGAAGTCGATGACCTTCTTGCCGACCTTCAGCTTGATGCGACCATCCTGCGGCACGCGGCGTTCGGCGATGTTCAGTGACGCCATGATCTTGAAACGCGAAATCAGGGCCGCGCGCATCTTGAGGGGCGGCTTCATGACTTCGGCCAGCGCGCCGTCGATCCGATATCGTACACGCAGTTCATGCTCGAAGCATTCGAAGTGAATGTCCGAGGCGCCTTTGTTCACGGCATCGACGAGGATGGCGTTGATGAGCTTGACCACCGGCGCTTCATCGACCAACGCCGCGAGCACACTTGCGTCTTGCGCATCTTCCTGCGCCTCGAGCACTTCCACATCATCTTCTTCAGCGGCCGCGATATCCTGCAGTACCGACTGCATGTGGACTTCGTTCGCTTCGTAATGCTTCTCGATGGCTGCGCGCATCGAGTACTCACCCGCCAAAACGGGAACGATGTCGTAGCGCGTAATGAACTTGAGATCGTCGATCACCGACATCGCGGTCGGATCGGCGATCGCCACCGTCAGCTGTCGTCCATCGCGTTTGAGGGGCAGTACGGTGTGCTTCGACGCCAGCTCAGCCGGGATGAGCTTCAGCAGCCGCGTGTCGACCTCGAAGCGAGACAAATCGACGGCCGGCATACGGTACTGTCGCGCGAGCATGCGCACGACTTCCGTTTCCGGCACGAATCCCATCTTGACGACGGTCAACCCGATGCGCTGGCCCGGCGTGGCAGACTGCTCCTGCAACGCCTTGGTCAGTTGTTCGTGACTGAGAAGCCCCTCTTTGACGAGGAGATCGCCGAGCCGTTCGATGGCTCGACCAGAGAAAGGTGCGGCAGAAGCAGCCATGGATGCAAATTTTCGGCTAAGACACGTATGACGCGCGCGGGCGTGGCGAGGCGAGGGCCTCACTTCGGGATGGACTGTACCTCCCGGAAAACGTCACCAGCGGGGCCAGCAACTGTGCCGTTGCCGGCCCGATGCCACGAACGTGACGGAGGCTTTCGAGCGACTCGAACGGACCGTGCTGCTCGCGCCACGCGACGATACGCGCGGCGAGGGCAGGACCGATTCGGGGGAGCCGTTCCAGTTCTGCGGCCGACGCGTGATTCACGTCGATCGGCGGAACCGGATCCGGCACCGTGGCGCGATCGAGTGTCGACCGCACGCGGCGACGGCTTGAGCCGGAGCGGGGTGCACTCGCCGTTGACGTTTTGCCGCGCCCGGTGCTCTTCGCGCGGCGGGCGGAGTCGACGGCCGCAATCTGGGCATCGAGGGCGCGAGTGGCGAGGTTCGTGTTCAGGGCCGGCCCCTGCTCTGCTCGGGCCAGATCGCGGGCCAGCGACGCCGTGCTCACGACGCGCGCGCCACCGCCGATCACGGCGATGGCAGCGACGAACAGAAGGGCCTGTCGTTCCGCGGGCGTGGGCATGGAGCCATGATAGTGACAATGAGCGCCGCCGCGGTAACCCGCGCGACGCCAGCATCATCTATCAGACGCGAAGGCCGTGCGGTGTCGGCACGTGCCAGGCGGTACTTTCGCAAATCTGGCGTCCTGCGACGGCCAAGTGTCACGAGTTTTCAAAGGAGAATCCTGTCTCCTGCGCCTCGCGAACATGCTACATGGAAGAAGTGGCGACATCAGCCCGTTGGTGACCGGTTGCCTCGGCCGCACGGTTGAACGGATCACACAGAGAAAAAGAGACAAAGAGAAAAAGAGAACATGGACCTCTGTGTTCTCCTTTTCTCTTTGACTCTGTGTGATCCGTTCAACGGCGCCCGCTCGATCGTCGCGCGGTGGGATGAACACGAGCTCTGAAGACTCACCCGCACGACTTGTCCGCGCCGCGTGATCAATGTGAAAATCGCAGACATGAGCGCACCGGCCTGCAGAGAGGGATCGGTCAATTGGTACGGTGTTTTCATGTAGGCGCCGAAGGGGGTATTTTCAAAGGGGAAAGGCAACCGTTTATGGCCAAGATTTGCGGAAGTACCGCTAGACACGTTTCAGTCTGATGAGGATGTCAGCGAACAACTCACGGACAGTGCATCGAAAGGCGACACGTGCGTGCGCAGCACTACCCATTCCATAATGGTCGTTGCTGTTGATCGGCGAAGAGCGGTGTCAATCAGCGGTAAGGCTGTTTTGCGGCGGGCGCGACGAACTGACTTACCGCAGATCGCGCGGATGACACGCGTAGAGTCCGTTGCGCGGCGACGCTGGCGCGCGCAGCGATGCTCATTTCATCATGGATACTCGAGCTCGTTGGAACCGATCACGCGATGGCGCAGAGAGCGCGGAGGCGCAGAGAGAATCCGACTCTGCAGCCTCTGCGCCTCTGCGTGCTCTGCGTGATCAGTTCAACCTGACCATCGATGAACTGATGACACAGCAAAAGGATGGTGGCAGCGGTTGATCGGCGAAGAGCGGTGTCGATCTGCGGTATGGCTGTTCTGCCGCGGACAAAAGAGCACGGCGGTGGATCAACTGGATATCCACACCCTATCGTCGCAGCGCGTTCGCGCTACTTGAGATCACCGGCGAAGAAGCGCAGTTGCAGCACGGCGCTGAAGATCAGATTCGACGTCTGCCGGTTGAAGTTGCGGTCGAAATTTACGACCCGCGAGCCGGTCAGACTGAACGTGAGCAGCTCCGACAGATCGGTATCGGCGTTAAAGTTGAACGCTCGGCGGCCGTTATCCGTGAGCACTGACGGAGCGATCGTGACCACCTCACCCACCGCGTTGGTGGACGACGAGCCTTGGACGACCGTCTGTGATGCTTCGCTCTGATACGACAGCGACGTGCGCACCGTCGCGTTCCGCGTCGTGAATCGCTTGGGTACCTTAAATCGCCGCGCCACGTCGAACGCCATGCGCCTCGTATCCCCGTTGGTGAGCGAACCGGGACGGCTGTCTTCGCGCCGTGTGCGGTCGAGCGAGGCATTAGTGGTGAGGCCACCCAGAAACGCCCAGGTGATCGCGCCCGAGAGCGGCTGACTGCGCGCCGTGGTCCGGCTGCGGTCGGCCAGACCGCCGGTCTCGTTGGGGATCATCGTTTCCTGTTCGCTCACGAGATAGCGCCCGTTCACGTTCAGCATCGTGATCACCTTCCGCAGACGCACCGGGCGCCAGCTCCAGCGCACCGAGTAGTCGGGCTTCACCAGCTGCGTGCTGGTGATCACGGCCTGGAAGCCGTCGAACGTGCGACGCGTCCACGTTTCCGTCGTGCCGTTCTCGAGGCGCGACTGCACGGTCAACGAGAAGGGAAGATTCAACGAGCCCGTGGCCGTCGCCCGACGCAGGCGACCAGCGGTGGTGGCCAACCGGGTGTCCAGTCCGCGAAACGACTGGATCCCGCCGAGTCCCAGTTGATAGCCCCAGCCGGGAATGAAGGCGGTGTTGTCGTAGTTCGACGTGAGGCTCTGCTGCCACGACACATCGATGGGGGCGAATATGCGTCCCAGTCGATTGGCGAAAGTCTTGTCCTGGGTGCGCGAGACAATCAGGCGACCCAAGTCGAACGTGGAGCCGGCACTGAGCGTTTGTGCGGCGCCTAGGCGCTTCGGCAACCGATAGGCGCCCGTGGAATCCTGCTCGCGCAACAGCGCTCGCGCGTTCGGATCCTTGTTCAGGTTGAACGTGGAGTTGAAGTCGAGACGCGGACGCACCCAGATGGCGAGCGTGGGCTGGAACAGGAAGGCCGACGTGAGCGAACGCTCTCGCTCGAGCCCCAGCGTTGTCCCGAGTACCTGCAAGCGCTCGGCGGAGGCCGCTTGTCCGCGATCGGTGCTGTCCGGCAGCAACGAGGTGGTGCGATAGTCGCGCAGATCGAGCAGTTGACGCGCGTTCATCGACGCCGTGAGGCCAGCCGATGGCCGGAACTCGAGCGTGCCGTTGTTCTGCCAGAAGTGCGTGAGTCCGTTGGCGACCTGGCCCGTATCGGTGGGCGACTCGGCCGCCTTGGTAAACGAGGTGCTCGAGTTCGCGTTGCGCGCCAGAGCGCTCGACAACCGGAACGAGGTGGGCGACCACCGGAACCGCTGCCCGCGAAAATTACGAATCGCGTCACTCTCGCGGAGACCACGTGGCAAGATGGTGAAGAGAGCGTCGACGACACGCGGTAGCTTCGATTCGCGCCGGTCATCGGAAAGATTGAGCGACGCCCCAAACACGTAGGCGCTGTTGGTGGCCTCCTGGAACGCGCTTTGCGAAGCGGCATTCGACCACGTGCCATTGAGCGTGAGACCATTCACGAGCGGTGCGTACCACCCACCATCCAACGGCGTCGCGCGTCGCAAGGCGAGCGCATAGTTGACGCGGCGGTCACTGGGATTTCGCAGGCCTTCGATGCCACTGGCTCGAACGTCGGTGCGATTGATGAACAGCTGATCCACGCCGGATCCCACATAGTCCACACTGAATGGCATGACGATGCCGAGCCGTGAGGGCAGCATACGCTCGAGATGCAGCGTGGTGCCCACACTCATGCCGCTGGTAGTCAGGAACGATGGCGTTTCGTTGAGCTGGCGGAAATTCGGATCGCGACGGCTCAGGTTCACGCGGAAATCCGCGAGATCTCCGGCGTTCACGGCGAGTCCGAGTTCGCCGGCAAATCCGATGTCATCGACAACGTCGGTGAGGCGAATGTCGTTGACCCACAGTTCGAGCGTGTCGTTGCTCATGATGCCCGTACCGCCACGCGGCACGCTGTCCACGCGCACGAGTCCGACCGCCATTTCCTGCACACCGGCCAGATTCGGCGGTGTCACGGTGGGATCGGCGCTGTACACGATGTAACCATCCTGACAGACCGCATAGCGACGCACGGCCACCCCTCGCGGCAGCCCCGAGCGACGAATCAATTCGAGATCAGCACCGGAGCAGGACACCGAGTCGGCGGATCCCTTGAGGAAGTTGTTCTCGAGCTGCGCGCGGAGAATCTGGAACTTCTGGAGATCAACGCGCACCTCGGGCTCCCACGCACTGAGCCCCGCACCAGCGTTCACCGGTGTGCGATACATGTAGAAGTTGTTCTCGTCGCGACCGATCTTCACGTACCCGTTCAATTCGCCGTTCTGGCCCCAGCCATTTCCTCGGCCTCGCATCCACAAACGCAGCGTCTTGTATCCCATGAAGGTCTTCGTGCCCTCGGGGAAGCGGAAGAATGCCTCGGCGCGATCGAACGGGCGGAACTGTCGGCCTGGAATGCCTGCCTGCAGTCGCAGGGCGCGCTCATTCACCTGCAGCCGATTGTTCTCGTAGCCTGTCTGGCGATTCTCCGGTGCCTCGATTACACCGGGCGGCGGCGTGTACGGCACCAGCGACGTGGAGTCGAGCGTGCCGATGACACTGGCGATCACATAGCCGCCCACCACGCCCGCGGAATCGCCGGCCATACCCGACAGCGGTTCCAAACTGCGCTTGAGCCAGGGCGCCCCAACCAACTTGAATCGTGTGAGCGCGACCCGCACGAATGCGTCGTCGGCGGATTCCGCGCTCGACACCATCGTGAGCCGTAAGGCACGTACGCGCCGATCGTTCGGCGAGTTCTGCTCTTCGGCCGGCGCGCGCCAATTGAGGCGCACCTGCACCCAGCACAGCGAATCGCTGACCACGCCCGTAGCGCTGGAATCCCTCTGTTGGTAGCATCTGCCTTTCCGCGTCCAGTTCCGCTCGTCGGCAAGATCGACCACGAAGCGCTTGTACTGCTCCTGATCGATCGCCGCGTTGGGGATATTCAGCTGACCATCGAGGTCGATGTCTTCTTCATCGAGGCGATTGTTGCGGGCACCGCAGTTGGCGCGGCTGTCGCCGAGCACCTGCACGATCTGCACGGCCTGTGTGCAGATCGCGACTTTGTTCTGCGTGCTGATCACTTGCGTCGGGCCGGTGCGATTCACTACTACGAGGGTATCGGCCACATCGCCCGGCAGGCCTTTATCGTTCTCCGCCGCGTTGAACGCCCGCGAGAAAGGATCGCGTTCGGAGTCGAAACGATCGAAGCCCACGAGTCGCTTGCCACGATACACGGAGTCGGCGGGAAGGCCCGCACGCACGGGCGCATTCACGGTCAGCGTTTCCGGCGCGAACGCGACGCTATTCTCGCTGATCTCGCCGAAGTCGAATACCAGCGTGGGATTACGCTTCACCTTCGACTGCTCGGATTGCACGAGCACGAAGAACTCGATGTTCTCCGTGCGGGAAAGATCGGCGCCGCTGGGGTTGATCACGGTGCGGAGCGAGCGCCAGCGGCGCCCCGACGGTGTGTTGCCCACCAGACTATTGTCGCCGATCGTCCAGGCGAAACGGCGCGTGGCGGTGCCCGGCTCGAAGTCGAAAATACCGCCGGTCTTGAGCGGATACAGTGTCATCCACAGCAACTGCTCGGCACCCTGCACGCCGGCGCCGACGATGCGCACCGACGGGTCGATCTGCTGGATATTGAATTGAATGAAGTTGCCCGCGACATCCACCCCGTTGTTCTGAAACGCCATCGTGGCGGCGCGGTTCACGGAGAACGTGCTGCTGCCGAAGCGTGCAGCCAACGTGTTGCCCAGCGACGGGCGCGAGCTGAAGTACCACGATGCCTCGGAGAGCGAAATGCCGGGTATGGCGCCCTCACCTTCGAACGATTCGATGTACGCCTGCCCCGCGGAGTTCGGCTGCGGTTTGCTCATCGCGAACTCCCCTTGCAGACTCACGCGTGATGGGGTGCGGCTCTGCTTGAAAGGCAACTTACCTAGTGCGCGCGTAAGCAGTGGCGCGTCCCACGCGAGGTTGCCGGTCACTCCCGCCACCAGCGAGCCCACTGGTTCGAAGCCAAGTGGCGGACGATTGAAGCCCGAACGCTGGCTCTGCGAGATCGCGGTGAACGCGAGCTGTCCATTTTCGAGCGGGAACTGCGACGCGAAGCCGAGGATGGTGGTCGGCGCCGCCGCGAACAGCGGATTCTCTTCGTAGCGCACCGACACCTGTCGCGGCGAGGCGAACAAAGTATCGGGGCGGTTGAACGTGATCATGCCGAGATCGTAGTCGATCTGATAGTCCGCGTCCTTCACCAGCACTCGGCCATCGAGCGACACGCGCTCGGAGTTGGGACGCACCTGAATCGTGTTCAGCGAGATAGACTGCGTACTGCCGCCGCCTTCCGAGAAGTAGCTGGCAATCATGCGGTAGATCGCCTGCGGTCGCTGCGCCGAGTACAGGTACTCGTTGGGATAGCGGTACAGCGTATCGTTGGCCGGGTTGGCGAGCGGCTGGGCGAGACCACCGCGGGCGAACGGCTGCAGCGACGGATAGAACACGAAGTAGTCGCGGATCAACTTCTGCTGTCCGCTACCGCCGGCGAACGAGGCCAGCTGGTTCGGATCGTTGGGTCGTGGCCAGACGCGATTCTCGACGTCGAACGCGGCCGAGTTGGTGGCCTGCGAGAGTCCGAACAGCTGCAGATACGTTTCCCCGCGCGAGGGATCGATGGGCTTTTCCTGATCGCCCGACGTACCTGTGACGAGCTTGAGTTTGATCGTCTGGCGCTGCAGGTCTTCGCCACCGAGGCGATACACCGACTTGAGTTCGCGTAGGAAGTAGGCGGAATTCGTGGGCTGCAGTTCGGGTTCCCAGAGCAGATTCGCGACCTGCGGATCGGCGGTGAACTCGATGTCCGGCGTGCCGCCGGTGTTCACGTTCCGCCCCGGCGTGCCGTTCACATTCACTTCGTAGGCGACAGCGAGCCGCTCGTCGTTGGGGTTGAGCGGACGCACCAACGCGATCCAGAGTTGCGACGGATCGACATAGTAGTCGACGTTCTCGCGCAGCACTTCGTAGATCTGTCGTGACGGATTGCGGGCGCCGCGTACCGAGAACTGCGGGCCACGCGGATTCTGATTCGCGGCGCGTATGAGCTGGCGATACACGTAGAGTCGCGCCGGTCGCACCGAGTCCGGCAACGACGCGGCCAGCTGCTGCATCTGTCGACGATTCAGCAGATCGATGTTGGGGTATCCGCCCAGCTGGCGCGGATCGACGGTAAAGAAGAAGCGGCGTGTTTCGACCTGGATGTCCTCGATCACGCGGTCGACCTGTTGCTGCGAGCGCTCGCCGATGGTGAAGACGTTGTCCTTGGACACATTGCCCTTCTGCTGCGCCACGATCGAGGTGAAGCGCATGGGGCCGATCTGTCCGGTGGCCTGGATGCCGTAGTTGCCCGACGGGATACCGGAGGTGAGGAAGCGCGACGCCGGCGGCTGAAAGGTGACGTTACCGACTTCGAGCGTCTGCAGCGCCTCGTCGGACTTGCCCTGATAGCGCACGGAGATGTTGTTCGACGCGTCGAACTCACGCTGCGAGTCGTAGTCGACGTTCACGAATACGCGATCGGCGACGACGCCACCGGTGCGCACGTTGAACTGAAAATCGAAGGCTGGTTGAAAAATGCCGAAGCAGTTGTTGCCGATGATGGTGAGCTGCGCCGTGGTGCATCGCTCGTTGCGGCTGCGCTGCACTTTCGACTCGAGGCGCGAGTTGAGGACGATGCCGAGGTCGCCGATGTCGCCCAGCAGATCTGTGGCGAGCTGGGTGGCGGCGTCGGCGCCGGCCCGGCGCTGCGGGGCGAGCGGCACGAGGGCCCCCGGGGTGGGGCCACTGTCGGTCCGCGCGGCCGCGACGGCCGGAAGCGGGGTGGAGAGCCCGCGGACCACGGTTTGTGCCCAACGGGCTGCGATCCTCTCGTCGTGGCGGCGTCGGGCGAGCTCGACGACACGGTCAGCGACGCGGGCCGGATCCGGCCGCAGCGCCGTAGCGGCTCCGAATATGCCGAGGATGGGGGGGACCCTGAGACGCAGCGTATCCACGGCCAGACGCGGCCCTGAGGGCAGCGGATCGGGCCGAGGAGCGATCTGCTGAGCCGCGAGTGGCACCGCGATCAGGGAAACGGCCGGGAGCAACGCGATCGGCAATGCCATGGGCGTAGCCATCGGCAGTGCCGCGAGCACCCATGTCTGGAGCAGCCTGCGCACCGAACTCCGGTCGTGGGGTATCAGCGGCCAACCATGCTGCCGCCGTACGGTCGAAAACTGCGAGCACATATTGTCGACTCTAGGCCGACGCGCCCTTGATAATGCGGGTGGTCACCAAGGAACTTACGTCGTGAAGCTTGTTACCCGCTATGTCGTGCGCGAGCACGTCGGACCTCTCGTGTTTGCGCTGTCTGCGCTGACGTCACTGCTCATGCTGCAGTACGTCGCACGCCAGCTCGCGAACCTCGCCGGCAAGGGACTCCCCTGGTCGGCCATCGGCAAATTCTTCGTCCTGTCGCTGCCATTCACCGTCGCGATGACGATGCCGATGGCCGTACTCGTGGCGACCTTGTACACCTTCGGCCGTATGGCCGCCGAACACGAGATCACCGCCCTCAAGGCGAGTGGTGTGCGTGTCCGCACCCTGATGGTGCCGGTGCTGACCTGCGCCTTCCTGTTGTCGATCGCGATGGTGGCGTTCAACGACCAGGTCCTGCCGCGCGCCAACCACGAGTTGCGCATCCTGCAGAACGATATCGCGAAAACCAAGCCGACGCTCGCCTTGCGGGACCAGGCGATGAATGCCATCACGGACCAGTTTTTCATCCGGATCGCGCGCAGCGATGCGAATACGAACAAGATGTACGACGTCGTGATCTACGATCTCACCAAGGGACCGGAGCGCAAGACGATCTACGCCGACAGCGGCGTATTCTCGTTGACGCAGAACGGGCAGGATCTGCTGCTGCAGCTGTTCGATGGATACTCGCAGGAATTTGTCCGTGGTGATCCGAAGCGCTTGCAACGCAGCTTCTTCATTGACCAGACCGTGAAGGTGCGCGGGATCACCCGCGGCTTCGAAAGCACCAGCCGTGACGACTTCCGCGGCGACCGCGAAATGACCGTCTGCGAGATGCACCGGCGGTACAACGCCGACGCGATGGAATATCGACGGGTGCGTCAGGAGTACATCATGGATGCCAGCCGACTCGTGGCCCCGGGCACGAAAACGCTGCGGGCGCCGCGCGACCGGCCCCCCGGTGAAGGACTGGCCCAGTTTTACTGCGTGACCTTGCCATCGCTGTTTCTCCCCAGGAAGGCCAAGGCGCAACCAGCGGTCGTGCCAGCGGTCGTGCCAGCGGTCGTGCCAGCGGTCGTGCCAGCGGTCG
>NZ_JBDNFF010000225.1:0-2084 GCF_041689975.1 Gemmatimonas sp.
CAGGCCAGTCCGGCCACGGCGCCGCCGGTATAGATCGCCAGGTGAGCCGGCGTCCAGAACGTGTCACGACCAATCGTCATGTGCCATGAGATATCCCAGATCAGACCCACGATCACGCTGGTCGCCGCGAACACCACCGCCGCCAACTGCCATGGCAGCACCGATGTCGGTGCGTGCGTCGTGACCTTTGCACGGTCGGCGGTCGCCATGAGGAGAGAAGACGAATCCATGCTCGTGTCCTTTATCGAGGGGCGCGAATGCCGCGCGCTTGCAACATCGCGCGCACGGAGTCACGTGGCAGCGGGTTCACCCGGCCCGCTCGCGTGGAGACCGGTGTGGCCATCAGCAGGGCGTCGTACAGAGCTTCCTCCGTGGCTTCCGTTACCGCTTGAAACAGCGCAGACATCGCATCGTTCCCGACCTCGTCGTTCGTCGAGACGGCAGCATCGGGCGAACGGCGCACGCGCGGCGACGTGGAGAAGCTGATCACGTAGTCGCCGGAGCCGTTCGAGGCGCTCGATCCCGTACGAGCGAGTCCCATGACCGCACGGGCCCCCAATCGTTCCAGATTGCGCGACAGTATCGGCGCGTCGGTCGCGATCACGATCATGCACGAGCCGTCGCCGCGCTCCGCGCCCAAGTCTCCGGGTGGACTGCCCGCCGCGCGCTCCACGTCGCGCTGAAAGGCATAGCGCCCCAGCAACTGTCCGATCGGCACGCCGGCCATCTGCAATACCCCGCCGTAATTGCCCTGGACGATCACCCCCACCGTGTATCCGCCAAGGGAGGCCGGCAGTTTTCGCGACGACGTCCCGATGCCGCCCTTCCAGCCGAACATCACGGTGCCGTGTCCTGCCCCCACACTGCCTTCGGCCACCTGGCCCGTGTCGGCAGTGGCCAGCGCGCGGTTCACGGCGGCGGCGACCCCCGGTCGCGAGCGGGTCAGGTTCAACTGCCCGTCGTTTGTTTCGCCCACCACCGGATTGATCGACCGCACGTTGGCGTTCTCCGGCTTCGCCAACATGTACTGGGCCAGCGCGTCACCAGCCTGCCAGATGCACAGCGTGCAGGTGAGCAACACCGGCGTTTCGAGTTCGCCGAGTTCTCGCAGCTGTGTCACGCCCAGCAACTTGCCGAACCCGTTGCCCACGTAAACCGCGGCCGGTACGCGATCGCGATACAGGTCGCCCCCGTGCGGGATGATCGCGGTGACGCCGGTACGGATCGAGTCGCCGAACGTGACCGTTTCATGCCCCACGCGCACACCTGCCACATCGGTGATCGCGTTGTTGGCGCCTGGTGGGAAGACGCCTGGAGCCAGCCCCAGTGCCCGGGCCCGAAGCGGCGGAGCCGTCTGGGCGCCGGCACTGGCCGTGACGGCCAGCGTGGCGAGAGCAAGCATCATGCATCGTACGCGCACACGAACGCGCAAATCAGATAGCTGCAGTGTCGGAGTCATGGAGGCGGACTGACGGGGAGGATGGTGATCCCTGCATATTGCGCGCATGTCGTTTCGCCCGCTCTACGGACATGCTGCTCTGCGGCATCGGCTCACGGCGGCGGCCGCCGATGACCGGCTGCCCGCCAGCATCATGCTGCAAGGTCGCCGCGGTGTAGGCAAGCAGCGCCTCGGTCTTTGGCTCGGTCAGTACCTGCTCTGTGAGCGCGCACTGGCCGTGCGCCTGGACGAACCGTGCGGCGAATGCCAGCACTGCCGGTACTCGGTGCGCGGCATGCATCCCGACCTGCACTGGTTCTTTCCGCGCCCCCGCCTGAAAGATGGCGACGCGTCGCCCGAGGACGTGAAAGCCGACTACAGCGAGGCGATTACCGAGCGCATGGAGGAGGAAGGCCTCTGGGCGCCGGCGCCGGGTACCGAGGGCCTGTACGTCGCCACCGTTCGCGCCTTGGTGCATCAGGCCTCGCTGCGACCGGCGATGGCGCGACGGGCCGTGTTCGTGGTGGGCGACGCCGAACGGATGGTCTCGCAGGAGGGCGCCGACCAAGCGGCCAACGCGTTCCTCAAGTTGCTCGAGGAGCCTCCGCCAGGTACGACGATCATTCTGACCACCAGCGAACCGGGC
>NZ_JBDNFF010000226.1:0-26906 GCF_041689975.1 Gemmatimonas sp.
CGAACCGGAGCGCCGGTTCTTGGATCAATCGTGTGTGCGTATCGTACCCCATCCACTTCGTAGAAGTTACGGTAGTTGCCCGACGACGCGAGTGAGCGATCATCCAGCGCCACGGCTAGGCGCACAGTGCTGCGATCAGGATCGGGCTCTTCAATACCCACGCGGAACAGTTCGCCGCGCACATTGAGCCCGCGCCCCCGCAGCTCGCCGCCGATCTCCACCAGATGCTCGGGCAGGCCACGCGCGGTCAACATCACCGACACCTGATCGACCGCGAATCCCTTCGCAATCGCTGACAGATCCAGACGCACGCGCGCATCAGACTTGGATAATCCCTGCTTGTTGAGCCACAGCTTGTCTGAGCCGACAAAGGCACGCAGTGAATCGAGCATGGCGCGGCTCGGCGGATCGGGAGCACGTTCAGCCGCCCCGAAGCCCCACGCATCCACCAACGGACCAACCGTGACATCGAAGTGGCCGTCGGATGCCGCGTAGACATCAAGCGCCTGTTGCACCACACTGCGAAACGCCGCCGAAATCGACACCGGCGTGGTGTCCGCAAACGCGTTGAAGCGCGACAGCTCAGACTGCGGGTCGTACGTGGACATGCTCGTGTTGATTGCCAGCAGCAGTGAATCGACGCTCTGCTGCAGCGCGTGCAGGTCGGCGACTGATCCTGACGGGCCGAGCACCACGCGATACGTCGTGCCCATGGTACGGCCGTCAAACGCCACCGCCGTAGCCGCGTTGCGCGACGGACGCAGATACGTGAACGCGACCATCCCCACCAACACCGACAGTATCAGCCACCAGCGCCGACTCCGACGCAGCGGACCTGCAGCGTTCATCGGCGCCATCATCCCACCGGATCAGCCAAAATCGTCGAACGCGATGTTCTCGGGATCAACACCAAGCGAATCGAGCATCTTCATGCACGCCTGCAGCATCATGGGCGGACCGCACAGGTAGTACTCGATATCTTCCGGCGCCGGATGCTTGGACAGATATTCTTCATACAGCACGTTGTGAATGAATCCTTTCGAGCCGGTCCAGTCGTCTTCCGGGCGTGGCTCCGACAGCGCGAGCGTCCATGTGAAGTTCGGACTTTCCTTCGCAATCTGATCGAACTCTTCCACGTAGAACGCTTCGCGCAGCGAGCGCGCACCATACCAGAACGTGACTTTGCGATCGGTGTGCAACCGGCGGAACTGATCGAAAATGTGTGATCGCATGGGGGCCATGCCGGCGCCTCCGCCGATGAAACACATTTCGTTCGTCGTGAGCTTGGCAAAGAATTCGCCGAACGGACCGGAGATGACCACCTCATCTCCCGCCTCGAGATTGAAGATGTACGACGACATCAGTCCCGGCGGCAGCCCCGACGTGCGCGGCGGCGGCGTGGCAATGCGCACGTTGAGCATGATGATGTCATGCTCCTCGGGATAGTTGGCCATGGAGTACGCACGCTGCACCGCTTCGGCCGACATGGACGTGAGCTTGAACAGCCCGAACGTCTCCCAGTCCTCGCGATACTCCTCGGGCACTTCGAAGTCCTGATACTTCACCAAGTGCGGCGGACTTTCGATCTGGATGTAACCACCGGCGCGAAACGGCACCGTTTCGCCGGCCGGCAACTCGAGCACGAGCTCCTTGATGAACGTGGCGACATTCTCGTTGGAGCGAACGCGACACGTCCAGCGGCGCACACCGAAAATCTCTTCGTCGATGTGCACTTTCATGTCCTGCTTGACCTTCACCTGACATGACAAACGCACATGGTGCCGCGCTTCACCGGGCGAGACATGACTCGTTTCCGTCGGCAACAGCGCCCCGCCCCCTTCGAGCACTTCTACCTTGCACACGCCGCACGTGCCCTTGCCGCCGCACGCCGAGGGAATGAAGATCCGATTGTTCGTCAACGTCGACAACAACGTCGAGCCGCTCGGCACGCGCAACGAACGTTCCGCATCGTCATTGATGCTGATAGTAACCTCGCCGGTACTCACCAGCTTCGAGCGCGCCACCATCAGGAGCGCCACAAGCAGCAACACCAGCAGCAGGAAGGCACCAACACCGGTAACAACCGTCAACATATGGTCAGCTCCTCATAGCTGAATGCCGCCGAACGCCATGAAGCACACCGCGAGCAGCCCGGTCACCATGAACGTGAGACCGAGGCCGCGCAGTGCGACCGGCGGATTGGCATAGCGCAGCTTTTCACGGACAGCGGCCAACGCCACGATCGCAAGCATCCAGCCGATTCCCGAGCCCAGGCCGAACACCACACTCTCACCCAGCGTGTAGTCCCGCTCGGCCATGAAGAGACTGCCTCCCAAAATCGCGCAGTTCACGGCGATGAGCGGAAGGAAAACGCCGAGCGCGGAGTACAGCGCGGGGGCGAAGCGATCGATCACCATCTCCACGACTTGCGTCAGGGCGGCGATCGTTCCGATGAACGTGAGAAAAACGAGAAACGACAGGTCAACCGTGGCGAACGCTGGATGCAGCCAGGCCAGCGAACCTTCGCTGAGCACGTTTTGCAGCAGCAGCTGATTCACGGGTACGGTGATGGCGAGCACGAAGGTGACGGCCGCACCGAGGCCGATCGCGGTGCCCACCTTCTTGGACACGGCGAGGAATGAGCACATGCCAAGGAAGAACGCCAGTGCCATGTTCTCGACGAACACCGCCTTCACCAGCAAGCTGAGATAATGACTGGTCATGTCATGGAAGCGCCCTCAGGCCGCGTGGCGAGAAACGTCCAGACCATGCTCCATCTCGATTTCCACCACCTTCTCCACTTCGACTTGCGAAGGCTTCCGCGCGCGCAGTGCCCAGATCATGCCGCCGATCAGGAAGAATGCGGCTGGTGACAGCACCATCAGTCCATTCGGCACGTACCAGCCGCCGTCACGCACGAGTGGCAGCACCGTGTAGCCGAGGATGGAGCCGGAGCCGAACAGCTCTCGGCACACCGCGACGAAGAGCAGTACGAGTCCGTATCCCATCCCGTTCCCGATCGCATCGAGGGCGCTCGCCTTCGGACCATTCTGCATGGCGAACGCTTCGGCGCGTCCCATGATGATGCAGTTGGTGATGATCAGTCCCACGAACACGCTGAGTTGCCGCGACACGCCGTAGGCGTAGGCCTTCAGCACCTGATCGCAGATGATCACGAGCGACGAGATGATCGTGAGCTGCACGATGATGCGAATGCTCGATGGTATGAGATCGCGAATCATGCTGATGCTCACGTTGCTCGCGATCAGTACCGCAATCACGGCCAGCGTCATCACCACACTGGGCGCCACCAACGTGGTGACCGCCAGGGCGGAGCAGATGCCAAGCACCTGACGCGCGATCGGATTGTCTTCGAACAGCGGATCGAGCAAGACACCGCGAGTTTTTTTGTCGAGCATGCTCAGTTTCCTCGCCCGCGCTCAGCGCGTGTTTTGTCCAGATACGGGCCGAACCCGTTCGGGCCCAACCAGAAGTCGAGTGTCGCGGAGACCCCGCGCCCCGTAATCGTGGCGCCGGACAGTCCGTCCATACGATACGGATCGGTGGCCGGATCGCCGGCCGTGCCCTTGATCACTTCGAGCCGCACAGCGCCGGTCTCGTCGATCGCCTGCCGCCCGATCCAACGAGCCTGCCACCGAGGATTTTCGATTTCACCGCCAAGCCCTGCAGTCTCGCCGTGTTCGTAGAACGTGATCCCGGACACCGTGCGCGCATCAGGCTCCAGCGCGAGATAGCCGTACATGGTGGACCAGAGTCCGTAACCCTGAATGGGCACCACGATCGTGCGCAGTTGATCGTTTTCACGCACTTCGTACACCACCGCCACCTTCGGAATGCGCAATACTCGCGCCGCGTTCTCCGGCGCGGCGACGCTGAGAGCCGGATCGCGGGACGCCCGGCGCTGGTCGTACGTCTCGGCGTCGATCGTGTCGACCGTGCTACCATCGGTAATATCGATCGGTCGCGCGACGATGTATTCGTTGAATCGCGACTCGACCTGTTCGGGCGACAACCGTTCTTCAATGTCGATGAGACCGGCGACCGTGAGCACCTTGGTGAGTCGGTCGAGTCGTTGATTCTGTTCCTGCCGCGGTCGCAACATGACCGCCGCCGCCGCGATGGGCACTGCACACACCAGGCACACGAGAGCGGCAAAGCCGATCGTGTACGCAGTGGAATCACGCCGTGCGATGGCCATGGCGCGCCGCCCTCCGTCGAATGTTGGCGGTCACAACCGCATGGTCGATCAGCGGCGCGAACATGTTCATGAACAGAATCGCCAGCATCATGCCTTCGGGATAAGCCGGGTTGACCGAGCGGATGAGCACACACAACAGGCCGATGCCGAAACCGTAGGCCAGCTTACCGGTGCGTGTGAATGCGGACGACACCGGATCGGTCGCCATGAACACGGCACCGAAGGCCCAGCCGCCGAGCACAAGATGATACATCGCCGGCATCGCCAGCATCGGATTGGTCGAGGCGTCGAGCATCGTCAATCCCTGCGCCGTGAGCAGTGTGCCGACCAGCACACCCAGCATCGTTTGCCACGCCGCGATGCGCGTCACGAGCAGGAACGCCGCACCGATGAGTACCGCCAGCACCGACGTTTCACCCATGGAGCCGGGAATGCGTCCGAGAAACGCATCCATGTACGTGAGTCCCTCGAGATGACCCGACCCTTCGGCAAACGAGGCGAGCCACGTGGCACCCGATCGTCCGTCAGGCTGCGTGGCGGCCACCCACACTTCACCGGAAAGCTGCGCGGGATACGCGAAGAACAGGAACGCGCGCGTCGTCAGTGCCGGGTTCAGGAAGTTCATCCCCGTGCCGCCGAAAATCTCTTTGCCGATCACCACGCCGAACACCGTGCCCATCGCCACCATCCACAGCGGCACCGTGGCCGGTAGGATGAGCGGAATCAACGTGCCCGTCACGAAGAACCCTTCGCTGATCACATGGCCGCGAATCACGGAGAACACCACCTCTGCCGTGCCGCCCGCGATCAGCGTGACAATCAGCACGGGAAGGAAATAGAGTGCGCCGTGCACCATGCAGCTGAGTATCGAACCCGCATCGGGTTTCAGACCCGTCGCCGTGAACACAGCCGTTTGCCAGTTGTCGAGCAACGTGCCGCCTTGCGCCACCACGTGATGGATCTGATAGCCGGTGTTGTACAGCGCCATCAGAATGCACGGGATCAGCGCAAACACCACGAGCAGCATCATGCGTTTGAGATCGATCCCGTCGCGAATGTGCGGTCCACCGGTCGTGATCGCGGAGGGCGTGAAGAAGAAACTCTCCATCCCCTCCCAGAACGGATATAGTTTCTCGAACTTCGCGCCCGACGCCACATACGGCTCGAGCTTGTCGAACACACTACGAACCAGTTTCATCTATCGCTCCGACGCGATGAGATCAAGCACGCGCCGCAGCGCCGCGCCATACTCGTACTTGCTGGGACAGACGAACGTGCACAGCGCGACATCTTCTTCATCGAGTTCGAGCACACCGAGCGATTCCGCCCATTCGGCGTCGCCCACGGAAATGGCACGCAGCAAGTGCGTGGGCATCAGATCCATGGGCATCACCTCTTCGTACAATCCGATCGGCACCATCGCGCGACGACCGCCGTGCAATCGGGTGTCGAACGCGCGTTCGCGCTGGCGCGCCCACGACGCGAGGAACACGGGCAGGTACGTGTACGAGCGCGACGCCGGCAGCATCCAGCCGAGGAAGGCGCTCGCGCGGCTCTCGGGAATCACCGAGATCTGTTGGTGAAAGCGACCGAGGTAGCCGGTAATGTCGTCGTCGACTTGTCGTCCGGTCAGCACGGAGCCACTGATGATGCGGTGATCGCGGGTGGCGCCGTGGCCGTTCGACGAGGCCGCGTGTGTGTCGCCTGCGTTCAGTTCTCCGTGCAGCAACTCGCGCACATTGGCGCCGAGCACCGTTCGCAGGAGTCGCGGTTCCCGCACCAACGGCCCGCCGAGCGACACGACCTGCGTCGCGTCAAGATGTCCGGTGCGCAGCAACGCACCAAACCGCATCACATCCTGCGCGCCGAGATGCCACGCCACATGCTCGCGCGACACGGGTGCGAGCCTGTGAATGTGATAGCCAACCGTGCCAGCCGGATGTTTGCCCGTGAACTCGGCCACATGCACGCCCTTCACGCCATCACCACTGTGTGATCCCAACGCACGGCAGAGATAAACTGGCGCATCTGTCAGCGCGACCAGCGCCTCGAGTCCGCGTGCAAAGTCTTCGCTGCGTTCTGCGATAATGACATCGACGTGTGGCGCGAGCGGCTGTGTGTCCATCGCGGTCACAAACAGCGCGTGCGGCGTGGCGTCGGGCGACGGCACTTCGCTGAAGGGGCGGGTTCGCAGCGCGGTCCACAGTCCGCTCTCGAGCAGCAGCGCCCGCAACTTCGCCGGATCACGCCCGATACTGTGGCTCCAGGAGGCGAAGGGAGCAACGGCATCGGAAAAGTCGGGCGGCGACACGTCGAGCATCACCGACTGAATGACCCGACGATCACCGCGATGGATCGCCTCCACGCGACCGGCAACGGGCGCCGTCACCCGGAGGCGTTCGTCGCGGCGATCCTGATAGATGGGCTGACCGGCCCGCACTGTGTCACCGACCTGCACCATGAGCCGAGGACGAACCCCTCGGGCGTCGGGTGGGAGCAAGCCTACCTTCGACACATCACGCGCGGCGTGAATCACCTGCGATGGAACGCCGGTGATCGGAACGTCAAGCCCTCGGGAAACCGTATGGGCAGACATGGACTGGCGGGATTGGAACGGGGGAGTGTCGGCAACTGTTACCAAGGCTAACCAGACCTAATCTAATGGAGTTGACCCGATTTCGTGGACGCCCGACTCGCCCGAATTCTGGGGCGGAGGTGGTACACGGGATCGAACAAGAACGGAGCGCAGAGCATGGCACCGACCGGCCCCCGGGATCACACCGCCGCATCAGATGCGTCAGTCCTAGAGTCGCTCCACCTGAGCGCACGCCGCGATCTTGCCGTCGCGGGTCATGAGCGGCACGTCGAGCGCCACCGCAGTGGCGGCGATGAGCCGATCTCCGCGCTCGGAGATGGCAAAGAGATTCTGCGCACGGCTCACCGCGTCGGCGGTGAGGTCGGCGGGGATGTAGACCTTGCTGCCGAGCAGGTCGTCGAGCCACTCCTCGAACGGGCGCGGGAGTAGTACCCGGCCGAGATGGACCAACTCCCCCACCTCGGCCAGGACGAACGTCGGCACATAAATGGCCGCCTCGCGCCGGTCGGTCCGTTCGAAGTGGTCCCGTGCCCGCGGGCCGAGCTTCGGGACCCGTCCGTTGGCGTGCCACAAGAGACTGTGCGTATCGGTCGCCGCCAGCACGCGCTGCTCGCTGCGCGCGGCGTCGGGCGTCTCGCGCAGGGCCGCCACGGCGTCATCTACGTCCCCGCTCACCGCGAGCGATCCTGCAAGTCGGAACGCCGGCCCGTCCGGAGCCGGGCCCAGCAGCGCACAGACCGTCTGCTCGAGCCGGCGCACGTAGTCACGGAACCGCGCATTCACGAGCAGCGCGCGTCCCTGTCGGCCTTTGTACTCGACTTCGACCATCGCGGAGGGGTCGGCGACGACGGACTCCAAGAGTGGAAAGAAGTCATGACGCGCCTGGGTGGCTTTCACCGTGACGGTGTGCTCCTGATGCTCCTCGAGCAGCGCGAGCGCCGCGGCGACAGGCGAGAGCGTGGGGGACGACATTCGCAACCATCCTGTACGGGTGTACGTACAACCGTCTAGTATAGTCTGGCCTTGGCGCAAGCTCGCACCGGGCGTGGCCAGTCTTTCGAGCTTGGGACGTCCTTTCCCGTGGTCCGAGCCACCCCCCATGCCACGGCCACCAGTGGCTCCCGCGCTCACCACTACACGCCGCGTCGTTCCGATGACGCTCGCCGCATTCCGATGACAGTAGTCCGCGCCATCCGCGCTACACTCGCACCATGCTTGCCGCCGCCCCCTCCGCCGCCGTCCTCGGCATCGATGCTCTCGACGTGCTCGTCGAAGTGCATGTAGCCAATGGGCTACCTCAATGGACGCTCGTCGGACTCGCCGCGACGGCAGTGAAGGAAAGCCGCGACCGCGTGCACGCGGCGCTGGCGAATTCAGGATTCACGATTCCACCGCGACGCATCACGGTGAATCTCCAGCCCGGCGATCTGCCGAAAACCGGCACCGCCTTCGATCTCCCCATCGCGCTCGCCCTGCTCGCCGCCAGCGGACAACTCCCCGCCGAAGCACTGCAGCACACCTGCGCGGTAGGAGAACTGGGACTCGATGGACAACTCCGCAGTGTGCGCGGGGTGCTCGCTGTGGCGCGGCATGTGGCTGCGACCAGCGACGCCCTGCTCATCGTCCCGCCAGATAATCTGGCCGAAGCCCTGCGCGTGCCCAACGCGCGCGCCATGGCCCCACGCACGCTCGCAGAGCTCGTGCACGCGTTGCGTGACGGCACCGCGCGCAGCGACACCCGCCCGCGACGCACCGATGCACCTCCAAACGACACCCCGGAACTCGGCGATGTCGTCGGTCAGTCGCTCGCGGTGCGCGCCCTCGAAATCGCCGCCGCCGGCTCGCACAATTTGCTACTCGTTGGACCGCCAGGCGCCGGAAAAACCATGCTCGCCCGCCGACTGCCGGGTATCCTGCCGCCGCTCGATGAACAAGAAGCACTCGAAGTCCTCGCGATTCATTCGGTGGCCGGACTGCTGGGCCCTGAACATGTGCCCAGCAGCGCCACACCCGCGCGCCCGTTCCGCGCACCGCATCACTCTATCTCAACCGCAGGCTTGGTCGGTGGCGGCAGCTGGCCACGCCCCGGAGAAGTCAGCCTCGCCCATCGGGGCGTGTTGTTTCTCGACGAGCTCTCGCTCTTTCCGCGACATACACTCGAGTCCCTGCGACAACCCCTTGAAGACGGCGTGGTGGTCGTCGCTCGCGCCGCCCGCTCGGTGCGCTTTCCCTCGCGCTTCGCCCTGATCGCCGCCAGTAATCCGTGCCCCTGCGGCTACGCCGGCAGCACCGATCGCCATTGTCGATGCTCCGTCGCCGACCTCGAACGGCATCGCGCACGACTGTCAGGTCCCCTCGCCGACCGCATCGACCTGCATGTACATGTGCAGCGCGTGCCGCCAATCGACTTGTCCACGCATACACCACAGGAACGGACGAGCGAAGTCCGCGCCCGCGTGATCGCGGCCCGCGAGCGCCAGCGCGTGCGATACGCGCATACCGACGGCACGCAGCCGCTGGCGGCGCTCACCAACGCCACGGCGCCAGTACGCTTGATAGCCCCCGCCGCTCGGCTTGAACCCGAAGCCCGCGCCCTGCTCGTGCGCGCCGCCGACAAGCTCGCGCTCAGTGCCCGCGCCTATCATCGCGTGCTGCGCGTCGCCCGCACGATCGCCGATCTGGACGACACCGATGTCGTCAGCCGCCTGCACGTGGGTGAGGCGCTGCGCTATCGGCCGGTGGTTGACGAAGCGTCAAGTGTGGAGCTGCCAAGGAGCGGAACTGCCAAGGGCTTAGGAAGCAGGGAGGAGGGTCTCAGGAGGGAGGAGGCAGTGAATCACGCGCCGTTGCTGCTTCCTCCTGACTGATTCCCTCCTCCCTGCTTCCTAAGCAGTTGGCAGTACCTCAGGAATGCGTCTTTCCAGCTTCGTCGGCTTCCGCACGACTGACTGACAGCGGCGGCTCGTCTGCGCCAAGCGTCCTTGGGAACGCCGCCGCCTCCAGCCACGCACCGCGGACACAGGACCGCGTATGATCGATCGGAAGTTGTACGTAGCCCGATTGGGCTACATATTCAGATAGCAGTGAAGCGATTCCCATTTCAGGAGCACCGCATGGCCAAGTCGGCAACCGTACGCGCCCGGGTAGAGCCTACCCTCAAGCACGATGCTGAGGATGTCTTGGCACAGCTCGGCATATCCCCGACTGCCGCGATCAGCATGTTCTACGAACAGATCGCGCTGCGGCACGCATTGCCATTCGAGGTGGCGCTCCCGAACGCCGCCACGCGGGCTGCGATGGTGGACGCCGAAGCAGGACGCGTGACTCGGGCCAGTGACGTGAAGTCGCTGCTCGCTCAGCTCGACGCCGACGATTGACCCGTGTACACGCCGAGCTTTACGGGTCAGTTCAAACAAGATCGAAAGCGGGCCCGGAAGCGCGGTTGGGACATCGAACACTTGGGTCGAGTGATGGTAACGCTCATTGACGGCAATACGCTCGACCCCATTTACCGGGCGCACACGTTGGGTGGGCAGTACAAAGCGCACTGGGAGTGCCACGTCGAGACCGATTTCTTGCTCATCTGGCACTACGCGCCGAACAATGAAATTGTGTTCGTGCGAACGGGGACACACGCCGACCTGTTCTAGCCTGGTTGCCAAGGAGGGCGAGCAGTCGTGCGAGGGTTCCAGATCTTTAGTCCCCCTACTCGCGCGCCGCTAGCGCTCAACGAATACTCCGCTACTGCGGAACCGTTACCACAAACAGCGACGGCCACAGCTTGCCCGTGAGCAGGACCCGATCGGTCGTACTGTCATACGCAATCCCGTTGGCCGTCCCGCCGCGCGCACCCACCAACGTGCGCTCCTCAGGCGTAAGCGGCTCGCTCACGTCGATCCAGCCTTTCACCACACCGCTGGTCGGATCGATGCGCGCGATTGAGTTCGTCTGATACACATTCGCCCACAGCTCGCCTTTCACCCACTCGAGTTCATTCAGCCATCGCACCGGCTGGCCTGCTTCGCGCACGTCGAACGTGCGCGTCACCTTGTACGTGAGCGGTGCAATCACACGAACCGTCGATGTGCCGTCGCTCTGATACAGGCTCGTTCCGTCGGTCGCGAACCCGCACCCCTCGCCGTCATAGCACACGCGGTCGACAATACTCAGGTCTGCCAGCGAGTACACCGTACCGCGGCCGCGACGCCGCGCGAGTTGGTACAATCGACCGTTCAGCACCGCGATGCCTTCGCCCAACGCGGCGTCGGGCGTCGCGGTATGCCTGATCACGCGTCCGGTCCGCAGCGCGACTTCACGCACGTCGGATTGGCCTTCGAGACCGGTACCCTCGAACAGGCGCTCACCGTCGAGCAGCCGCCCCTGTGTGTACGCCAACGAGTCGTGCGCAAAACGCTCCAGCACCGTTGGGCGAACCACCGGCGTGCTCGCCTCGAACGTCGCCCCCGCAGGCGGTGAGCATCACCACCGTCATCAGGCTTAGTCGCGCGTTCACGCCGAAACTTATTTCGCGTTCCGCAGCACCACGCGCCCCGCCCGTACCCCCGTCGCCTTCCCGCCGCTTACCGCCACGGTGCCGTTCACGACCACCGTCTCGATCCCCACCGGATACTGATGCGGCGCCGCAAACGTGCTCATGTCCTTCACCGTGGCCGCGTCGAACACCACCACATCGGCCACGTTGCCCACCCTCAGCACGCCGCGATCGGTCAGCCCGAGTCGCCCTGCCGGCATCTGCGTCATCTTGTGAATCGCCGTCTCCAGCGACAGCAACTTCTGATTGCGCACATACTCGCCGAGCACGCGCGGAAAGGTGCCGTAGGCGCGCGGATGCGGGTGGCCGTCGCCGGGGCTCGAGAGGCGTCCATCACTGGCGATCATCGTGAAGGGTGCCACCATGATGCGACGCACGTCCTGTTCGTCGAGCACATGATAAATCGCGTTGCCACCGCCGTTCAACATAGCTTCCAAAACGAGCGCGGCACCGTTCTCCGGCGTGGGTGCGAGTTTGCGACGCGCCGCCCAGTCTTTCAGCGTTTTCCCTTCGAGACTCCTGTCCCACGCCACGCGAGAGAATTGCACGCGCGCCAGATCACCGCCACCACGATCGTTGAGAATGTTGTCGACAAGGCCGCGCACAATACTGTCCTTGAGCGCCGGCACCGCCAGCCGCTTACGAAATTCCGCGTCGCCGCCGGCCATCGCCCAACTCGGCACCAGCACCCCGATGCCGGTATGCGTCGCGGTATACGGATACTGATCCACCATCACGTCGGTACCGGCCTTTCGCGCGCTGTCGACCATGGCCAGCGTGATCGTACTCTTGCCCCACATCTGCTGGCCCACCGCCTTGTGGTGTGTAAGCACTACCGGAATGTGCGCCCGTCGCCCGATCTCGAGCGCCTCAGCCACACCGTCCAGCAAGCCGATGCCCTCTTTGCGCAAGTGCGACGTGTAGATGCCGCCGCTATCGCTCGCCACCTGCGCCAGCGCGATCACTTCTTCGATGTTCGAGTACGTGCCGGGCAGATACAGCAAGCCGGTACTGAGACCGAAGGCGCCCTGCCCCATGGCCGTAGCGACCATCTGCTTCATGCGCGCCAGCTCGGCCGCATTCGGCGCGCGCGCCGCCATCCCGAGCACCGCACGACGCACGTCGTTGTGCCCTACGAGGTACGCCACATTGATTCCGATCGTCGCGGTGCGCACCGAATCGAGATACGGCGCCAACGGCAGCGGTGAGCCGCCATCGGGTCCACCTAGCGCCAACGTGACGCCTTGCCGCAGCGCACTCTCCATGAGCGGGTACTGTAGCAACGGTTCCAGATGCGCATGCAGATCGATGAAGCCCGGCGACACGGTGCGCCCCGTCGCGTCGATCACGCGTGAGGCGCTCGCTCGCGGGAGCGACGGCGCCATGGCCACGATGCGATCACCCCGGATACCAACGTCGAGCCGTTGAGCCGCGCGCCCCGTGCCGTCGAGCACCGACCCGCCGGCGATCAGGATGTCGAAACGCTCGGTGGCCGCTTGTCCTTGCAGTGGCGCAGCACTCAACGCCGTGACCGCGGCGAGCGCGCGCGCCGAGAGGAGTCGTGGGATCATGAGTCGTACGGTCGGGAGTACGGAGTAGGGAGTAGGGGGTAGTTAAGAGCTTACTGCACGCCGAGGACTTCCACATCGAATACGAGCGTGGCGTTGGCCGAAATCGGGCCCTGACCTTGGGGGCCATACCCGAGCACCGAGCCGATCACGAGCTTTCTTTTGCCACCCACCTTCATGCCGAGCACGCCCTGGTCCCAGCCCGCGATCACCTGCTGGGCGCCCAGCGTGAAGCTGAACGCCGATCCGCCTACGTTCGTATCGAACCGACTGCCGTTGATCAGCCATCCCGTGTACGTCACACGAACCACGCGTCCAGTCACCGCTTCGGCGCCGGTACCAACCACGAGATCCTGCACGTACAGGTTGTCACTTCGCCGCGTCATGTTCGCGATGGTCACGCCGAGCGATGACGCGTACGTCTCGACGGCGGGATTGGACGGGATGTTGGGCGCCGTGCTGTCGCTACCGCAGGCGCTCAGCAGAGCGGACGCACCGAGCACAGGCAGAGCAATGAGGCGTCGGATGGAAGAGCGAGTCACGGACAGCAAAGATTGGCGCATGAGTTTCGAGGGAAGAGCGGACACGGTCCGCGTAACGACGGATGAGGCGCAGGATCGGGTCCCGCTGCCCGTACCCGTAAAAGATAAGCCGTTGCGCCCCACGTCGGCTTCCCCTACGCTCCGCAGTATGGTCCGCCTTACCCTGCCCGACGCCCTGAACGCGGCCGACAACCCCTTGGACGTGCCAATGGGATCGACCGGTGGACATTCGGCGGTGTCACGTCGGTTCCTGCTGCAGCTGGCGCGGGCCCTCCACAAGCATGGCACGCCGGCGCACCGATTGGAGACGGCCCTTGTTATCACGGCCAGACGGCTAGGACTCGAGGCCGAGTTTTTCTCGACCCCGACCAGCATCATGGTGGGGATCGGCAATCTCGACGACCAACGTGTGTCGCTGCTGCGCGTGGAGCCGGGGGAGCCGAATCTTGGGCACCTTTCCACGTTGGGCGACATCACGCGCGGCGTGATCGAGGGCACGCTCTCACCGGCCGAAGGCTTGAGCCAGGTCGAGGCGCTCGACCAGCAACCGCCGCCCTACCCACAGTGGCTGGTGCTGTTTGCCTTCGTCTGTTCGTCGGCGGCGGTGTCGTGCTTCCTGAAAGTGCGCGTGGGCGACGTGCTCACGGCGTCGTTCCTCGGGCTGCTCACCGGAGTGATCGCACTGCTGGCAATTCGCCGGGAAAGCACCCGGCACGTAACGGAACCGCTGGCGGCGTTCGTGGTCACGGCGGTGGCGTTCACGATCGATGGCGTCATGGGCACACGCAGTGGCTTTGCCACGTCGCTGGCGGGGCTCGTGGTATTGCTGCCCGGGCTCACCTTCACGGTGGCGCTCACCGAGCTGTCCACCCGACATCTCGCGTCGGGTACCGCGCGTTTGAGCGGAGCGATTGTCGTGTTCCTCGGGCTCGGCTTCGGCCTCGCGCTGGGCGCGCAAACCGGCGACGCGCTGGGGCCGATGTTGCACGAGGCCCTGCCCTCGCTGCGTGGCGCGTTGTCACGAGACGCGCTCCCGGGGTGGACCGAGTGGATCGCGCTGCTGGTCGCGCCGCTCGCGTTCGCGGTATTGCTCAGCGCACAACGGCGCGACATCGGTAGCATCGTCGTGGCCTGCGGTGCCGCCTACCTCGTGTCCAAGTTCGCGGGCGCATCGGTTGGCGAGCAGCTCGGTGCCTTCCTCGGCGCCTTCGTAGTCAGCGCCGGCAGCAATCTGTTCGCGCGCTTCAAGCGGCGCACTTCGATGGTGACGCAGGTGCCGGGCCTGCTCATTCTGGTGCCGGGCAGTATCGGATTGCGCAGCATGCAGTCGATGCTGGGTCAGGATGTTGAAATGGGCATCGCCACGGGATTTCGTGTGGCGATCATCGGCATCTCGCTGGCAGCCGGCTTGTTGGCCGGCAACGTAGTCACGAGCGCGGTGAACCGGATCCGGCGCTAAGCGGCCGCGTCGGCTTCTGCGCGGAGACGCTGAACCGTTGCGCTGAATGCCGGTCGCCCCCATGCGAGCAGCGCGATGGCGAGCGACATGCCGAAGACAGCCGACAGCGAGAGCGAGTAGCGAATTGCGAGCGGATCGCGAAACACCTTGTCGGTGAGCAACGCGACGGCGGTTGGACCGAGCGCGCCGGACAGCAGGTTCACGACGAGCTGATACATCGCGCTCCCCTGTCCGCGCATACGCGGCGGCATCGCTTCCGCGACGGCCGCGTTGGCGGCGCCCCACGGCATGGCGGCGAAGATATTCACAGGAACCAGCAGTGCTGCCGCGAGCAGCGGCGAGGGCACGATCGGATAGAGTCCAGCGAAAATCAGCATGCCGAGTGCTCCGAGCATCCCGACGCGCAGCGGGGCATCGATATGTCCTTGTTGCGACCAGCGGTCGGTCAGGCGACCACCGAGCATCACACCGAGCGGCCCGATCGTGAACGTGAGGACGCCCTGCAGTGTACCCGCCTCCTGCACCGTCCACCCATGTGTACGAATCAGAAACGTGGCGAGCCATGCTCCGACGCCGTAGTTCACCGATGCCGAGCAGGCGAATCCGAGTGAAAGCGCACCGAGCGTGCGCGCATTGGTGCGTAGATAGACGATCACATCGGCAAACGGAGCCTGCTTCTCAGGTGCGGATGATTCCCCACCCACGCTCAAGGCGCGCGGCTCCCGAATGGTCAGCGCGAGCAGCGCCACCACGAGACCCGGCAACCCGACAACGAAGAACACCAACTGCCAAGGAAACACATCGCCGATTATCGGCACGGCCACGAGCCCCGGCTTGTCCACGCGTCCAACGACATACGCGCCGAGCGCGTACGCCACACCCGATCCGAGAAACGTGCCCATCATGTAGGTGCTCATCGCCACGCCAAGTCGTCGTGGCGGAAACTGACCAGCAATGATCGAGACGGCGGCCGGACCAAGCGTGGCCTCTCCCGCGCCCACGCCGATACGGGCGAGGAATAGATGCCCATAGCTGCGAGCCGTGCCGGTGAGCATTGTCATTACGCTCCACACCATCGCCCCGAGTGCGACAATCCGCGGGCGGTGTCCGCGGTCGACCCATCGTCCGATCGGCAGCCCGAGCAACGAGTAGAACACGACGAAGCCGAGCCCCATGAGCAAGCTGACCTGGGTGTCCGTGACCCGAAGATCACGCTTGATCGGCTCGACGAGTAACGAGAGGATCTGTCGATCGACGAAACCCGACACGTTCGCGATCGTGAGGATCGCGACGGCGTACCAAGCCTGCGCGGGCGTCACCAGACGCGAGTCGTCCGATGCGCGTGCCGTCGATTCGGAGCGAAGTGGCGTAGTCACCCCTGAAAGCTGAACGTGCGCGCAAAGAATTGCACGCGAATCACGCGACCGACCGCAGGGAATCTCGGGTAGATTTCACGATGTCCGACGTGACCACTGGTCCCTCAGCACTACTTTGGCCGGCACCGCAGTTCGTGCCGCCCCCCAGGGACGCGCCGTCGGCCTTGATGTTGGCGCGCGTCGACGTGCCGGTGATGTTGGATGCCGACACGAGCCGCTGGCTCCCGGCATTGGTGACAGATGCCCGACTGCATTTCGACGAAGCCGCGCTGGTCGAGGCCATGCCCCCGGCCCGACGCGCGACCTTCGTCGCGGGCCGGCTCGCCATGCGCGCGGCGTTGCGCCATACGCTCTCGCCGCTCGATGCCCACGTCCCGATTCTTCGTACGGAACGTGGCGCGCCGGTACTGCCCCCAATGGTGGCGGGCTCGGTAAGCCACAAGCATGACGCCGCACTCGCGTCGATGCTGCCGCGCTCCGCAGTTCCGGCTGGTACGTCATTGCACGTGGGCGTCGATCTCGAGCACCGGCCCACCGAGCGCGACCTCGCGCGGCCCTCGATAGCCCGGCGCATTCTCACGCCACACGAACTCGACGCGCTGTCGCTGCTCGATCACGATCCGCTCGCGCAACGCGAACGCGTGATTCTGTCATTCGCCATCAAGGAAGCGATCTACAAGGCGATCGACCCTTCGGTGCAGCGCTACGTGCGCTTCACCGAAGTCGCGTTGCGTTTCACTGACGAGAGCACGGTCGCGGTCTCATTGCTTTTGCCGGAGTTGGCGAACGGCGAGATCTCCGTCCGTGCGCAGTACGTACTCGACGACCGCTGGATTATGGCGACGGCCGTTGCTTCGACGGAGTACGGCTCGCAGTAACAGAGCAAACCATTCGCGCGAAGTCCGCGAAGAACGCGAAGAGACGCGAAGAACAGCGTTTCTTTCTCAATTCTGTTGCTGTTCTTCGCGAGCCTTCGCGTTCTCCGCGAGCTTCGCGTGAACCAGCCAACCATCAGCGAAACACGGCGCCATCCGCAAGCACACCCACCATGCCAGACCTTACGCAACCCGCCGCGCCACATGCTGCGCAATCCCACCGAACAGATACCGCTTCACGCTGACGATTTCGAATCCTTCCCGCCGCAGCAGCGCCGAGAATTCGTCGGCCGTCATGAAATCCCGGATACTGCGTGCGATGTAGCCGTACACGATCGGATCGCGGTGCCAGAACCAGCCCACGAGATTGCCGGCCACCGACAAGTACCACAGGAACAACGCGCGCCACGGTGCGAAGCCCGGGCGGTAGAAATCGAGCGTGACGAGCGCGCCGCCGGGCCGTAGCACGCGCGCCATTTCGCGCACGCACTGTGCCGGATCGGGTACGTTGCGCACACCATAGCTCGCGCTCACCACATCGACGCTGGCGCGCTCCTGCGGTAGCGCCATCATGTCGCCCACCATCGGCGTCACGCGCGCCGACACGTCGGCGTCGATCGTGCGCAGTCGCTCGCGCGCCGCGTCGATCATGCGCGGGGACGCGTCGAGTGCCGTCACCGTGGCCCGTGGAACGGCGCGGGCGAGTTGCGCGGCCACGTCACCCGTACCGCTGGCCAGATCGAGCAGACGGCGGGCCGTCGGTGCCACCGCGATCGCCGCGGCAATGGCGCGTCGCTTCCATCCCGCGTCCATCCCCAGTGAGAACAGGCGCGTGAACGCGTCGTAGCGCGGGGCGATGATGTCGAACATCGGCGTCACGAACGCCTGCTTGCGCGACGGATCGGTGAGATACGCGTCTACATCGAGTGAGCCGAGCTTTGCATCGGGCGAACCGGTCGGCAGCGTCATTCGATCCAGGACGGGGTATATTACAGGTATGTCGGCACCGGCACGTACTCCTCGCGGCAGCATCAGCTTCAGCACGCTGGCCATTGTACTGGTCGCGCTCGCGTGTACCGTGATGGTCGCCAAGCGCGCGACCGCCGAAAAGGATGTGGTCAATCTACTGGCCGATCACGGCGTCGTGGCGGGTACCGACACCGCGCCATCCACCGCGCCTACGGCTGATCAGGCCATCGGCACCTTCAAGGTGACCGCGTTGAATGGCAAAGTGATTCCCCTGCACACCAAGGGTGAACCGGCCATTCTGATGATCAGTTCGCGCACCTGCAGCTGGTGCAAGCGCGCGCTCAAGGATCTGGGCGTGATGTCCGCGGGACGTCCACTGCCGCGTCTCAAGCTGCTCACGCTCGAGGGGGCCGGCGAGGGTGTCGCCATGCTCGCCAAAGAAAAGCTCACCGGCGCGCAGCTCATCGGGCCGGCCAGCAGCTCCGATCAAGTGCTGCTCACGTTCCGTTACCCCGGAACGCCCACCTTCGTGGCAATCGATCGCAACGGACGCGTGGTGCGCACGCTCCCCGGCTACCCGATTCCCGACGAGATGAAGCACTGGTACGCTGTCATGGTCGGCGATCAGGACGTTCCCTAGTCCGGCTGCCCGGCGCTTACGCCTTGGCCAGACGCTTCCGGTCGAGCGTAACCAGAACCGCGCAGAGGGTGATCGTTACCGCTGAGACCACGCACCACGAGCAGAAACCCTTCAGCACGATGAACTCGCCGTACTTGAGCCTGAGCGTGAACAGCACCGCCGGCCAGATCATCAGCTGCATGAGCGTATTCGGCCACGTCTCGTCTTCGTACTTCGCCATCGTGCCGATCGTCGCCGCCGCGAACAGCATCGCGTAGCCGACCGCGCCGATAAGGGCCACGTCGACCCCCCAAAACGATCCGTAGCGGCTACCCTGCACGTACTCGCAGCCTCCGGCGGTGCTGCAGCCGAGGGCACCGGTAAGGCCGAGCTTCCAGAGGTGCAGATACAGCGCGACCAGCCCCGAGATGAGGCTGCCCAACGCGATGCCCATGCGCTGTGTCACGTGATGCGAGGTATGAGAAGAGATGAGGGGGACCGAACGACCGCGGGACTCTACCGCGTAAGATGCCCTGACCGTACCTTCGCGCGCCATGACGCCTTCTCCGACTGCCGATGTTGCGCGCGACGCGCAGATCACTGCTACCCGCACCCTCGCTCGCACCCGCTGGCGGGTGGCCGCGGTGCTGACTCTGCTGATGGTCGGGGTCTACTTCGGTTTCATTCTGCTCGTGGCCTATCGCCCGGCCCTGCTCGGAGGCCTCGTCAGCGATGGCCTGTCCCTCGGCATCGTCCTCGGCGTACTGGTCATCGTGTCCGCCTGGGTGCTCACCCTGATCTACGTGCAGTGGGCCAACCGGGTCTACGATCCAGCGCTCGCTGCGCTCCGCGCGATGCCGGGCTCCGAAACCGCCGCTCGCCAACCACCGGGAGGCGCCCGATGACGCTCGGCACTCCGGATCCGGTGGCGATCGGCTTCTTCGCCGTCTTCATCGCCATCACCCTCGGCATCACGTATTGGGCGGCCCGGCGTACGAAGACCCCCGATCATTTCTATGCCGCCGGGCGATCGGTCACCGCCGGGCAGAACGGCTTTGCGCTCGCTGGAGACTACATGAGCGCGGCGTCGTTTTTGGGCATCGCCGGACTCGTGTCCACCAGCGGGTTCGATGGGCTGATCTACTCCACCGGCTGGCTCGTGGGCTGGCCCGTGGTGCTGTTTCTGATTGCCGAACCGCTGCGCAATCTCGGTCGATACACCTTCGCCGATGTCGTCGCGTCCCGGCTCGATCCGATGCCCGTACGGATCAGTGCCACGATCGGCACGCTGGCCACGATCGCGTTCTATCTCATTGCGCAGATGGTCGGCGCCGGCAGTCTCATTCGCCTGCTCTTCGGCATTCCATACGAAACGGCCGTGGTGATCGTGGGCTGCGCGATGATGGCGTATGTGCTGTTCGGCGGTATGCTGGCCACGACGTGGGTGCAGATCGTGAAGGCGGTGCTGCTGCTCGGTGGGGCGGCCACGCTGGCCATCATGGTGCTGGCCAAGTTCGGCTTCGATCCGCGCGCCTTGTTCGCCGCCGCGGCGGCCAAGTACGGCTCCGGTGTGCTCGCCCCGGGAAAACTGGTCAGCAATCCACTCGACGCGATCTCGCTGGGCATGGCCCTGATGTTCGGGACCGCCGGCCTGCCGCATATCCTCATGCGCTTCTACACGGTACCCGATGCCCGCACGGCGCGACGCTCGGTGTTCATCGCCACCGGACTGATCGGCCTCTTCTACCTCATGACGTTCATACTCGGCTTCGGCGCCATGGTGCTCGTAACGCCCGAAGCGATCAAAGCGATCGACGCGGGCGGCAACATGGCAGCGCCTATGCTGGCCGAGTTACTGGGTGGACGAGCGTTCTTCGGGTTCATCGCCGCCGTCGCCTTCGCCACCATTCTGGCGGTCGTGGCGGGCCTCGCCCTCTCCGGCGCGGCGGCGATCTCGCATGACATCTGGGCCAGTGTCATTCGGAAAGGACATCCCAAGCCTGGCGAGGAGATCAAAGTCGCGCGCATCGCCACCGTGGTGCTGGCCCTCGTGGCGATGGCGCTCGGTATCGCCTTCAAGGGGCAGAACGTCGCGTTCATGGTGGGACTCGCCTTCGCGATCGCGGCCAGCGCAAACTTCCCGGCGCTGGTGCTCAGCGTATTCTGGCGACGCACCACGACGGCCGGCGCCGCCAGCAGCATGATTGTGGGGGCTACCTCCACGCTCGTACTGATCGCGCTGTCGCCGGCCGTGCAGATCGACCTGCTGCACCACGCCACTGCCATCTTCCCGCTCAAGAATCCGGCACTGGTCACCATACCGCTGTCGTTCGCGACCGGCATTGTGGTGTCGCTGCTGCGCCGCGACCCGGCCAGTGAAGCCAGGCATGAAGCCATCGAAACACGACTGCTGCTGGGCGCCGACTAAACCACTCGGCAAGAAATTCCGCACGAATCCCGGCGGGATTTCCCGCATGGGACCGGACGTATAGACCGGCAAAGCCTGCCGGCTTGCTTGGTGCACCGAGTTTCCATCGAACCCGCTGTCAGCGCGGTAACACAAAGCGAGACAGTGACTTATCTCACATTTATGGTCACACGCAGCCCGTCGGCTGCGCCGATATGGATGAGCGGCATGCAGGTTGCGTAGGTGAGGGGTGCCACACGTACGGTGCGACGTGGGCGGGAACTCCCTCGGACCGATGGCGGTTCCGGAATCCCGACAAGCATCAACCCCTCCGTTCATGTCCGATCGTCTCGCTGTTCGCACCCCGTTCTGGGGCGTCATCACCATCCTCGCGCTCGCGGCGGTCGGCTTATCGGCCAGCGCGTCGTTTGGTGCCGTACCCAGCTTCGTGAATGCGGCGCCGTTGCTGTCGGCTGCGGCGCTCATCATCGCGATCGCCGGCTGGCGTCTGCTGCACCGCGAACTGCTGCAGCGAATGCAGGAGGACGACTCGCTGCGCGATCGGGTGCGCCGCCTGCAAGACGCGATGCAGTCGAATGTAGACGGTATGTTTCTGCTGCGCGCAGTGCGTACCGCAGCGGGTGAGATCACCGACTTCGAGATCGCCGATGTGAACAGCAGCGGCGCCGCGACCCTGTACCGCACACGAGATCAGCTGGTCGGACGTCGCATTCGTGAAGAGCTGCCGACGCCGATGGCCGACATGCTGTTCGAGCGCTACGTCGATGCGATCACGTTGCGCACCCCCGTCGTGGAGGAGCTCCGTGTGGACCGTCGCGCCGTGGCCGCGAGTTGGCTCTTTCATCAGGCCGCACCGACGACCGACGGACTGGCCGTCACGGTGCGCGATGTGTCGTCGCGCAAGCGTGATGAGCTCCGCCTGCGGAAGGCGTGTCTGACCGACGATCTCACGCGACTGTACAACCGTCGCGGCTTCATGGCCCTCGCCGAACAGCATCTACGCATTGCGCGCCGCCATGGCAAAGACGCGGTGGTCATGTACGTCGACATGGACGACTTCAAGCTGCTCAACGACAGCCACGGCCACGCCGCCGGCGATCGTGCGCTGGTAGCCGTGTCCCGGCTGCTCCAGAACACCGTTCGTGACTGCGACGTGGTTGCGCGCATGGGCGGTGACGAGTTCACCATCTTCGCGCTCGACGCCGATGGCATGGGTGCCCGTGCGATCCAGAAGCGACTCGACGAACGCCTCGCCCTGTTCAATGCGTCGGGCGAGTTGCCGATGCCACTCTCGCTGACGGTAGGACATACGCGCGTCCGTCCCAGTGACACGGCGTCGGTGAGCGAGCTGCTTGCGCGCGCCGACCAACTCCTGTGTGCGCGCAAGCGTCGTCGGCAGATGACGAAGGTGGTCGAAGCGCGCCAACAGCATCGTACGCCGCGACCGTCGCCGCGTCTTGCGCCGATGTCGGTCCCGGCCGAGGTCGCCGCGATGGCGCGGGCCGCTGCCATGGCGCTCCCGAATGCCGCACCGCCCATGTCGCCCGCGCTCTCCGCCACGATGTTACCGCAGATGGCCAACACCGGACCTGCCGTGAGCGGGACTTTTCTTCCCACGCACGCCGCGTAAGCAAATCGCCATCAGCTCGTTGGCGTTCCGCATCGGCACACCAGTACGGCTCACCTCGGCGCTTGACCCCCGTGGGGGCAGCCGCCGAGGTTTTGTGTATGACATTCCGCGCAGTGAATCCGGCGACCGGCGTCGCCTTGCACGAAGTTCCGCCGCTCTCCCCGAGCGAACGTGGCGCGCTGATCGAACGCGTGCATCGCGAGCAACAACAGTGGCGTCGCACCGATCACGCACGACGTGCGCGCTTTGTGCAGGCGCTCGGTGTTGCGTTGCATGCGCATCGCGAGGCACTCGCCGAGTGGCTCTCGCTCGAGATGGGCAAGCCGATCGTGGCCGCCCGCGCCGAAGTCGACAAGTGCGTATCGCTCTGCGAACAGGCGCCGGCACTCGCGCAGGCCGCACTCGCCGACGACGTGATCGTGCACGACGCCATCAGTGATGTGCGCATTCAGTATGCGCCACTCGGCACCGTGCTGGCCATCATGCCGTGGAATTTCCCGTACTGGCAGGCGCTGCGATTTGCCGTGCCCACGCTGCTCGCCGGCAATGGCGTCCTGATCAAGCCGGCCGGTTCGGTGCCCGGTGGTGCACGGCTACTCGATGACTGTTTCGCCGCAGCACGGGCCGCCGCTCGGGCCGACGATGCGTCCGTACCCGATGCGCCGTGTCACATGGCATTCATCGAGGTGGAGGCACTCGATGGTGTGATTGCCGACGCGCGCATTGCGGGTGTCACACTCACGGGCAGCGATCGCGCCGGCCGACATGTCGCGTCGGTAGCGGGAACACATCTCAAGAAAGTCGTGCTCGAACTTGGCGGCAGCGATCCCTTCATCGTGCTCCCCGACGCCGACATCGCACTGGCCGCCGCACAGGCAGTTGCCGCGCGCACCGTGAACTCCGGACAGTCCTGCATCGCCGCGAAACGCTTCATCGTGTGCGACGCGGTGTACGACGAGTTTCTGGCGCGCTTCGTGGATGGCATGCGCGCGTTACGCGTGGGCGATCCGCGCGATGAAGCGACACAAATCGGACCGATCGCCACCGAGAGCGTACGCGACGGTCTTGTCAAACAAGTGCAGGATTCGATCGCCGCCGGTGCTCGTGCCCTCGTGGGCGGCTCCACGGAAGGACTCGCTGGTTTCTTCTATCCGCCCACGGTCCTCGTGGACATCCCCGACGATGCCCCGGCGTCGCGTGAAGAGCTGTTCGGTCCGGTTGCATCGGTGTTCCGCGTGGCCGACGTGGCGGCCGCAATTGCGAAGGCCAACGACACACCCTTCGGGTTGGGCGCCAGCGTCTGGACGCGCGATCCCGTGGTCGCCACGCAGTGCATCGAAGCACTCGACGTGGGCATGGTCTTCGTGAACGAGATGGTAGTGTCGGACCCGCGCTATCCGTTCGGCGGCGTGAAGCAATCCGGTATGGGCCGCGAACTGGGCCCACTCGGATTCCGCGAGTTCACCAACCCGAAGGCGGTTCGACGGGCTCGTCTTCCTGAAGCCCTCCGATAAGACGCCGCCACCACGGACGCTGATCTTCAGCGCGTCGCGTCACACGCACCACCTGTCGCCAGGCAATGCGCATTTCGCGTGCGTCGGCAAACCGATCTTCGACGCGCGCCGCGAGTCCGTGCAGCAGCCAACCACCGAGCGCCTCGGGGAATTCATCTTCCTCGAGCCGCGCCGCGAGATTACCAGACAGCTGCTGAGCCAGAATCGTTTCCGCCGGACCGTCGCCGAACGGCGCATGCCCGGTGATCACGAAGTACACAATGCTCGCCAGGGCATAACAGTCGGTGGCCGGCCCCTGCGCCTCACCCAGCAGCTGCTCGGGTGCGGCGAAGGACGGTGTACCCGACGTGCCGGCACGCCCTTCCCCGAGGGCGTACGCAATGCCAAAGTCACCGATTCGCCACCGGCGGTACCGATCGATCAGAATGTTTTCCGGCTTCAGATCCCGGTGAATAATGCCGCTCGTATGCGCGGCGTGCAGCGCTTCGAGCACCTCATCCACCTGCGGCGCAATTTCTTCGAACTGGCGCGGCCCGCTGCGCGACACGAGACTGGCCACCGACCCGCCTTCCGCCAACTCCATCGTGTACCACACGATGTCGCCACGACTGTCAGTATCGTAGATCGGCACGATCGCCGCGTGCGCAAGCTGCGCCGCGAGTCGTGCCTCGCGGCGAAATCGCGCCACGGCCGAGTCATCCTTCGCGATGTGCGGATGGAGCACCTTGATGGCGACCTCGCGCGACAGCGCGAGATCACGGGCACGCCATACGCTACCGAACATGCCGCCTCCCAGCGGCGACAGGATCTCGTAGTCGTCGGCCGTGGCCCAGCGTAGACGCGCTTCGGCCGAGTTGAGCGCGAGCGGCAACTCGTCGCCTTCAGGCGCAATCATCATCTGACGCACCGACACATGCCGGTCCATGTCTCGCAGCATCGCCGCGATAGTCGGGAACCGGTCGTCGGGCCTGGGGGCGAGGGCACGCTCCAACACGGCGGCCAGCGCCTGCGGACACTCCGGGCGCAGCAGCGACATCGGGGGCACACCATGCTCCGGCGGGGTCTCGCCCGTCAGCATCGTGAACAGCATCGCCGCCAACTGCCATTGATCCGACGCCGGTGTGGGGCGCCAATCAGTGGCCGACCACTCAGGAGGCCACGGCGTATACGCCGGGTCGGGTCGGAGTCCGACCGGACGCTGATCACGCGGCAATACCCATTCCCACCCCAACACCCACAATCGCCCGCCGGGGGTCAGCCAAATCGTACTCGCCGAGATCGCCCCGTGTGACGCACCGGTGTCGTGCAGGTAGGCCAGCGTACTTCCTGCCTCGCGCAGCACCTGCATCGCGAACGGAATCGCCTCTGGCCCGAGCCGCGTGACGCGCGACAATACAGTTTCCCCACCGATCCAACGGCGGAGGTACCCCGGGCCACGACGACTCTCCTGATAGGAGGCCCAGTAGTGGTAGGTCGTCGGAATCGATGGATGATTCCGGTGCGCCAAGGCGCGTGCTTCGTTCTTCAGCCACTCGTCGTGACTCGAGTCTGGCGCGCTCACCAGCGAGAGTGAACGACCGAGCGCGTCGATCACTTCCTGATAATGCCGATACTCGCGCTGAATTGCCTCGTGTCCCCACGACCAGCCGGGGGGCAGCGACCACGCCTCGAGATGCGGAGCCGGCGACGTCGTTGGCCGATGGTCGGGAGAAGGCGCGAACTGACTCATGACAGACAGTTTAACGACCGGAGCAAAGTCATGTGCGAGTGGCGCGTCGAAGCGTAAGGCGGACCGTCGTGCCGGCGCCCGGCGTACTCGTCAGGCCGATCGTCCCACCCCACCCTTCGATCAACCGGCGGCTGATCGCCAACCCCAGACCACTGCCGCTGGTCCGCGTCGAGAAGTGCGGTTCGAATACCTGCGGCAGCACATCTGCGGTGATCCCCGTGCCGTCGTCTGACACGTCGATCACCACGTGGGTGGCCGTCCCTTCGACATGCACCAAGACCGTCCCGGCATCGGCCAGTCGGGCATTCTCGAGCACATTGAGCAGCACTTCCTTCAGTTCGTCCTGCTGGGCGAACGCGACCACCGGTTCCGCACCGGGTTCAGGCGCCTCGATGTTCCAACGAACACCGGCCTCGCGTTCGCCGTCCTCACCCAACCGTTCGAGCGCCATCACGTCGTGCACGACCGCCGCGACATCCACCGGCACGGCAGGCAGACGATCCTCCGGCGCGGTGCCGTAGCGACTGAAGGCCCGCGCGATCTCGTCGAGATGATCGATCTCGGCCAGCACGCGCGACACGTTGGTATCGAGGATCTCGCCGAAATCGCCGCGTTGGTCGCGGTAGGCGCGGAGCAGGTGCTGCACCCCCAGTCGTATCGGCGTGAGCGGATTCTTGATCTCGTGTGCGACCTGCCGCGCCATCTCACCCCAGGCCAGCACGCGTTGCGCCGAGGCGAGCTCGGTGACGTCATCAAGCGTCAACACGGCGCCGCTCGGCAGTCGCGTGAGTCGCGCGCGCATCTGTCGCCCGAGCACCATGAGTTCGAAC
>NZ_JBDNFF010000227.1:0-1891 GCF_041689975.1 Gemmatimonas sp.
ACGCGGAGTTTTTGGCGAATGAAGTACCGGGCGTAACGGTGCCCAAGGAAGTGCTGGACCGTATGCGCAAAGCGAACGACAAGAGTAAGGAGCACGCGCTGGCGGAGGGTATTGCGATCGCGCGGGAGGCGTTGGAGCGGGTGCGTGGATCAGTGCAGGGCGTGCAGGTCAGCGCGCCGTTCGGTCGGATCGAGTTGGCGCTGGAAGTGTTCGGATAACGGGCCGACTGTCCTCCACTAATCCAAACGATCTATGTGTGGAATAAACGGCACGATCCGCTTTCGCTGCACGGTGGACCGCGCGCTGCTCGAGCGTCAGCGTGACACCATGGTACACCGCGGTCCCGATTCGAGTGGGCTTTGGTGCTCCAACGATGGCCGTGTGGGGTTTGGACATCGTCGGTTGGCGATCATCGATCTCACGCCCGGTGGCCACCAGCCGATGATCGATACGGAAACCGGATCGGTCATCACCTTCAATGGCGAGATCTACAATTTCGTTGAGCTTCGCGATCGTTTGCGCGCCAAGGGGCATGTATTCCGTACGCACTCCGATACCGAAGTCATTCTTGCCGCGTACCGCGAATGGGGCACCGACTGCGTCGAGCAGCTTGGAGGAATGTTCGCGTTCGCCATTTACGACGAATCCAGGCAGCGTGTATTGCTGGCGCGTGATCGCGCTGGGGAGAAGCCACTCTTCTATCGCATCGACGCCGAGCAGTTCTCGTTCGCGAGTGAAGCAAAAGCGCTGTTGGCCGACCCGACCTGTCCGCGTCGCGTGCGAGCACAGTCGCTGAACGAATACCTCGCGTACGGTTACGTGACCGGCGAGAACACGATGTTCACTGATATCCGTCGGGTAGCGCCGGCGGGTCGCGCGGTGATCGACCTCGCAAACGGTACCGTTTCCCACGATCGCTACTGGTCGCTGCCTGTCACTGCGCCATCCGCTGCGACTACGAATCCCGAGGCGCTGGTCGAGGAACTCCACGAGCTGCTCAAGGCATCCGTACGGCGTCAGTTGATGGCCGATGTGCCCATTGGCGTGCTACTCAGCGGCGGCGTGGATTCTAGTATCGTGACCGCTGTCGCCGCCGAGGTGAGCGGCAGCCGTATTCGCACGTTCACGGCGCGGTTTCCGGGACACGGCGGGTTCGATGAGGGCCCGTATGCGCGCATGGTGGCCGACCACTTGGGCACGGAGCATATCGAGCTCGAAGCGAAGGCCGCGGACGCGTCGCTGTTACAGTCGCTCGTGGCGCAATTCGACGATCCGATCGCAGACTCGTCGATGATTCCGACGTTTCTGGTTTCTCAGGAAATCCGGAAACACGCTACGGTGGCAATAGGCGGCGATGGCGGCGATGAGCTGTTCGGCGGTTACCATCGCTATCCTGTACACATTCGGCAGGAACGTCTAAGAAAGAGAATCCCTTCGTTCGCGCGATCGATGGCAGCGGGTGCCGCATCACGGTTTCTTCCCGAGGGAGTTCCAGGGCGTGGTTTTCTCTCCGCACTTGCCGGAGACGTTGGCGCCAGCATAGCGAACGCCGGCCGCATTTACCGGGATGATGAACGCCAGGCGTTGAGCAAACCCGTAGCGGGACTCGGTCGGCACGCGTTAAGTGGGCCTGAGTTCAATCGCGCCAGTGCGATGAGCGACCGGACGTCCACGGTACAGCGCGCTACGGCTGTCGACTATAGCTCCTACATGGTCGACGATGTACTGGTCAAGGTCGATCGAGCGAGCATGCTCACGTCGCTCGAGGTTCGCGCGCCATTTCTTGATACGGACGTCACTGAGTTCGCATTCTCGAAGGTGCCCGACGCAATGCGCGCCACCGAAAATGCGCGCAAGGTCATTCTCCGTCAATTGGGTCTGAAGCTTCTCC
>NZ_JBDNFF010000228.1:0-62584 GCF_041689975.1 Gemmatimonas sp.
ATCGGCCCCACGCTGCCGCTACGTATCGGCCGAATCGGCTACACGGGTGGTGTAGTGACGAGCCCGATTCACTGCGCGTTGCTGGTGCGCAGTCAGTCGCCGGAGCGTGTGGTGTGTGATATCACGCTCGTGGGCAGCGATGGGGCAACGATTGCGGATCTGGTCGGCGTGGAGATGTATGCAGTGCCGAGCGGCAACACGACGAACACCGTGTTGACTGCCACCAACGTATGATGTCCCCTGCTCCATCGTTTGCACCGATTGCCATCGTCGGGCAGGGCTGTGTTCTGCCTGGCGCGCTCTCACCAGATGAACTCTGGTCGCTGGTTCTCGAAGGGCGGTCGGCGATTGCGCCGGCCGCGGACGATCTGTGGCGGATCGATGCCGGCGCCGATCGTGCCCAGTTGCACCGCGAGATCGCCAGCACGGTAGGTGGTCACGTCAAAGGCTTCGAGCGTGTGTTCGACCACAACGGCTTTGCCGTACCGGCCGATACGTTGCGTGGCCTCGACCCGGTATTTCTTTGGACGCTCCACGCCGCCCGTGAAGCGCTACGCAGCGCCGGGATGTCGCTGCACGAGGCGCGGCCACGAGCGGCGCTGGTGCTTGGCAATCTCAGTTACCCCACGCCGGGGCTCGTAAACTTCGCGCTCGAGCAGTGGGCGGCGGACCCTACGCGCACGTCGCACGAGGACCCGCGCAACCGCTACATGTCGGGCTTTCCGGCGCACCTCGCGGCACAGGCCCTTGGGTTTGGTGGACGTGCCTTCGCCATCGATGCGGCGTGTGCGTCGTCGTTGTATGCCATCAAGCTGGCCTGCGACCAACTGCACGACGGTAGCGCGGATCTTGCGCTGGCCGGTGGTGTGAATCACGCCGACGACCTCTTCCTGCATGGCGGCTTCTCGGCGCTCAACGCGCTCAGCCCCACGGGACAGAGCCGTCCGTTCCATCGCGACGCCGACGGCCTCGTGCCGGCGCAGGGTGCGGCACTGCTGGTATTGGAGCGGCTCGACGACGCCTTAGCCAACGGTCGCCAGATTCTTGGGCTTATCCGTGGCGTCGGGCTGTCCAACGATGGCCGCAGCCGCGGCCTCATGGTGCCCGCCGAGGAAGGACAGGTTCGTGCGCTACGTGCGGCATACGCCGAGAGCGGCGTGTCGCCGCGTGACATTTCGCTGGTGGAGTGCCACGCTACGGGTACGGTAGTGGGTGACGGCGCCGAAGTGCGCAGCATGCGCGAGGTGTTCACCGAGGCCCGCGCGCTTCCTGTGGGTTCGCTGAAGTCGAATGTCGGCCATCTCATCACGGCCTCCGGTGCTGCGGCGGTGATCAAAGTGCTGGCGGCGATGCGTCATCAGGTGCGTCCGCCTACACGGACCGCCGAGGCGCCCATCGATGAACTCGCCGATGGCATGTTCCGTCTGTTACGTGACGCTGAGCCGTGGGAAGCACCGGCCGGTGGCGCGCCGCGTCGCGCTGCGATCAGCAACTTCGGATTCGGTGGTAACAACGCCCATCTGATTCTCGAAGAGTGGACGAACATGGTGCCTGCGGCGTCGGCTCGCGTGACCCCTGTGGCGCAGGTGGCGGCAAGCGGCGGTGCGATTGCCGTGATCGCGCAGTCGGTGCGCACCGGCGCCACGGGCACGCGCTTCACCGATGCCGTTTTCAACATCGGTGCAGCCGCCGACGGTGCCCTCGCGCGCGGCGCGACGACAGACACGATCGCCCTCGACGCCGCCGGACTGCGTTTCCCACCCAATGATCTCAAGGCCACGTTGCCACAGCAGACGCTGTTGCTGTCGATGGCACAGGAGATGACCGCGGTGCTCGATCGGCTGCCGCGTGAGCGCACCAGTGTGCTCATGGGCATGCAATGCGACGCCGAAGTGGCGCGTCATGCGATCCGCTGGTGTGGTGCGCGTCCGTGGGTGGCGGCGCTGCCTGCCTCGCTGGCCAACGATCCGCTCACGGCCGCGTCGGTAGTGGGGTGCATGCCCAACATTGTGGCCAACAGGCTCAGTCATCAATTCGACTTCCGCGGCCCGAGTTACACCGTATCGTCGGAGGAACTCTCGGGCATTGGTGCGCTCGACATCGGCGCGCGTGCGCTGCGCATGGGCGAGATCGATGCCGCGGTGGTTGGCGCCGTCGATCTGTGCGCCGAACCGATCGCGGAGGCGGCGGCGCACGCGGTGCTTGGCGGCACCCGTGCCGTACCGGGTGATGCGGCCGTGTTGCTGGTGCTCAAGCGTGAAGCCGACGCGATGCGCGACGGCGATACCATTCTCGCGCTGCTGGACGCCGATGGGGCAGATCAGTCCGTACCGCCCACCCTCACGTTCGCGCTTACCGATACCAACGCCGGCCTGACGCCTCGGGTGGGGCATGCCCACGCGGCGTCCGGGCTGTTGCATGTCGCCGCAGCGATCGAAGCGTGCGCCGCTCGTGCGGTGCCGTCGGCGATGGGGCCGATGCCGTGGTTGCCGCGTGATGGGGCGCGCGTGGCCGAGGTGCAGGTGGAAGCGCTCGGGCAGCAGTCGCGCACGCTGGCGGTGCGCGCGGCGGCAACACCGACCGCAACGGCTGCGCTGTTCCCCACGTCGCAGCCGCGGTTGGCGGTGTTTGCGGCCAACACGGTGGCGGCGTTGCTGGACGCGCTCACGCGCCGCGATGAGTGCACCGATCGCTCTGATGCTGCGGACGTCGTGACTGGTGTTCGGCTGGCGATCGTGGCCGAGTCCGACGCGGAGTTCGAAACACGAGTGGAGCGGGCGATCACGGTATTGCGCGCTCCCGCGACTGCCGCTGCGGTCGGTACGATCGACGACGGCATTCACGTGGGGCGAGGCGCGCTCGACGGCGAGCTCTCGTTCGTCTTCACCGGTGCTGCGGGCGCGTATCCGCACATGGGGCGCGATCTTGCGTTGGCGTTTCCAACACTCGTGGACGGCTTCGCCGCACGCGCCAACTCGGTGCGTGATGTCGCCGGATGGGTGTACCTCGACGATCCCACGTTGCAGAGCACGCCCATGGATAAGCTCTGGGGCGCGTCGTATCTGAGCCAGCTGCACGCGGAACTGACGCGTCACCTGCTGGGGCTCCGGCCCACGGCAGCAATCGGCTACTGCTCGGGCGAGACCAATTCGCTGTTTGCACTCGATGCGTGGGGCGATCTCGACAACTTCCGCGACGAAGTCGCCAACAGTCGCGTGTACGATCGCTGGTTGTGCGGTGAGCTGCGATGCCTGCGTCCGGCGTGGAATCTCACCGAGGATGCGCCCGCCGAGTGGTCCACGTGGCGCATCCGCGCGCCGGTGGCCGAGGTGCAGGCCGCCGCGGCGAGCGAGGCACGTGCGCACCTCGTCATCATCAACTCGCCCACCGATGTGGTAGTAGCGGGCGATCCGCAGGCCTGCGAACGGATCGGCGTGATCTTTGGCCGACGTGCCGTACGCACGCCCGGCTACGATTTCGTGATGCACTGCCCGGAAGCCCACGAGTACGAATCGCGGTGGCGCGCGATGCACACGCGGCCCACCGTTGATGTGCCCGGAGTGCGCTTCTACACGCACGCCACACGCTCGAGTTATCAGGCAACGACGCAGACCGCGGCCGACGCGCTTACGGGGCAGGCCATGCATGTGGTGGACTTCCCGGCGTTGGTGGAGCGTGCGTATGCCGATGGCATTCGCGTATTCATCGAGCACGGGCCACACGCCGGTTGCACCAAGTGGATCACCGACGTACTCGGCGATCGCCCGCACGTGGCGATCGCGCTAGACCGCTACGGCCACTCGTCACTGTTGCTTGCCGTTGATGCGGCGGCTCGTCTGTTCGCGGCCGGCGTGCCGGTCGAACTCGACGCAATGCGCACCACGTTGCGTACTTCTCTGCGCGGCGCCAATGCGGCCCTGCCCCGGTCACCCGGCGGGCGGTCGTTGCCGCTGTCGTTGCCCGCACACCCCATCGCCGTCCTCCGGATGCCGAACGTCTCGCCTGTCCATTCCCCGGTGCCCATCGTGCCGACACCGGCAGCGTCACACGATGCGCACAGCGGCACGCATGCTGGAGCGTGGAACGGTGCATCGCATGGCACAGCGAACGGCGCGCGTAACGGTGCGCACAACGGCTCTTCACACGGCGCCGGCGAGTACATGGCGCCGGCTCCGCGGCTAGCGTCGGCGCGTTTCGCGGCGCTGGGCGCCTCGCCGGTGATGGCGGCTCCCGTGTCGACACTACAGGTCGCCCCGGCGGCAACCGCCGTGCTCGTGGCGGCGGCCCCCGCCCCTGCACCGGCGCCACACGCGGTGGCTCCGCAGATCGCCGAGAACGGCACCAACACCTCGCCATTCATCGCGGCCGTGAATAGCCTGGCCGGTCATCACGCGCAGCTCGCGGCACTGCACACCGCGTTTCTACGTCAGCAGTTCGACGTGCAGTCGCGATTCACCAACCTCATGCTCGCGCCTCTCGCGCAGTGGGCCACTGGTCACGTGGGAGCCGAAGCATTGCGCGGCAGCGTCGAAGTAGTCGCCGCTCCGCAGGTCTTGGCTACTCCTGTCGCGCACGTCGCACTGGTGACATCGGTGGTCGCCCCGGTGCCGTCTCCGGTAATCCGCGTCCCCATCGCGGCCGCCCCAGCGCCCGTCGCCGCCGCACCCACACCCACACCCACACCGCCCGCCACAGCCCCCAAGGCACCGCTCGTGCGCCGTGTGCCGCCGCCGCGCACCCCCACTGGCCCCACCTTCGATCGCGCCGCGCTCGAGATCCACGCCGGTGGAGCGATCTCGCAGATCTTCGGCCCGCTCTTCGCCCAGCAAGACATGCACGCGCGCCAGGTGCGCATGCCCCAGCCGCCACTGCTGCTCGCCGATCGCGTGCTCGGCATCGAGGGCGAAGCGGGTACCATGGGCACCGGCACGATCTGGACCGAAACCGACGTGCGCGAGAGCGCGTTCTACCTGCACGAAGGACGCATGCCCGCCGGTGTGATGGTGGAATCGGGACAGGCCGACCTCATGCTCATCTCGTGGCTCGGCGCTGACTTCCACAACCAGGGCGCGCGCGTGTACCGCCTGCTCGGTTGTGAACTCATGAGTCACGGCCCGCTGCCCACCATCGGCGACACGCTGCACTACGAAATTCTGGTGGATGGTCACGCCGAGCAGCAGGGCGTGCGCCTGTTCTTCTTCCACTACAACTGTTGGGTGAACGGCGAGTTGCGCATGAGTGTGCGCAGCGGACAAGCCGGCTTCTTCACCAACGAAGAACTCGCCAATTCGGCGGGCGTGTTGTGGTCGGCGGAAGCGGCCACGCCCAAGCGCGACGCGCGCGTGGATGCGCCGCTCACGCTCACCACACGTCGCGCCTTCAGCGCCGATGATGTCACCGCGCTGATAGAGGGACGCGTCGCCGATTGTTACGGCGCCGGCTTTGATCGCGCCGACGCGCATACCCGCACGCCCACGATTGCGGGCGGCGGCATGCGACTGCTGGATGAGGTCACGCACTTCGATCCCACCGGTGGCCCGTGGAAGCGTGGCTACCTCCGCGCGACCCTCGGCCTTACCCCCGATCGTTGGTTCTTCGACGGGCACTTCAAGAACGATCCCTGCATGCCCGGCACCCTGATGCTCGAGGGTGGTTTGCAAGCCATGCAGATCTTCATGACGGGACTCGGCTTCACACTCGATCACGATGGTTCGCGCTTCGAGCCGGTGCCTGAGCAGAATTACAGCCTGCGCTGTCGCGGACAGGCCACGCCGGCGTCGAGCGAAGTGGTGTACGAAATTTTCGTGGAGGAGATCGTGGGTGGTGACACGCCCACGCTGTACGCCGACATCCTGGGTTCGGTGGACGGTCGCAAGGCGTTCCACTGCAAGCGCATGGGACTGCGCTTAGTGCCGGCATGGCCGCTCGATGCTGGCCGCACGGCGGTAGCCATTGCGCATGATCCGCGCCCGGTGGCGGTCGTGGATGGTTTCACGTTCGACTACGCCTCGCTGTTGGCGTGTGCGTGGGGTGTGCCGTCATCGGCGTTCGGTCCGATGTACAAACGTTTTGATGGCACGCGTCGTGTGGCGCGCTTGCCCGGACCGCCGTACCACTTCATGTCGCGCGTGGCACGTGTGTCGGGGCCGATCGGTGGCATGCAGGTGGGGAGTGTGGCCGAGATCGAATACGATGTGCCGCCCACGGAGTGGTACTTCGCGAACAACAACGCGCCGGCCATGCCATTTCCGGTGTTGCTGGAGACCGCGTTGCAGCCGTGCGGATGGCTGGCGTCGTATGTGGGTGGCGCGCTCGCGTCGGAGGAGAACCTCTACTTCCGCAATCTCGATGGCACCGGCACGCAGCACATGGAGATCGGACCCGACATCGGCACCGTGAGTGTGTCCACGACACTCACGTCGGTATCGAAGGCAGACTCGATCGTGATCATGAGTTTCGATGTGATCATGCGCGCCGGCGACCGCACCGTGTACACGCTGAAAACCGTGTTCGGGTTCTTCCCCGGCGACACCATGAAGGATCAGGCCGGACTGCCGATGACACCCGCGCACCGCGCGCGCCTGGTCGACGCGAGCGATGTGCGGGTGGAGCTGGGCGCGTCGCCGGCACACTATTTCAATGCGAGCTTGCGCCTGCCCACCGAGCGGTTGGCAATGATCGATCGCATCACCGGTCGTTGGACCGAGGGTGAGCTGGCGGGCAAGGCAGGACTGGGCCGGTTGCGCGCGGAGAAAGACGTGGCGGCCTCGCAGTGGTTCTTCAAGGCACACTTCTATCAGGACCCCGTGCAGCCGGGATCGTTGGGCATCGAAGCGTTGCTGCAAGCGGTGCAGGCGCTGGCCATCGACCTCGATCTTGGCGCGGGGCTCTCGGCACCGCGATTTGAAACGCAGGCGGTGGATGTGCCGATGAGCTGGAAGTACCGCGGGCAGGTCATCCCCGACAACCACGTGGTCGTAGCGGACGTGGAGATCACGGAAATCCGTCGCGAGGCGCAGGGTGTGCTGGTCGTGGCCTCGGGTTCGCTCTGGGTCGACGGCAAGCGCATCTACGAAGCGAAGGGACTCGGCGTGCGGATCGTGTCCGTCGCATCGGCCTGACGGTTCGCGCGTGAGAGGCGAGTTGACGGAATGACCGTATCGCGTCTCACGCTCAGTGCGGGGCTCGTCCCGGCCGGGGTGGCACTCTATGGCCTCCGGCTTCCGGTCAACGCTAACGCGGCGTTGGAGGCACTCACGGCACTGGGCGGGGAGTCTACCCTCACCCAGCTCCCCGATCGCCTGGCGGGGGCCGTAGCGGGCCGCCGGGCCAGCTTTCTGGCCGGGCGCTGGTGTGCTCACCAAGCGCTGCGCGACGGCGCACCCCACGCGGCGCAGACGCCCGTCGGGATGGGCGAGTTCCGCGAGCCGCTCTGGCCCGCCGGCACGCTGGGCAGCATTGCCCACACAACGGGCTTTGCGCTGGCCGCCGCCGCGCCTGTGGGGGCCGTGCGCGCGATCGGGGTGGATGTGGAGCGGTGGCTCGACGACGACGCGCCGACGCGCTTGGGGCCCGATCTCGCAGGCGACGGTGAGCTCGACAGCTTGGTGGCTCAAACCGGCTGGCCGGCGGCGCGGCTGTTGACCGTGCTCTTCTCGGCCAAGGAAACCATCTACAAGTGCCTGTTTCCCGTCGTGCGTGCGCACTTCGGTTTCAAGGCGGCGTGGCTGGAGCGGCTGGATTTCTCCGACGGCGCCGAGGGGCGGTTCGTGGCGCGGCTGACGGGCCCGCTGGGCTCCGATCTGCCGGCAGGACTCGTGCTTCACGGGCGCTTTGCGTGCCTGGACGAGGTGGTGGTGACTACGCTCGTGCTCGGGTGACCGTGTTCGGGTGATCCAGTAGTCGGAGCACGCCGCGCGATCAGATCAGCAAGCCGTGCGCAGTTGGCGAGAGTGCGCAAATTCATCTGGCGTTTACAACACGCGGCGCCGGCGGTGCGAATCGTTACGCGAGCTGGATGATCTGATTCAGACGCGCGCACACCACGGCAAACGGTCCATTTGGCGCTCGCTTTCGTGGGTGCGGCTTCGCTTTTCGGAGACGCCAGTCGAACGATTTCGGCTGATGGCAGAGCACATAGCTGATTCCGCACTTGGTTCCGGAGGCCGGGCCAATCGCGACCGCGAAGGGATTATCCGCGTTGTAGTCGGCCGTGGTCATCGGCAAGCCGATCACCAACGAGGTCGTCTCGTTGAAGTTCTGCGGCGAGAGCACAAGAAAAGGATGGACATCGCGCATCTCCCGGCCGGTCTGGGGGTTGCAGTCGATCCAGATAATCTCCTGGCGCGCGGGAACCCACTCGGCCCGAGACGAGGGAGCGGCGCGCTGCTGCCGAACTACCACCGCTCGGCGCCCTCTCGCGGTGCGGCCATCACCTCGCCGCCGTAACACGCAGTAGCGTACAGCGCGAGTCGTTGTTCCAGAGTCAGCGGGTCGGCGGCAACTGGAGTGATCACGACCTGCCGTCCCTCGACCGACACCCGCACGCGCTGGTCGACATGTAGCTTCGCGGCCTTGGCGATGGCGGCGGGCAATCGAACGCCGAGGTTGTTTCCCCACTGCTTGATGTCCAGCTCAACTTCGGCCATCGTGCCCTCCGCAGATGTCTAGACAAAGTCTAGACGTTGCAGTGGCACCGCGCAAGCAGCCGGAGCGCGACCCGCGCCGACCGGTTTCACGGCGCGCATCCGCCCCACTACCGCACGAGTCAGTTCAGCCCGCAGCCTCGACCTGATGGTCCAGATGGGCGATCAGCTCCGCCGGCAGATTCAACCGATGGCCCAGCGCCTGCAGGTAGGCACGCTCACCGGGGTGATCCACGTCGATGGCCACGCGTGACACCAGATACAGTTCGGTGGCCTGCTCGATCCCGCGCGCCGATGCCGCGATCGCCGCCAAGTCCACTGGCTGGCTCAGCGCGTCGAACACGAAGGCCTTGCTTTCGGCATCCAGTCCCAACTTCTCGACCTGCTCGAAGAGGGCTTTCAGCTCAACGGCATCGATGTGACCGTCCGCCTTGGCAGCCCCGATCATGGCCTTGATCAGCGCCAGCTGAAACGGCTGGCCATCAGCGGCACTGTTGGTCTCCGGGAGAAAATTGCGGTCCACCTGGCTGAAATCCGCGGGACTCGCGACCGGCGCCGTCGCCGCCGTCTTGTTCTGCTGCCAGTTCTGATACGCCTTGTATGCCAGGGCTCCCGCCGCCGCCGCGCCGCCGTAGCCCACCGCGCCTTTTGCCATTTTCTTCATCTTCTTGCCGCCCAGCAGCAGGCCCAGCAGCCCACCCACGACGGCACCGCCGCCGAAGCCGCCCATGCCCATGGTGTCGAGTTGTTGCTTGGCAGAGCCGCCAGCCTGGCGCATGGAGTCGGCGGCATTGGGGCCGAGGAACTGTGCAAGAAGATTCTTGGCGTCGATCACGGGATATCTCGTCAGTATCAGGAGAGGAACGTTGGCCAGCACGCCGGCCCTCACAACTTGCGTTCGCGCAACTTACTGACCGCGCGCCGGCACGTCAGGGACCGTGATACCCGCCACCTGTAGCGACTTGAGCAGCGCCGGCAGCTTGGCCGCCTTCACCGACGCCACGCGCGCGCCGTGCTGCTCGAGTTCACGCGTGAGGCTCTGCAGCATCGACTGCTGCGCGTCGGACAATGGGAAGCTGCTGTTCAGCGCACTGTTCAACAGCGCGGCGCGCCCCGTGAACGACCCATCGGCCTGACCCGACGCGCCCACATCGTCGTCGCCGCCGGCCGGCGGACCGCCCGCTCCGCGCACGCGAGCGCCCGACGCCTGACCGACTTCCTTCACGTAGCTCTTCAGTTCCTTGTCGATATCGGCCAGGTTCTGCTTGAGCTGCGGCGTGAGCTTGGCCGTGTCGGCGTCGGCCGCCTTCTTCACTTCGGCAAAGCGCGCGACCACACTGTCGCCGCGGGTCTGCTGCGCTGTGATGGCCTTCTGGAACTGCACCACTTTGAAGCGAAAGGCGTCGAGCGCCTTGAGCTCGCCATCAGACATGGCCTGCTCCGTGTCGCGCAGCAACGCGAAGCGCTGCGTGAGCACCGTGGTCGCACCGGTCTTCGGCGTGATGGTGAGTCGCGCCGTGTAGCTGCCCGGCGCCGCGGTGTAGCTGGGAGTTCCGCCGCGTGCGAAGCCACCGAAGCCGCCACCACCGAAGCCGCCACCACCGCCGACCGGCGCACGTCCTGCCGTGACGTTGGTGTCGACGGCGCCCGTAAGCGGCGCGCCAACGCGCATGTCCCACACCGGACGGAACATGCCGGTACGACGCGGCACCGCAAGTTCACGCACGATCCGCCCGACGCCGTCGATGATCTCTAACTTGGCTTTGTCATCGGTGGCGATCTTGTTGATCAGATACGCCAGCCGTACGCCGTTTTCCGGATTCTGTCCGGTATAACCGGTGGAGCCCATGCCGGAGTTGCGACTGTTGTTGAGCGTCATCGCGATCTCGTTGCGCGCCGGGAACAGATAGGCCACGTCGGCCCGCTTCGCTTCAGCCAGCTTTTCCAAGGCCCCAAGATCATCGAGGATGAACACACCACGACCGTGCGTGCCGAGCACGAGATCGTTCCAGTCTTCCTGAATTTGCAGATCCCACACGGGCACGCCCGGAATGCCGGCTTTGAGCTGCGTCCAGTGGACGCCGTTGTCGACGGTGAAGAACGCGCCGAACTCGGTGCCCACGAACAGCAGATTCGGCTGACGGAAATGCTCGCGAATCACCTGCACCGCGCCAGCGCCAGGAAGGTCACCCGTGATCGACGTCCACGTGCGGCCGAAGTCGGTGCTGCGCATCACGTAGGGCGTGAAGTCGTTGCTGCGATGGCCGTCGAACGTGGCGTAGAGCGTGCCTTCGTTGTGTCGCGACAACTGCACGCGACTCACGAACGTCGTGTCGGGCACACCGGAAAACGCGGCGGTCTTCGTCCACGACTTGCCGTCGTTCTGTGTCACGTGAATTAACCCATCGTCGGTGCCCACGGCCAACAGTCCCGCACGGCGTGGCGACTCGGACACCGTGGAGATATTGCTGAACTCCGCCGTGCCCTCGTGCAGACCCAACACGTCACGCGACGGGACCGCGCCACGCATGGGCAAGCTGTCGCGATCGAGACCGCGGGTGAGGTCGGGGCTGATCGTAGTCCACGAGTCACCACGGTCGGCACTCTTGAACAGATAGTTCGCGGCGATGTACAGCGTGCGGCCGGTGTGCTGCGACGGCACGATCGGCGCGCTCCAGTTCCAGCGATGCCGTTCGCCATTCCTCGGATACGGCTTGATGCTCTTGGTCTGGCCGGTCCGCGCATCATAGCGCACCACACCACCGTTCTGCGATTCGGCATACGCGATGTTGTGGTCGAGCGGATCGGGCACGTTGTAGAACCCGTCGCCGCCCGCCATGCGATACCACTCCGCATTCGACGGACCGAACGCGTTGCGCGTGCGGCTCGGGCCGCCCCACGTCTGATTGTCCTGCAGTCCGCCGTACACGTTGTAGAACGGCTTCGCGTTGTCCACCGCGATCGCGTAGAACTGCGCGCCGACGATGTTCTCCACGTTGTACCAGCTACGACCGCGATCGTAGGAAATGTCGACGCCGCCATCGTTGCCGAGTACGATGTGCTCGCGATCTTCGGGATTGATCCAGAGCGCATGCGCATCGCCGTGTACGCCGCCGCCGCCGGCGAATCCGATCCACGTCTTGCCGCCGTCGTACGACTCCTGCGAGCTCGCATTCAGCCGATACACATGCTCGGCGTCGGTGGGATCGCAGCGCACCTGGCTGTAGTACCACGCGGTACCGTTGCTGCTGTTCACCAGCTTCCACGTGCTGCCGGCGTCATCGCTGCGATAGAACCCATTGGCGGTCGCCTTCGCATGCACCGAGGCGTACACCGTGCTGGGACGCGAGCGACACACCGTGATTCCGATGCGGCCGATTTCGCCGGTGGGCAGACCATTGGTGAGTTTGGTCCACGTCTTCGCGCCATCGCTGGTTTTCCAGATCGCGCTTTCGATGCCACCCGGAAGGAAACCGTACTCACGGCGTTCACGCTGCAACGAGGCGGCGTAGAGCACGTCGGCGTTGGACGGATCCATCACGAGTTCCGTGAAGCCCGTCTGCGCGGAGATCGACTTGGTGTTCGTCCACGTCTTGCCACCATCGATCGTTTTGTAGAGCCCGCGTTCGCCGCCCGGGCCCCAGAGCGGACCCATGGCAGCCACGTACACGATGTCGGGATCGCGTGGGTCGATCACGATGCGACCGATGTGCTGCGACTTCGGCAACATGGGCTTGGACCACGTCTTGCCGCCGTCGGTGGACTTGAACACACCCACGCCCCACGACGAGCTGCGCATGTTGTTCGCTTCACCGCTGCCGACCCAGACCACATCCCCGTTCGACGGAGCGGCGGCCACCGCGCCAATGGATCCCACGCCGATCGAATCGGATACCGGTGTCCACGCGAGTCCGCCGTTGGTGGTCTTCCACACCCCGCCGGTGGCGACAGCCACGTACATCGCGGTGCCGAGGCGTCCACCGCGCAGCGTGCGCGGGCCCTCGACCACCGAGATATCGGCAATGCGGCCGCTCATGGAGGCAGGACCGATGGCGCGGAACGCGAGTGGCCGTACCAGCAGCGAGTCGGCTGGCGCTTGGGCGGAAAGCACGGAGGGAAGTGCCGACGCCACAACGACGGCGATCGAGGCGACAGCGCGAGCGGTGCCGCGTAAGGACAGGTGAGGCATGGCGGGGTGAGACGGGGAAACCCGACGGGCCGAGCGGCCGTCGCTACGGGAAAATACGCGGGGGAGAGGGCTCTCGTTGTGGGGGCGATGCGGGCGTGGTGGCTGGTGGGATCCAAAACTGAGAGCTCAGAACTCAGAACTTCAGGGACAGACGTCAGACCTCGTATAGTGTTCGGAATTCAGCAACAACAGTGCACCGTTGCGAGCGGTTTGGTGGGGCGCGACCTCTTGTCTCGCGTTGAGTGCCAAATGGCTCGGCACGGTGCACTGTGGTTGCTCGTGCCTGAACACGATACCCAGTCTGACGTGTGCCCCTGTGGTTCTGAGCTCTCAGCTCTGAGCCCCGAGCACTTCAGTGCCCGTGATCCGCCATCTTCTCTCCACGCGCCAAAGCCAAGTGGTGAGCCGCGTGATGCTCGCCGTCGGCCAGGAGTCCGATGAACCCTAGGCCGCGCAGCTTCGCCACCGCCGCCGCGTCGGCCCTGTCGGCCGCCGTCACGACCAGGCGCACACCGTCGGGGAGTTCCGTGCGCACCACGCGCGGACCACCGCTGTTCATCACCATCATGACGTGCGCGCCCGTCATGCGCTTGATGGCCGCAATCGCTTCGCCAGTGCCGCGCACGAGGAACTGCGCGCCGCCAGCCATGGGGGTCGCCACCACGCGACTGCGCAGCGTGACGAGATCCATGTCCACGAGATGCAGGCGGAGCCGCTCGAGGTTGACCTTCGACCAATCCGTGTTGGCGTCGGCCTGCAGCATGGCAACGATCTCGCTGATCGCTGCGAATGACGCCTGACCGCCTTGCGTGGGCAGCGGCGCCGCCGCTGGATGCGTCATACCCGGTGTGTGCACGTGCTCCTGGGCCGTGAGCGTGCTGGCGGACAGCGCTGCCGACACGAGCGAGAACAGCACGATACGGCGGGCGGACGACCCGGCAACGGCGACGACGGGAATGCGCATGAGGCGCCTCGGAAACGTGGTGGGACGCTCAACGCAGCCCTACCCCGGCGGCGTATATATTCGCACCTGCGGAAACTACCGTCTGCGCCCTCAGCTCACGATAGGGCGCGACGTTCGTCGGTCCCCACCGCGCCTCGTCCTCTCCTACCCCGCGTCATCATGGTCACCTCTCGACATCTCGCGCTCGGCGCGGCGCTGCTTACGGTCGCTCTCAGCCAGCGCGCTTCGGCCCAAGACGATGCCCCGCCCTCGCGTCAGCGCGTGGTGATGGATTCCGCCCGCATCGCGGCGCTATATGTAAGCAACCGTCCCGAAGATCATCCGCTGGCCGACTTCGCCCGCGCCATCGCCGGCAAGACGCGCACTGACAGCATCTTCGCCGCGCGCAGTGTGGGCGTCATGAAGTTCAGCAAGGTGAAGTACAAGAGCACCGACGGCATGGAAATTCCCGCGTCGCTGTTCGAGCCGTTGCAGTCGAAGGGCCCGAAGGCGCATGCCGCGATGGTGTGGGTGCACGGCGGCGTGCATGGCAACTGGGATCAGAACTATCTCCCGTTCATCATCGAAGCCGTGCAAAAGGGCTACGTGATTATCGCCCCCGATTACCGCGGAAGCACGGGGTACGGCGCGGCGCTCCACAACGCTATCGACTACGGCGGCATGGAAGTGAACGACGTGCAGGCGGCGGTTCAAGTGCTCACGGCACTGCCCTCGGTGGACAGCACGCGCATCGGCGTGATGGGCTGGAGCCACGGCGGGTACATCACCGCGCTGCTCCTCATGCGCGAGGGCAACGGCACCCCGTTCAAGGCCGGCGCCGCGATCGTACCGGTCACCAACCTCCTGTTCCGCCTGTCGTTCAAGGGACCGTCGTACCAGCGCAGTTTCTCGACCATGACGACCATGCGCGGTCTGCCATTTGAAAAGCGCGCCGAATACGTGCGTCGATCGCCGTACTACTGGGTGGACAGCCTCAAGACGCCGATCCTGGTGCACGTCGCCACCAACGACGAAGACGTGAACTTCGAAGAGGCGCGTCCGCTCGTCGACGCGCTCATCGCGCGGCAGCCGAAGCTCTCGGAGACCAAGATCTACGTGAATCCGACCCCGGGGCCGGCCAGCGTGGGGCACACGTTCAGCCGCCGCGTGAACCGGACCACGTTGCTGAAGGAAGATTCGCCGGAGCAGATCGACTCCTGGAACCGGGTCTGGGCGTTCTTCGACCGGACTATCGGCCAGCGCTGAGTTTTGGGACGCGGCAGGGGCGGCGCGGGCGGCCGCCCCTCTTGCTATTGTGCATATACGTATTTAAGTATATGTACATATGCGAACCTCATCACGTTTTTCGATGGCGCTGGTGGTGGCCTCCCTGGGGGCGGCCACTCTGCCGGCCTCCCCCATACGGGCCCAGTCGGCGCCCCTCTCGCTCGGCGACGCCATGCGCGAAGCCGATCAGCACGCGTTCGGCAACCGGATCGCCGCCGCCACCACGGCCGGCGACCGCGCCCGGGCCCGACTCCCGCTGAAAGGCATTCTGCCCTCGGCGCGCCTCGAAGCCGGCGTGATCCGAACCACCGACCCGATCGGGGCCTTCGGCACCACGCTGCGTCAGCGGTTGGTCACACCAGCCGCCTTCGAGCCGGCCAAACTCAACTCTCCCAGTGCCGTCACCAACGCGCTGGGTGGCGTGGTGCTGGAGGTCCCGCTGATCAACGGCGACGCCTGGCTCGGTCTCCGCGCCGCGCGGGCCGCCGCTGACGCTAGCACGGCCGCGAGTGAGTGGTCGGCGGTCTCCACCCGCACCGACGTGGTTCGCGCCTACTACGGGGCCATTCTGGCCGAAGCGAGGGCCGGCGTACTCGCGCAGGCACAGCAGGCGGCCGACGCCGGTGTGCGTCAGGTACGCGCGATGGTCGCGCAGGGGCTGGTCACCAAGTCCGACGCCCTCCAGGCCAGTGTACGCGCCGCGGACGTCGCGGCGCAGTTGCTGAGCGCGCGCAGTGATGCACTCAGCGCGCGACAGCAGTTGGCCCTGCTGTTGGGCCGCACGGGAGCAGAGCTTCCCACGTTGCCCGGCGCGCTCCCTGATGATGCCGCGGTCATCGCGCTGGCGGCGCACGACAGCGCGACGGCCAGCGCGACGGCCGCCAGCAGCGTGCTTCGCGATGACGTGCGCGCAGCGCAAGCCGGCGTGGCCGCGGCGAGTGCCGACCGTCGCCGCGCTGCCAGCACACTGTTCCCTCGCGTGAACAGCTTTGCCCGCTACGACTGGAACGACCCGCGCACCCCCTATGCGGGACAGAAAAACTGGACGGTGGGCGTGATGGCCTCGTGGTCCATATTCGGCGGCAACGCCGAATTGGCGGACGTGGCCGCCACTACCGCCCGCGCCAGTGCCGCGCGCGCCGGCCTCGATGCGGCGCGTGCGCAAAGCCAGCTCGAGCGCGACGACGCCGCGCGGCGCCTCACGCTGTCCATGCAGCGACTCACACTGGCCCGCGATGCGGCCGACCAAAGCCGCGAAGCGTACCGCCTGGTGCAGAAACGCTACGACGGCGGCCTGGCCACTATCGCCGAATTGCTGGCGGCCGAGTCATCGACCACCAGCGCTTCACTCGCGCAGGCGGCCGCGCGTTACGCCGTAATCGACGCCATCGCCACGTGGCGGCGCGCATCGGGTGGCGACCCCGCCGCTCTTACCGCACTCGATACCTCCACCACGACGGCGCGCTGATGCGTCCGAACCGATATCCGGGAGTACACGACATGACGTCGACCAAGACGCTGTTTACCACGCTGGCACTCGCCACCGTTGCTGGATTCTCACTGGCGGCCTGTTCGGGCGCGAAGGAAAAGTATGCATCGGCCTCGCCTGCCGACGCCGCAGCCGCTAGGCCGGTTGTCGGCACGGCCATGATCGTACGCGACACCGTGATCGATGCCATCATCGACGCGTCGGGTGTGGCAGAACCGATCCAGCAGGCCACGCTCAGCACGAAGCTGATGGGCACCGTGACGGCGGTGCTGGTACACGAGGGCGATGCGGTGCGGGCCGGACAGACCCTGCTGCGCATCGATGCGAGAGATCTCACGGCCAAGGCGGCGCAGGTGGGCGCGTCGATCGCCGAAGCGCACGCAATGGAGCGCGAAGCTGCCACGCACGCCGCGCGAATCCGCGCGCTCTATGCCGACAGCGCCGCGACCCGGGCGCAGCTCGACGCGGCGGAGACCGGGCTGGCGCGCGCCGACGCGGGCCTGCGAGCGGCACAGGCCGCGCTAGGTGAGCTCGAGGCGATGCGCAGCTACGCGACCGTGACCGCGCCGTTCGGCGGCGTGGTCACCTCGCGCGCGGTCGATCCAGGTGCCTTCGCGGCTCCCGGCGCACCGCTGATCACGGTACAGGATGGCTCGACATTGCGTATCAGCGTGAGCGCGGCCGGCGATGCCGTGCGCGCGCTCGAGCGCGGGCAGACGCTGACCGCCACGATCGACGGGGTGCCGGTATCGGCTGTGATCGAGGGTGTGGTGCCAGCCGGTGTCGGCAACCTGTTCACGGTGAACGCGACGGTGGCGAACCGGGCGGGCCAGTATCGCACCGGCAGCGCGGCCGTGGTTTCCATTCCGGTCGCGCGTGAACACGCGGTACTGGTGCCGAACGCGGCCATCGTGCGCGAGGGCGACCTCACGGGGGTCATCGTGCGATCGGCCACCGGTGACGACCGCCGCTGGGTGCGCTTGGGAGTGTCCACCGCCACCCACACCGCCGTCAGCAGCGGACTCAAGGCCGGTGAGACGATCATGGTGCCGAACGCGGCGGCGCGATGAGCACGCCACGCCCGTTGGGCATTGCCGGCCGGATCGCGAAAGCGTTCCTGAATTCGAAGCTCACGCCACTGGTCACGGCGGCCTCGCTGGCCGTGGGCGTACTGGGCATTCTCGCGACTCCGCGCGAAGAAGAGCCGCAGATTTCCGTACCGATGATCGACGTGATTGCGGCCATGCCGGGCGCGTCGCCGCAGGAAGCGGAGAATCTGTTGGCGCGCCCGATCGAGCAGCGCATGATGGAGCTCCCGGGCGTCGATCACGTGTACTCGATGTCGGGCGACGGCTACGCCATGGTGACCGTGCGCTTCAAGGTCGGTGAAGACCAAGAGCGAAGCGTCACCAAGGTGCAGGCCAAGCTGGCGGGTGCGATGGACAGGGCCCCGGCCGGCGCCATGCCGCCGGTTATCAAGGCCCACTCCATCGACGATGTGCCAGTACTGGCGCTTACGCTGCACGGTGCCGGCGTCGACGCCAACACGCTGCGCGAGATCGCCGCGCACCTCGAAGACGAAATCCGCACGGTGCCCGAGGTGGCCGAGACGTTCGTAACGGGCGGTGCGCCGAAGCAGATTCGTGTAGCGATCGATCCCACGCGGCTCGCGGCGAGCGGCGTGACCCCGGGCGAAGTGATGATGGCGTTGCGCGGCAGCAATGCGCGCCTGGCGGCCGGAGAGATTACCGTACGGGACAGTGTCATTCGCATCGATGTCGGCGTGCCGTTGTCGACGGCGCTCGAGGTGGGCAGCGTGGTGGTGTCGGCCGGCGGTGGTCGTGCGGTGTATCTGCGCAACGTGGCCGACGTGCGCGAGGACTTCGGCGAACACACCAATTACGTGTCGCATCGCGAAAAAGGCGGCGGCGCAGAAGCCGCCGTCACCATTGCGGTCGCCAAGCGGAAGGGCGCCAACGCGACCGAGGTCACGCATGCCGTGATGCAGCGCGTGGAGCAGGCGAAGGGCCGTCTAGTTCCCGCAAGCGTGAACGTGTCCGTGACGCGCGACTACGGCGAAACGGCAGGTGAGAAAGCGCAAGAACTCATCCTGCACCTGATCATCGCCACGCTCAGTGTGACGGCGTTGATCTGGCTGTTCCTGGGCTGGCGCGAAGCGCTGGTGGTACTCGTGGCCGTGCCGGTCACCCTCGGTCTCACGCTGTTCGTGTACTACGCGCTTGGCTACACGCTCAATCGCATCACCCTCTTCGCGCTGATCTTCTCGATCGGTATTCTCGTGGACGACGCCATCGTGGTCGTAGAGAATATCTATCGCCATCTCGCGATGGGTGACCGGAGTGCCGAAGAGGCCTCGATCGACGCGGTCGACGAAGTCGGTAATCCGACCATCCTGGCCACGTTCACCGTGATCGCGGCCATTTTGCCGATGGCGTTCGTGAGTGGCATGATGGGTCCGTACATGCGACCGATTCCGATCGGCGCGTCGGTGGCGATGGTGGCGTCGCTGGCGGTGGCGTTCATCGTCACGCCGTACCTCGCCTATCGCTTGCTCAAGGGCCACGTAAAGGCCGCGCACGGCACATCCGCGCACGACGCGACAGCGCACGCGAGTCCGGAGCATCCGCCTGAAGAGCGCGGCCAAGTCGATCGGATCTACCGGACGATCATGGTGCCGCTCATGGAGCAGCAGGGACGCCGGCGCGCCTTCTACGCGGGCATCGTCGCGCTGCTGCTGGTGAGCGTGAGCTTGGTCGGCTTCAAGGCCGCGCAGGTGAAGATGCTGCCGTTCGACAACAAGAGTGAATTCCAGGTTGTGCTCGACTTACCCGAAGGCACCACGCTCGAAACGTCCAACGAAGCGGCGTCACGCATCGCGGCGTATCTCAGCACGGTGCCCGAGGTGGTCAGCACGCAGGTGTACGCCGGCACGTCGGCTCCGTTCAACTTCAACGGCTTGGTGCGCCACTACTTCATGCGCAGCGGCGCCAACGTGGCCGATGTGCAGGTGAATCTGCTCCCGAAGGGTGAGCGTAACCGGCAGAGCCACGCCATCGCGGTGGCGGTGCGTCCGGGTGTGGATAGCATCGCACGGCTCTATCAGGCCTCGGCCAAGGTGGCGGAGATTCCGCCGGGTCCGCCGGTGCTGTCCACGCTGGTGGCGGAAGTGTACGCCGGCGACGACTCCACGCGACTGTCGGCGGCGCGTGCGGTGAAGGAAGTGTTCGAGAAAACGCCCGGCGTAGTCGATGTAGACTGGACCGTCGAAGCCCCGCAAGCCAAGCATACGTTCCGGGTGGACCGCGTGCGGGCGGCCGAGTCAGGCGCGAGCGTCGAGCAGATCACGCAGACGCTGTACCTCGCACTGTCCGGTGCACCGGCCGGCGTGGCAAGTTCGTCGACGGCGCGCGAAGGCATCGCCATCGTGACGCGGTTGCCGCTCGAGCAGCGCAGCAGCGTGGAGGCGCTGTTGGCATTGCCGATCGCGACGGCGCAAGGTCCTCAGCCGCTCGCCCGTTTCGTGACGGTGGTGAACAACACGCGGGAAGGGTCGCGCATCCGCAAGGACTTGCGACCGGCGATCTACGTGACCGGTGATGTGGCCCGCGAGATCGAGAGTCCGGTGTACGCAATCCTCGAGATGAATCGCCAGCTCGATGCCATTCGCGTGAATGGGGCGTCGATCGCGCGCTACAACGCCGTGCAGCCGGCCACGGTGAGCGAAACGGCGATCAAGTGGGACGGCGAGTGGCAGGTCACGATCGAAGTGTTCCGCGATCTCGGACTCGCTTTCGCGATCGTGCTGCTGCTGATCTACGTGCTCGTGGTCGGCTGGTTCCAGAGCTTCACGATTCCGCTGGTCATCATGGCGCCGATTCCGCTTACGCTCATCGGCATTCTGCCGGGGCACGCGATCAGCGGCGCGTTCTTCACCGCCACCAGTATGATCGGCATGATCGCGTTGGCCGGCATCATCGTACGCAACTCGATTCTGCTGGTGGACTTCATTCAGCTCGAAGAAGCGCGCGGACGTTCGCTGGCCAACGCGGTACTCGAAGCCGGCGCCGTGCGCTTTCGTCCGATCGCGCTCACGGCCGCCGCAGTCGTGGTCGGCGGTCTGGTGATGGTGCTTGATCCGATCTTCCAGGGGCTGGCCGTCGCGCTCATGAGCGGGGCCATCGTGGCCACGCTGCTCACGATGGTGGTCGTTCCCCTTCTCTACTGGCAACTCAACCGGAGCAATTCCCATGTGTAACGACAAGATCATCCGCCGCATTGCCGGGCTGTTCGTCATGGCGTCCGTCGCCCTCGGCTACTTAATGCATCCCGGCTTCCTGTTCTTCACGGCCTTCGTCGGGTTCAATCTGTTCCAGTCGAGCATCACAAACTTCTGCCCGCTTGAACTCATGCTGGGAAAGGCGGGTATGTTCGGATGCGCGCCGCGTAGCAATCGCTGACCGAACGCCCACTCTTTACCGACGCCAACCTCCCGATGACCACCACCAGCGCCAGGAAGGCGGTGCTCCCCTGCACCGCCTGCGGCAAGCTCAACCGCGTCGACCTGTCCCGGGCCGACGCCCAGCCAAAATGCGGGACCTGCCGGGTGCCGCTGGTGCTCGATGCGCCGGTGGTACTCACGGACGCCAACTTCGACACCGTTGTCGACAACAGCTCGGTGCCGGTGATGGTGGACTTCTACGCCGACTGGTGCGGCCCCTGCAAGAGTATGGCGCCCGTGTTCGCGGAGTTCGCGAAGCGCCAGCGCGGGCAGGCGATCGTGGCGAAGGTGGACACGGATCGGAATCTGGGCGTCGCGGCACGGTTTGCGATCCGGAGTATTCCCACGATCGTATTGCTACGGGACGGCAAGGAAGCGGCGCGGCAGGTCGGCGCGGTCCCCATGGGCCAACTGGAGCAGATGGTGGTCAGCGCCCGCTGATCACCTTCTTGCGCTCGGCCAGCTCGCTCTCCAATCGCCCGCACACCAATTCGCACAGCTTGAGTACGTCGGCGTCGGCCAGCTCATAGCGCACATACACGCCGTCGCGCTCCCGGCTCACGAGCCCGTGGTTGAACAGAATGGCCAGATGGCGAGACACATTCGCCTGACCCATACCGGTGGCTTCCACCAGCTCGTTGACCGTGCAGGAGCCGCCCCGCAGCTCCTGCAACAGACTGAGCCGCGCCCGGTCGCTGAGGGCCTTGAAACGATCTGCCACCAGGTCGAGCAACTCCGGACGCATCACCTTCTGAGCCATCGGTTCCTCGCTCAATTGATACATGTATACACACCTATGCATATCTAACCAGAGACAACGAGGACGGCAAGCGTCGCCGTCCTCGTTGTCAGCACGCGGTGCCGACTCAGGCCAGCGTCGCTTCGAGGCTGATATCGGCCTTGAGCACGCGCGACACCGGGCAATTCACCTTGGCGGTTTCGGCCAGGGTCTGGAACTGCTCCGCACTGATTCCGGGAATGGTCGCCGACAGCTTCAGCACGATCTTGGTGATCGTCTGGTTACCGTCCACCGGCTCCATGGTCAGCACGGCCGTGGTATTCAGCTCATCGGCGGTGAAACCGGCACCCGCCAGCTGAAACGAGAGCGCCATCGAAAAGCAACCGGCGTGCGCTGCCGCGATCAGCTCTTCGGGGTTCGTACCATTTCGCCCGTCTTCATCTTGAAAACGGAGCTTGAACGAATACGGCTGCGCGTTCAGCGCACCGCTCGGTGTCGTAAGCGTACCGCTGCCTTCCTTGCCCGTGCCCTTCCAGACTGCGTGTGCTGTGCGCTGCATCGACCACCCCTAGCGTGCGAGATCCAGTTCGGACGAACGCCGGACGGCGCCCTCCGCTTCATCGGAGCAATATGCGACCGCAATATACCCGGGCCTTGCCGTCGGGCTTGCCGAGCCCTCATTTAGACACGTCTCTCACCGCCCGGACCTTTGATGCCTGCACCGTCTGCGCTGCCGCGCCGAATGTCGTCCCTCCACGTGGCCGCAACCTTGCTCACCGTTACCGCCGCAACCATATCGGCACAGAGGGCTCCCGCGCCCGTCGTACCGCCCGTCGTACCGCCCGTCGTCTTGCGCGCCTCGCGGGTTGTCGACGGGAGCGGGCGAACGTTGCGCAATCAGGACGTGACCGTGCAGGGTGGTCGGATCACGGCCATGCGCGCGTCGGCCGGAGCGCTGCCCACTGGTGGCATCGATCTAGGTAGCCGCACGCTGCTACCGGGGTTCATCGACACGCACGTCCACCTGGGCTGGTACATCACCGACAAGCAGCGACTGCACGAGGAGCGCGACGGTGACGCGCCGGAAGTGAGTACGCTACAACGCGCCGGAAATGCATGGGCGACCCTGCGCGCCGGCTTCACCACGGTGCAGAGTATCGGCGAGGCCGACAACGCCGTGTTGCGTGACGCGATCAACGCAGGACGCATTCCCGGCCCGCGGGTGATTACCTCGCTCGGCTCGCTCAACGAACGGTCGGGGGGCGGGTCGCCCGATTCCCTGCGCGCCGGCGTGCGTCGCTTCAAAGCACGCGGTGCCGACGTGATCAAGATCTTCGCCTCGAAGTCGATTCGCGACGGCGGCGAAGCTACCATGACGTCCGAGCAGCTCGAGGCGGTCTGCGGTGAGGCCACGGCGCAAGGGTTACGCTCCGTGGTGCACGCGCATTCAGCCAAGGCCGTGCAGCGCGCGGCGCGGGCCGGATGCACGCAGGTGGAGCATGGCGTATTCGCCGACGACGCCACGCGCGCGGTACTGGTGCAGCGCGGCACCTTCTTCGATCCGCAGTGCGGTCTGGTGTTCCATAATTATCTCGACAATAAGCAGTGGTTCGAGGGCATCGGCAACTACAACGCGGCCGGCTTCGCGTCGATGGAACAGGCAATTCCGCTCGCGGAAAAGGGCATCGGTCTCGCCGCGAAGCTGCCCACGTTGAAGCTGGTATTCGGGACCGACGCCGTGGCCGGTGCGCATGGGCGCAATGCCGAAGAGTTGGTGTGTCGCGTGCGCCGTGGCGGTCAGCCGGCGATGGACGCGATCATCAGCGCCACCAGTCGCGCGGCGGAATCACTGGGTCTCGGAAAGGAGATTGGACGGGTGGCAGTGGGCTACGCCGCCGATCTGATTGCGACCGACGGCGATCCCGTGGCGCAGATCGAAGCGTCGCAACATGTGTCGTTCGTGATGAAAGGAGGCCGAGTGTATCGCAACGACGGAGCACGCTTGCCCGGGGTCCGGAAATGACAACGAGACGCAGCTTCCTCAAGACCGCCGGCGCACTTTCGGCCGGAGTGGCCACCGTCGGCACCGTGGCCACCGCGTGTGCGGTGAAGGATCCGACGGCGAGCAATGCGACGGGTCAGGGCAATGATGCCGAGCGCGTGCGTGGCTTCGATCGAGTATTGCTTGACGCCGTCGCCACCGCCGTGTTGCCCGCGTCACTTGGCGTTCCCGCGATTCGCACGGCGACCGATGCGTTCGTGGCGTGGGCCGACGGCTACGAGCCGGTAGCGGAAGAGATGCACGGCTACGGCTACGCCGACGTACGCTACCTGCCAGCCGATCCCTCGCCCGCGTGGCGCGCCCAACTCATGGCGCTGGATCTACTGGCGCACAGACACGGCACGAATGGCTTCTCGACGCTGCCGCTGGCCAAGCAACAGGAGCTGCTTGGTGCGGTGCTGCGCGACCAGCGTGGTGACCGGCTACCGGCGCCACTCGGTGCAACCCATATCGCGGTCGCCCTGCTGGCGCAGTGGTCGTCTGGTCCCGATGCCTGGGATCGGGCGCTCGGCGCACGTGTGGCCCCCGGCGTCTGTCGCACGCTCGCCGATGCCACGCACAAGCCGCTTCCCGTAACCCCTACCAAGACCGCAACCGTGCGCACGGAGCCGCACGCATGATCACGCACAGTGCCGACATCGTGATCGTGGGCAGCGGCATCACCGCCGCGTTGATGGCCGCGTCGCTCGCGGAGAAGACCACGAAATCGATTCTGGTCGTCGAGGCCGGAAAGCCGACCACGCCGTTCGCTGATCGCGTGAAGGCGCGGGAGCGCTGGCGCGCCTACGGCGAGAGTCCGTGGAAACAGGATCACCTCGACGATCAGAACGCCACGGGCAACACGTGGGGCTTCTCGCCCAGCATGAACGTGGGCGGGCTCGCGATGCACTGGGGTGGTGTGTCTCCGCGGTATTCGCCCGAGGACTTCACGCTGCGTTCGATGTACGGCGTGGGCAGCGACTGGCCGTTCAGCTACGACGATCTCGACCCGTTCTATCAGGAGGCGGAAGAGCGGATGGGCGTGGCCGGCGAACAGGGACCGGTGTCACTCGATCCGCGCGGCAAGCCGTATCCGTTGCCGCCGCTGCCGATCAACTACAATCTCGCGCAATTGCAGCAGTGGGCCACGAAGGTCGGCATTGCCACGTGGAGCACGCCCAGCGCGAAGAACTCTGTGCAGCACGATGGGCGCGCGCAGTGCCAGCGGTGCGATACCTGTTATCCCATTTGCCCCACCGGCGCCAAGTACTCGCCCGACTTCACGTGGGATGCATTGGTCGCGCGCAAGCGCATCACGCTCGTAACCGAGACGTTGGTGCGCAAGCTGGAGGCCGATCCGAAAACGGGACGCATCACACGCGCCACCGGTAATCGCACGAATGCCTTGGGCGAGGAGGTCACCATAGAGGGTGGCACGTTCGTGCTGGCGGCCGGCTTCGTATGGTCGCCGCACTTGCTGCTGTTGTCGAAGAGCCGCGTCTTTCCGAACGGACTGGCCAATCGCAGCGGACTCGTTGGCAAGTATCTCGCGGGCCATCGCAATGTGAACGCGTATCTGCGCTTGCCCATGGAGCTGTTCCCGGGCATCAACGTGCAGCACTCGCTGGTGTCGAAGCAGTTCATGCGCGTGCCGCGCTCTTCGCGCTATCTGCGCCACGACCTGCGCATCTGGGAATCGAGCGTGGGCCGTGAGCCGCGGTTGCGCGGCGACGATGGCAGCATCCAGTTCGGCGACGCGCTCATGGAAGACTGGCAGCAGCGCGCGAAGGGGGCGACGGCGCGGGTGCGGGGCTACTACGACGTGCTACCCGACAAGGAGAGTGCACTGTCGCTGAGCGCCGAAAAGACCAACCGGTTCGGCGATCCGATGCCGAATGTGTCGTTCAGAGACGCGCCCGAGAGTGCCGCGCTGAAGGAGTGGCAGGAGGAACAGTTGCGTGATCTGTTCCGCATGATGGCCAAGGCCGGCGGCGGCGAAATTCTTCGCATGGAGAATAGCGCCAACGATCTCGGACAGGAGCATCCAGTGGGTGGCTGCCGCATGGGCACCGATCCCACGCAGAGCGTGGTCGACGCGCACGGCCGCGCGCACGATCACGAGAATCTGTGGGTAGCGGGCGCGCCTGCTCAGCCGACGGCATCGTGCTGTAACGGAACGCTGACCTTCGTCGCGGTCGGACTCCGGACGGCGGCGGCGATCGCCGGCGCCGCCGGGTAAGAGGCCCTCGATTACGGGTGCTTCGCGACCGCGCAGGTGGAGAAACCCAGTATCGTGTACAGCGGGCACGATCCGATGGCCGCCGTGAGCAGTGGGATAAAGCCGAGATAGCCCCACTGCGTCTGCGGGCCGGTAAAGGCGATGGCCAGCAAGCCGAGGCCGAGCGCGACCCGCAGGGCGCGGTCAACGCTGCCGATGTTTTTGGGAAGTAGAGCGGACATGAGTTCTCCAGCGGAGACGGGGGGACGAACGCCACTCTGGCGTTTTGGCGTTCTGGCGTTCTGGCATGAGGCGTACCAAACCCGCCTCGAAGTGGCACGAGAAAGTACCCACTCGGCAGGTCGCTTGGGATTCGGGCTTTCCCTGACACGGGCCGCAGGGGCACCTTTCAGTGGTACGCACCCCCCACCAAATACTGCCGATGCGCCGTTCTCTATTTTCTGCCGTTCTTGTCGGCCCGTTCCTAGCCGCTCCGTTATTCGCCCAGTCGCGTGCGATCACTGCCGCCGATTACGCGCGCGCTGAGCGCTTCCTTGGATTCAACACGACGAATCTGGTGTCGCGCACCGGCGTACAGCCGAGTTGGCTGCCCGATGGACGCTTCACGTATCGCGTGCGACAGGCGGACGGGAGTTCGCCGCTCGTGGTCGTCGACCCGATCAAAGGCACCAAGACCGACTGCACCGCGACGGGTGCCAACTGTCCGGCTGAGCCGGCGCGCGCCAACGGACGTCCTCCCGCCCGCGCCGGCGGCCGCGCGCCAGAGCATGTCTCGCCCAATGGCAAGACCGCTGCGTTCATCCGCGATTGGAACCTGTGGGTGCGCGACGTGGCCACCAACAAGGAAACGCAGGTCACGACCGACGGCGTGAAGGACTTCGGGTACGCCACCGACAACGCCGGTTGGATTCACTCCGATCGTGCGATTCTCACCTGGTCGCCCGACTCGAAGAAGATGGCCACGTTCCAGCAGGATCAGCGTAACGTCGGCGACATGTATCTCTTGAAAACGAAGGTCGGCCATCCGGAACTGAGCGCTTGGAAGTATCCGCTCCCGGGTGACAGCGTGGTGTCGATGATTCATCGCGTGATCGTCGATCTGTCGTCTGCGGCACCAGAGGTGGTGCGATTCAAGATGCCGGCCGATCAGCATCGGTCGTCGGTGTGCGACCACATCTCCTGCAGTGGCGGTGAGCTCTCCGACGTGGAGTGGTACGCCGACGGTTCCAGGCTCGCGTTCCTGTCCAACTCGCGTGACCATAAGATTGCCACCCTGCGTATCGCCGACGCCCTCACCGGCGACGTGCGCGACGTGCTACGCGAAGAAGTGAAGACGCAGTTCGAGAGCGGCGACAACGTGGCCAATTGGCACGTGCTGCCCGCCACCAACGAAGTGATCTGGTTCTCCGAACGCGACGACTGGGGTCAGCTGTATCTCTACGACCTCACTACGGGCGCCCTGAAGTCGAAGATCACCACCGGCGACGGTCCGGTGCTGTCGGTCGAGCGCGTGGACGCGAAGGCGCGCATGATCTGGTTCGTCGCTGCCGGGAAGGAAGTGGGTCGCGACCCGTATTTCCGTCATTTGTATCGCATCGACATGAACGGCAAGGGGCTCACGCTCCTCACGCCGGAAGACGGCGACCACAACACTACGCTCTCGCCCAGCGGTGCCGTGTTCGTGGATAGCTGGTCGCGCGTCGATCTTGCGCCCACGGCAGTCTTGCGCAACGCGAAAACGGGGAAGCTGATCTCGACGCTCGAACAGGGCGACATCTCGAAGCTGCTGGCCACGGGCTGGATGCCGCCCACGCGCATCACCGTGAAAGACCGCAACGGCAAGTGGGACCTGTATGGGTTGATGTGGACACCGACCGCGCTCGACTCGACCAAGAAGTACCCGATCATCAACTACATCTACCCGGGGCCGCAGGGTGGTAGTGTGGGCAGCCGGCAGTTCACAGCGGCCACGCGCGACAATCAGGCGCTGGCCGAGCTGGGCTTCGTCATCGTCGCCATCGATGGTACCGGCAATCCGACGCGTTCGAAGTCGTTTCACGACGCGTACTACGCACGCATGAGCGACAATACGCTCCCCGACCAGATCGCGGGCATGAAGCAGCTGGCCGAACGCTATCGCTTCATCGATTTGGAGCGCGCAGGCATGTGGGGCCACTCGGGCGGCGGCTTCGCCACCGCGTCGGCGATGTTTCAGTATCCGGACTTCTTCAAGGTCGGTATCTCCGAGTCGGGCAATCACGACAACCGTAACTACGAAGACGACTGGGGCGAGCGCTATCACGGCCTGCTCACGAAGAACGGCGCCGTCGACAACTACGAAAAAGAAGCCAATCAGACCCTCGCGAAGAACCTCAAGGGCAAGCTGCTGCTCGCGCACGGCACGATGGACGACAACGTGCCACCCGACAACACGTGGCTGGTCGTGGACGCGTTGATCAAGGCGGGTAAAGATTTCGACCTGCTCATGATTCCGAATGCGCTGCACGGCTATGGAGCCGCGTCGAATTACATGATGCGCCGTCGCTGGGACTACTTCGTACAGCATCTCCTTGGGGCGACGCCACCGAAGGAATACACGATCGGACCGAAGTCATAACATGGAACGTCTCTTCATCATCATTGGCGCGCTTTCTGGCGCGATCGGCGTCGCGGCCGGCGCGTTCGGCGCGCATGCGCTCAAGGCCCGTGTCGAGCCGCGCATGCTCGAAGTGTTCGAGACCGGCGCCCGCTACCAGATGTACCACGCCATCGCGATGCTGGCCGCGGCCTGGATCGTCACTCGCTTTCCGGGAGCGTTGGCCAACGCCAGCGGCTGGCTCTTTCTGGCGGGCACCGTGCTCTTCTCCGGATCGCTCTACGCGATGACACTCACCGGCATTCGCGCGCTCGGCGCCATCACGCCCCTTGGCGGCGTGTGCTTTATCGCGGGGTGGGTGTGTATCGCCCTCGCCGCGATGCGCCGCTGACGCCGCGCTGAATGTTGCTGGCCAACCCTTCCGTTTCTCAGCTCGCGGTCATCGCAGCCATCTCGGCACTGGGAGGTGCCGTGAACTCGATTGCCGGTGGTGGCACGTTACTCACCTTCCCGGCGTTGTTGGCGCTGGGTGTGCCACCCGTATCGGCCAACGCCACCAGCACACTCGCCCTCTGGCCCGGCTCGATGGCGAGCATGTGGGGGTACCGCCGCGAACTGGCCGGTGTCGAGCGATGGGCGCTCCGCCTCGCGATCCCGAGTCTGATCGGAGGCGGTGTTGGCGCCGCGTTGCTGCTGGCCACCACCGACGAACAGTTCCGCGCGCTGGTGCCGTGGCTGGTATTCGGCGCCACCCTGCTGTTCGCGGCACAGGGACCCGTGATGAAGCGACTGCGCGCACGGGTCAGTGCCTCGCCCACGGGCGCGCTCGACCGCCCCCTTAATCCTTCGACGGGCATGCTCATCGCGCAGTTCGCATTGGGCATCTACGGCGGCTACTTCGGCGCCGGCGCCGGCATCGTGATGCTGGCGGTGTTCGGCCTCATGGGGCTCACGAACATCCACCAGATGAACGGCCTCAAGAACTTCAACGGTATCTGCTTCAACGGCGTTGCCGCAATCACGTTCGCGCTGATGGGTCTGGTGAATTGGCCCATCGGCATCGTGATGGCCGTAGGGTCGAGCGCCGGTGGCTACCTGATGTCTGGGCTCGCGCAAAAGGTGCCGCAGGCGTGGGTACGCAACGCCGTCACGACGATCGGATTCACCAGCGCGATCTGGCTCTTCGTGTCGAAGGGCTAGCGGTACTTTCGCATTTCTTGGCCATAAACTGTTGCCTTTCTCCTATGAAAATGCTCCCTTCGGCGCCTACATGAAAATACTGTACCAATTGACCGATCCCTCTTCGAAGACGGTGCGTTCCTGTCTGCGATTTTCACGTTGAACACACGGCGCGGCCAAGTCGTGCGGGTGAGTCTTCAGAGCTCGTGTCCATCCCGCCACGCGACGATCGGGCGGGCGCCGTTGAACTGATCACACAGAGACGAAGAGAAAAGGAGAACACAGAGGTCCATGTTCTCCTTTTCTCTTTGTCTCTTTTGCTCTGTGTGATCAGTTTAGCCGTGCCACGCTTCGCCACAGATTTATGTCGCATTTTCGCGCGCGGCAGGAGACAGGATTCTCCTAGAAAAACTCGTGAAACTTAGCCGTCACAGGACGTGAGATTTGCGAAAGTACCGCTAGGTCGCGCCGGCAAATCCGTTGTGCGCTACCTCACGGAGGTCTGCTTGATCATCCCGTGTGCGAAGTGCGGCTTTCCGTCCTTCATGTCCGGCGTGAAACACATGACGCCCAATTCGCCCTTCGGTACGTCGACCTGGAGATAGACGACGTCGCCCGGCACAATATCAGTGATGCCGCCCATCGGCTTGCCCGGAGGCGCTCCGACGGGATTCTCGGCGAAATTTGCCAGGTCCATCGGTGACTTGCCCGGCATCAACAGCGCCATGAAGAACTCGTGCGGCTGCTTGCCCACGTTGCGCACGGCGATCACGTGCTTGCCCGACGCCAACGGCTTGGAAAACACCATGTCGTAGTCGGAGAGCGTGAGCGTGAGGTCGACGATCGGCGCCGCGGCTTTGCGCGCTGATGGGGTCACCGTGATCGGCTTGATCATCCCCTTCATCAGGTGCGGCGGCCCGCCCGGGCTCGGAATCACGCAGAAGGCGATGTAGTCACCGGCTTCGAGCATACCGCTGAATACCATTTCGTCACCGGGAGCCGGGGCGTTCGGCCCACCGACCGGCCACATCCACTTCGGAGGTGGTCCACCGGACTTGAAGAACGCCAGCACGTCCTCGGGCTTCTTCCCCTTCTCCACTTTCACGAGATACAGGTGGTGGAAATTCCTTACCCTTGTTTGAAAAGCGAATCGTAGTGAGACCGGCCGGTACACTCGACGGCATGTCGAACGCGTAGTCGGTCGCGAAGGCCGAGATCGCGTTCGCTCCCGGCAGCGATGCGAAGCGTGCGGGAATCGCGACCTTGGCGGGCGACTGCGCACTCAGCACTGCGGCCGAAATGACCGACGCGGCGGTAGCCGGCAATACCCGCGTGAAACGATTCAACAGCGTACGGCGAGGCATGATGACTCCGTCCAGAAGGGACCTGCGAAGTGTCGCCGTTCTCCTTTCCTCTTACCCTCTGTGTGATCAGTTCCGCTTTCTCTCGGAATGATCACTTCCCCGGCGACAACACGTCGGCGCGCGGCGGCACCCACGGCGGTATCCACTTCCCGTCCAACGAGCAGCTGACGCCCGGGCCAACCGAAAGCCCCGCGAACCCTCCGCCATCCGCACCAAACCGCGCATCGTCCACCACCGCCACACCGCCTCCGCTCAGCGACCACACCGGTGAGCGATAGAATCGCATGGCGGCGGCGAACTCGCAACGCGTGGCCGCCAGCGCCACGAAATCGGCGCGCGGCACCGCCCACGTCTCCCCCCACGCCACCACCGGCGACGCGGAGAACGGGACCGAACGGGACGCGCCCGCCAGCGAGCCCAGCGTGTTCCGCGCACGTCCCGATCGCGCCGCTACGCAGCCCGCGGCATTCAGCGCGGAGCTCCACGGAGCAACGGCGGCCGTAGTGACGCGGTACTCCGTGGCAGTAGCGGTGACCACGATGGCCGAGAAGCAGCGCGGATCGGCAGCCGATGGCGTGAGCACGACGTCGCGCAGCGAGCCGTCGCTCACCAACTCCCGCACCACCGCGCGCGACTGCGCCGACGACAGAAAAAACATGTTCGTGACCACGACCCACGCCGCGATACCGGTGAACGGACGCGCCGCGGGGGCCACAGCACGCTGCAGCAACAGACCAATTAGCGTCATGACTGTCACGGCCAACGCGACGGGCGACGACACCTCACCGGCAAACCAGCAGAGCGCGAGCACGGCGGCCAGCGCCACGAGCAACAGCACGCGTCCGAACAGTCGGCGCGGCCCCCACACGAGCGGCGGAATCGCCGTTACCATGAGCCACGGTTCCACGATGAAGATCGCGTCGCCGTAGTACCAGCGATTGTCGAACGGCCAGAACGGGTGCACACCATAGCTGTTGGTGAAATCGAGCAGCAGGTGCGACAGCGTACCGACAATCGCCAACACGAGCAGCGCCCGCGCACCAACCCGTGACACGATGGCCGACGAAGGATCGAGCCGTTCGTGCCCCTCGAGCCCCCGCTGCCACCACCACCGCGTAGCCGCCCAGAGCAGCACCGCGCCCACCAGCGCCCACACCACCGTGTGCGTGTGTCCCCGATGGTGCAGCAGGTACCCCAGCTTGCCCATCGCCACCATCGGCCCCGAGTACACGAGGTCCACGTCGGGGAATTCAGCAGCGGCAATCCCAAGCACCACGGCGGCGCGACGAAAGCGCGCCAGCGACGGCGCCTCTACCCCACCCGGGGGGGCGAGACCGATGCGACGCTGAACATAGGAAACGGTAGCGTCTGCCATGAGCAGACCGGCCAGAGCATGCGTGACGTTATCCACGCGTGGTAGTTGAGCTCGTGCCTGCCCGCTGTCAACCGATCGGACTAGCGCAGGTGTGTGGGCCGGTACACGGCGACCCGCGATCCTTCCGCCACGAACATCGAGCGCGGCGTTACCGACAGCGGCTGCACGAACGCGTCACCGTACAAGTCGCGCACATCCGCATTGAACGACGGAGCCTCGGCCTGCCACACCCGCCATGACGGATGCGCCACCTGATACTCCACCGTGCTGCCGTTTCGCTGCCGGGTGTAGCCCCAATAGTGCTCGGCGATGAACTCGGACTCCGACCCGCGCACCAGCGGTCGCGGCTCGCCGACGGCGGTCGCGCTCACCTGTTGATGCTGCGCGTTCCCGAACCATCCGTACATCAGACGTCCAGGCGACCCCATAAGCGTGGGCGGCACGCGACTGTGCATCGGCAGGGCCGTGTAGGGCTCGTTGTAGCAGAGCCGCGCGGTATACGCGATCGCCACCCGCGGCACGAGCTCGCGCACGAACACCGCGCCACGGCGGGCCGATCCATCGGGCATGGGGCGCTTCACGTAGAAGCGCAGATTCACTTCGTCGAAGTCGCGGTGAAACGGCACCGGGATGCCCAGCAAGCGCGTGTCCAGAAAGCGAAAACCCACGATGCTCGCCAAGGCGCGTCCCTCGAACAAATCGAGCACCGTATGCTTGGGCACGAGCGGCTCGAGCACCGCCCGCGGGATCTCGTAGTTGAGCATCACGAGATACCGCCACTCGGCGGTCAGAAACGGACGACGGGCGACTTGATCGGGTGTGGTCATCCCAGATCAACCCGCCCGCCGCTGCGGCGTTCCCGCACGCATGCCGCCACTGCTTACATCGCGGTCTTTGCAGTGTTGCCCAGCGTGAAGCGCGCGATCCATTCGTACTCACGCTTCATGCGGTCCATCTGGTGGTAATACTCGGTGAAGCCATGCCCCTCGCGCGGATAAAACACCAGCTCGGTGGTTTTACCGCGATCCTTGAGCGCGCGATAGAACTCCATCGGCTGTCCAATGGGCACGCGCTCGTCATTACCGCCGTGCAGAATCAGCAACGGTGTGGTGACGTTCGCGCTGTAGCTGATGCCCGAGCGCTCGAGGTACTTCCGGATGTTCGCGTTCACGATCGAGCCGTCGTACTGCGGATCGCCGAAGAACGTGTTGATGTAGCCCGGAATGTCCGTCGTGCCAGCCATCGACAGCAGCGACGGCAAACCGGCGCCCATCATCGCCGCCTTGAAGCGTCCCGTCTGCGACACCACCCACGATGTCATGTAGCCGCCGTAACTCCAGCCTTCGAATGCCATGCGCGTGGAGTCGGCGATACCGCGCTTGATGAGCTCATCGACACCGGTCATGATGTCGCGGTAATCACCGCCGCCCCAGTCACCGGTGTTGGCGTGCATCCACCATTCGCCGTAGCCGGTGGAGCCGCGCGGATTGGGATACAGCACCGCCCAGCCACGCGCCGCGTATGTCTGTCCAGGGCTGGTGCCCGCCTTGAAGCCATTGGTATGCGCGCCGGTCGGTCCGCCATGCGCCGACACCACCAACGGCACGCGTGCGCCTTCGGTGTATCCCACCGGCAGCAGCAGCACGCCTTCCACTTCGCGACCGTCCTTCGACTTCCACGTGATCACGCGCGACGCGCCGAGGGTGCGCTCGCTGAGCCAGGCATTGGTCGTGGTGATGCGCGTGGGCGTGGCACTGCCGTTCTGCACGTACACTTCGCCCGGCATGTTCGGCGTATCGAGTACCATCGCGAGCTTCACGCCATCGCTGCTGGGCGAGAGCCCCTGCACCAGCACGTCCTTGGTGCGCTTGCTGTAACTCTTGCTCGCCACGTCGTACGCATACAGCGAGTTCCACACGCGATCGCTGGCGGTGAACCAGAGCTGCTTGCCGTCGGGTGACCAGCGCGGCGCGCTCGGGCTCACATCGAAATCGGCGCGGGCATGATTGGTGACCGTGCGCGTGGCGATGTCGAACGTGATCAGACGGGCATTCCGCAGCGTGCGCGGCATGATGCCGTCTTTGTGCGGCGCCATCTCGTGCGGCAGCATCGTGAACGCCAGCGTTTTCCCGTCGGGTGAGAACTGCGGCGCCGACTCGGCGTCGTTGGTGATTGTGATCGCATCGAGCGCGAGCGACGCCACATCGACTACATAGGCGTTGCCGCGTTCGTCGCGGATCATCGGCGTCGGCGACGCGCGAAATCCCAGCTTCCGGCCATCGGGCGACCAGTTCGGCACGCCGCTCACGGTGTACGCACCCGTCGTGACCTTGGTGGCCTTGCCCGACGACACGTCTACCACCCAGAGGTGATTGAGACGGAAATCGTCTTCGTACACTTGGGGATCGTCACGGCGGCGAATCTTCGCGTCCTGCTCGCGCGTGAGCGTATCAGTGGTCACGATGGCAATACGCGATCCATCGGGCGACCACACGTACGACGACACGCCATCGCGCACCGTGGTGAGTTGACGCGACTCGCCACCGTCGGCCGGCAGCAGCCAGATCTGCGGCTTTGGTGCGTCGTCGCCGGTACCCGTCCCTCGTGCGGACACGAAGGAAATCGTGCGGCCATCGGGTGACCACTGCGCTTGGCTTTCGCCGCGCTCACCGAACGTGAGCTGACGCGGTGTGCCGCCGGCCGAGGGTACCATGAACAGATGCGAGCGACGTTCGTGTTTATCGCCGAGCGCGGTGTCACCCTTGGCATTCGGATGCTCCCACGCGCTGATGGCGTAGAGCACGCGTGCGCCGTCGGGCGCCATGGCCACGCCGCCCACCGACTTGAGTCGCATGATGTCGCTATCGTCGAGTCCCTTCGACTGCGCGAACGCGAACGACGGCGAGAGCGACAGCACGAGCAACGGCGCGGCCACGAACGCGGCACCGAGAACAGCAGGCCCACGGAGACGAAGCGACATGGGCGTCCTCTTACTTGAAGATGTTGAGGAGATTGGTCACGAAGCCGGAATGCTCGGCCTGCGCCTTCTCGAGAATCTCGAGTTCGCCTTTGTCGAGCCAGATCCCTTCGCAGGTGGCGCAGGTATCGACGATGACGTGGTGCGACTCGCGCGGCACGAGCGGTGTGCCATCGCGCGGGCATTTGTTCCGATCGGCGGCGACCTGAGCCGCGCGCTCGGCGTCGGCTTTTTCGCGCATTTCCTTGCGCAGGTCGGCGTCGACGCGGGCGAAGTATTCGTCTTCGTTCCGGCTGGGCGTGTGCTCTATGGCCATGGCAATTCTGATGCGTGAGGGGAAGCGTCCGATGACCTGCTAAGAAACGCGTCCCTCACCGGCATCCGCAAGGCGAGGCGCCGTCGCTACACCGCCACGTTGACGCGCGCGTACGGGATGATGTCGAGCCGCGCGAAGGGGATTTCCTCGCCCGATTGCTCGTCGAGTCCGAACGTTTCCGGCGAGGTGGCCAGCCGTTCCAGGGCCGCGTCGATTTCCGCGATTTCGGCCGAACGACGGGTGGAGACGGACGCTTCGAGCTCCTCGTTGGCGACATCGGTGCCGAGGTCAGCCATATGGGTCGGAAACTTGGAGAGATCGCCGGCGAGATCCTGGCTGTCCTCGGACGACTCCTCGCTGACGAAGTCCTGAAGCTGCTCGAGGAGGCGGGTTCGCTCCTCGTGGAGTCGCTTTTCGAGGTGCTGCAGCTGCTTGGTGGTCAATGACATGGGAGTTCCTCGTACACGGTGACGTCGTCATGGCGAGCTAGAGCGCACGCCGGCGGGAAGAGCGCTACGGCTCACTTGCATGGATCGGTCCAAACGCGCACGTCGCGGCACCGGATTGTTGCGGAGGGCGCTACGTTACGGCAGGGTGGCGGCAGTGTTCGTCGCGCCTAACCCGACCCATTTCCCGAAGAGGAGCCGCTCGATGTCCGATCAGGGTTCGTTCACCGCCGAGCACCGCTCCTTCGAATGGGAGCTCGTGCTCAAGTACGAGGACCTGTCGCTCCCGGCGGCCGAGTGGAACGAAGCCACGCTGGCGGTGGTGGCCGGGTGGTATGCGAAGAACCTGCCCAGTGAGCAGGCGGAGGCGCGGTACGAGAAGTCGTATCACCGGAACCGCCGTCGTCTCACGAACCGACTGGATCCGGCGTCGGTGGACACAGCCGCGATCGAGAAGCTCGACGAGGTGTGGGAGTCGTTGCTGACGCGGGTGCTGCAGGCGAAGAAGTAGGGGGCTTGTCGTGCGTTACGACGCATGCGCATGTGCCGCAGCCAGGTCCGTCTCGTTCACCCGTCGAGCACCATGCGCATCGATGCAATCTCCCGTAGCCGATCCAGAACCAGCTCGTCGACACCGTCGAACAGTGGTTGGCGAGACGCAATGTGAGATCGAATAGCCGCGATACCGCGTAAGTTGTTCAGCAGCGCGTGGCACCTATTGGCGATCAGCACCCGGACGTCGTTCTTCATGGCGCGGACTTCGGCTGGCAGAACGGGTCGCGTGGCGAGTATCGTCGCGATGTGAGACAGATCCTTGCTCGCGACCGGTGAGGCTGCGCCGCGGTCCGCGTAGGCCGCGACTTTGAGCCGAAGCAGCCCGACGGCCGTCGCGTGTCGCACCAGCGGCGGCAGATCGGTCTCGACCGCATGATCGATCACCCAGGGATCGTTCTCGCTACCGGTACCTCCGGTGTGGCGACCGCGGGACACGCAATCGAAGACGCCGCCGCCCGGAGCGAGCCATCGGTCAGCGTGCGCCCGCTGACGCATATCATTGCGAAAGCCTCGGGCACGCAGCGCCTCCTCGAAAGCGAACTTGTGGCTGTACGACGTCGTCGCAGTGACCGCATCCACATCGTCGGTGGCACGCGACGCGGAGATCACGTGCTCCACCGTCTCCATCAGCGGAAGCAGCGATGCACCGATGAACACCACCCGTTTGCGCAGCGACTCGCCCAAGAGCTCGGCCACCTGTGCCATACGACGCACGGCGGGGCTCTCGAGGCGTCCGGGGAGAGTCCCGGACGTGCGCTCGATGTCACTCACACGCTGACGTCTGCAAACGCTCGCCAAGCAGCTTCCCGGCCACCTCGCGGTCGCGTGCCGTGCCCACACGAATCGCGTCGACGAGGGTCAGCAGGTCATACAGGCCTGGCGCATGCTCGGCCAATGACGCGGCGGCGGGAATCAACGGCTCGACGCCCTCGGCGACCATCGTACCCGTGCGCGAGGGCCACACCAGCGGATCGACGAGGCCGCTCAACGTCTGCTGCAGCAACGGCGCGCTGTGCGCCGTGGGGACGCCGCACTGCCGCCGGAACCGAAGCATGCGCGGTGCTGGGACTGACGCGGAGCTGGGCGCCGAGTTCAGCGAAAGCGGGGGTGGATCGACCCGCAAGGCTGAGGGCGACCGCGACGTCCACGGGTTATAAAACTAAAGCCGTAGTGCGGCTCCATTCTGTGTTCGGATACGTCGTATCCTGAATTACTACATTCATTTACGCAACACAGTAAAGCTTCCATTCGGTGTCGCCGAATATCGAATGCGAGATGGAGTACGGGGAAATCACGAATACCTGCGAACGATGCCAGAACCCTTCGCGGTCATCCCAAAAAGAAACGGCCACAGCGACCGAAGTCACTGTGACCGTTCGTATTGCCCCTCTATGGAAACGAACCTGGAACCTTCTGAGTCAGAGGCGCTCTGGGGGCGCAAATCGACGGTCCAGTTTGCGATTTGGGCCAAACGACGCCATCGAATCGCAAATGCGGTGCATCGTTTCGCGGGCCAACTGAGCTTTGGCGATCTTATCGCCAAAACGCGCGCGACCCGATCCGAGTCGCCGCCATCCGCTTAGCTCCGCTGTCGAAGTTGAAGAGGGTTAAACGCTGCGTTTGGCCGATGTCCGGCCACCCGAATCCAGCCGAGAGGGCACGGACAGCGCGCTCCAACTCGGACGAGCACGCCCGCGACGGTACTCCAGCAATTGCCATCGTCGAATACCGTCGTGGCACTGCGCATGACTCAGCCCCCGCCGGTCCGCCCGCCGCCAGGCCGCACGCTCTTCGACTCCGGCCGCACCCGGGCCGGCCAGTCCGCGGTACCCGCACCGCCGACGGGACGGGCGTTCCCTGATGGCTACGGCGACTGCTGGATTCAGCCGCTCGCTTGTGGCCCCGCTTGAGTCGCTTCGCACGGGCCGGTTCCGCGCTACGGGGCGCGCGAGAGCCGCGCTTCGTCGCGCCTGTGGGCCTTTTGCGTGGACCAGACTGATAGTCGCTCTTCAATCGACACACGGCGTTCCCAGACACCGCAACGACACGAAATGCGAGAACTCTTAGAACTCTAGTTGACAGGTGCCCGGAGCGGATGTATCGTCAACTAGACTTCTAGGAGAGGAAATGGCGACGTCGTTCACCGAACGCGAGTTGGACATGATGGCGGTGCTCTGGGACCGGGGGCCGTCTACCGTCACAGAGGTGCGGGAGCATATCGCCGACCCGCTGGCGTACAACACCGTCCTCTCCGTCCTCCGCACCCTGGAGGAAAAGGGGCACGTCGGCCACGCTGAAGAAGGACGGGCGCACCGCTACGTCGCGCTGGTCTCTCGTGAAGCGGCCGGGGCGAGCGCCCTGCAGCGGGTGGTCACCAAAGTCTTCGGGGGATCACCGGAGCTGCTCCTGACGCATTTCGTGCGGGACCGCAAACTGGACGCCGACGAGTTGCGGCGGCTGCGGCGAGTGCTCGATGAGCGGCTCGAAGAGGATGCCTCGTGATCGCGGCGTGGATGCTGTATCTGATCGCGGCCTCGGCGCTTCTTGCCGCCGCGGCCGTCGCCGGCGAGCGATGGGCGCTGCACGCCGGACAGCCGACGCGCCTGCCGTGGGTGCTGGCCCTGCTCCTCGTGCTCGGCATCGCCGTGTCCACCGCCGACCGCCGCAACGAGCCGGCGGTCGGCACCCTCCGAGCCCCGCAGCGGGAGAGTAAGGGCGATGGCGAGATCTCGACGGCGGTGCCGCGTGCGACGACGCGTGGGATTTACCAGCGCCTTGCGTGGGTTGTGCCGGAGGCCGTTCCAGTGCCAAGCACCCTGTCGCGCCTCGACTATCCGCTCTTGAGTTTGTGGGGATTGGCAGCCGTCGTCTAGGGTGGGATTCTTCTCACGTCTGCGCGGCGCACACACCGGCTGCGCGCCGCGTGTCGTGCGGCCGAGATCGACGGGACGCCGGTGTATGTCTCCCACGACGTGGGCCCGGCGCTCGTCGGATTGCTTCGACACAGCATCGTGCTACCTGAGTGGGCGCTGCGGCTCCCGGCTGCTGATCGCGCGTTGATCCTGGAGCACGAGCGGGAGCAGGCGCGTGCCCGGGATCCGGTGGCAGTCGCGGGCGCCGCCATGCTCGTGCTGCTGTTCCCTTGGAATCCGTTGGTCTGGCTGATGTTCGGGCAACTCCGGCTTGCAGTCGAAGTCGACTGCGACGCGCGGGTACTTGCCCGCACAAAGGATGTTCGCGCGTACGGGTCGCTCTTGCTCACTGTGGGCGAGCGATCCCTCCCTGGCGCCACTCCCGTCATGGGGCTGGCCGAAGCAGCATCTCACCTCGAACGGAGACTTCAGCAGATGACCCGTCCCCGTCCCACCAACCGTTCGCTCCGCATCCTCGCCACCGGCCTGTTGACCGTTGTCTTGCTCGGCGCCGCGTGGAATGTGCCGCGCCCGGCATCCGGTGGCCCGAGTGCCGTCGCCTTGCGTCAGGCGAACGTTCTCGAGTACCGCTGGATTGAGAACACACCCAGCACCACCGCGGCAGCGACCCGATACACCGACCCTGTCACGGGCCAAACACTTGTTCTGACCGATTCCGTCATGCTGGATCTCACCGGCATTGACTCGGCGTGGGTCGCATCCGGTTTTGACGACAGCGTGCGCGGCGTCGCGGTGTCGCTGACGGCCTCCGCGGCAGCCCGCGTTGGCGCGCAAACAGCGACGCATATTGGTCGGCGCATTGCCGTCGTGATCGATGGACGCGTCGGCCTCGTAGCCACCGTGAACACGGCCCTAGGCCGTGTGCTGCCGGCAGCAGAAGGGTCACCAGCGGTGGCGGACTCGCTCGCGCGTCAGATCAATCAGCTCTCGAAAGCACTGCGCCCACGCTAGCCGGGCAACGGGACCACGGGACCACGGGACCACGGGACCACGGGAGGGGGGTGGCCCGTTTGCATATCGAACCAGCGGTGTGGCTGACGACAACCTCATCAAGTCTGGTATGTTGCGGGAGAGCACTTGTGAGGCCGCCGGTTTCAACGAATAGAAGCCACAGCTGGCGTTCCCTCCCGCGGGTACGGCTGGGTGCACCGCCCCAAATTCCGCGGGTATATTTTACATGGGCCCAGGGGACCGCGTCTGGGATATGATGGGAGGGACATCGGCGGTTTCGCGGTATGGTTACTCTTGCGGGATGCCCTCCCTGCCGATACTTTTATAAGCGAGACGCGACCCTGTACACGGGTTGCTCTCTTTCCGAAGGCCTACGCAGCGATGCGCGGGCCTTCGTGCGTTATGAAGCTGTATTGCGTCTACATTGACGAGTTCGGCCATGTCGGGCCGTTCGTCAGCCGCGACCACCCCCGGTACAACACCAGCCCTATCTTTGGCTTGGGTGGCATCCTTGTGCCATCGGAAGAAGTGCGCAACCTCGGCGAATTTTTCCTCGCGCACAAAGCCCGCTTCTTGGGTCAGGAGATGCGCGCGCATGGTGTGACCGACCCCCTGACGTGGGAAAAGAAGGGGTCGGCGCTCTACACCGCGCAAAACTACACGAAGTATCGCCGTCCCCTGACCGACGGCACCCGGCGTCTCCTGAACCGCCTCCGGGACTTCGGCGGCCGAACACTCTACCTTGGTCAGAAGAAGACTCCGGTGGTTGATGCGTTCGACCCAAAGGCTTTATCGAAGCACCTTGGAACTGCTGCTCCGGAAGCTGGAAGAATTTGCGGCCAGCGAGGCAGCACAGCTCCTTCTCGTGATGGATGAGCATCAAGACCGTGACGCGTGGGTGGATCAGGCTGCCCGTATGATGTACCAGAACGCGGACAAGCTTCGCCACTTCATCGAACCCCCGTACCAAGTGGAGAGCCACCGGTACCAGACCGTCCAGTGCGCAGACTGGATCTGCGGGCTCATCGGTCGGTTTGGGGCCTATCGCGCCGACCCTGATGCGTACAGCGATTGGCAATGGGCTGAGCAGGTCTTTGCTCCCCGGATCGATGATCTTGCCCTTTGTAAACAACTGACCCTCATTCTCCCGACCGCGGAGCTTAGTGCAACCGCGAAGCCCCCGTATGCGCCCGAACTGGGGCCGGAGCCCAGCGGCGAGGATTGAGAGGCCGGTGCAGGCGCACCGGGCGCCGGCACGCATGGCCACCCGTGAGCAACGAGCCTCTCCGCTCGGGTCATATGGCTTTCTGCGACCGTGCCGGCCAGACTAGCCTGAATTTCTCACGAGTGCTCGAGATCGGCAGGTTTCGGGGCGCGCGAGTGGGTTGAAGTTTTGGTTCGGTGAAAATGGCGAGTGTTTTGGCCGTCACGGGGACGTGATCGGGCGGTAGCGGCGCTGGCGGAACGCCTGCGCGCGGGGTTTGCGGGGGGGATGCTGGAGACGGGGTTACGACGCGGCCCCGCAGGGGGATTCGCATGAGACGTGGCGTTGATTCCGCGAACGGTTACCATCGCGTCGGACATCGGTGCAGCGTCGCGTGTACCTGCGCGAAGAGCGTCGCATACGGACAGCCACTCGCTTGAGCCAGCCATACGTTGCGCACCGTGACGCGGATGCGCGCGCCGGTGTTCGCCCGCGAAGAAGTACCGCGGGGGATCGCAGGAGAGCCCGTCGTCGTCGTGAAAGAAACGTCCTTCCTGCGCGCCATGCACCGGATCATCGGTCGCGTCGAGATCCAGCACGATCTCCGTCGGCGCCGTCGGCGCCGTCGTGTGCGCCTGCACGAACGCGTGCACGAACCGGCGATCCACCGCGTCGTGATCCACCGTGATCTTCTTGTTGCGCTCGCGGTCGGCGACGGTCGCGCCGCTCAATTCGAGGCGATTGAGCGAGGCCATTCACGCGCTGGCGCACCAGCGACGCCACGGCATGCGTGACTCGCGGGTATCCCGATGATCCGCGAAGCATGCCGCAAACTGGGCCAGGAGGCCCGTCGCCCGATCCACTTTGCGCAGCAGCACCGCGCCGCTGTCGGAGGTCAGCGTGCCCCCATCAAACCGCGCCACCACTTCCCGCCCCGCGACCCCTTGAAACGGCAACGGTTCGCTCGTACACGCGGTGGACATAGCGGCCGTCTCCGTGTTGCGCGTAAGGTGTTCTCGACGAGCCCCTTTTGCCACGCGAAGCGGCCGTTATGTAATACCTCCGTGAGAAATTCGGGCTAGCGCGCCCAGAACCGCGGCGACTTCCGTTCGGAGTGCGCTGCACCGCGCGAATTCGGAATCCTTGTCACACGCCCTGAAGCCCCAAACGCCGCCTCAGCGTAAGCTGGTGCGGCGTTTGTGATTGCCCCTCTAGGAATCGAACCTAGAACCTTCTGAGTCAGAGTCAGACGCTCTGCCAATTGAGCTAAGGGGCAGCTGGCACGACGGGGCACAACCCCCGCTGAGCCGACAAATATATGGCGTTCACTGCTGGGCGGTAGTGCCCGCGGTCTTCTCGTCGCTGGTTCCAAGCACAGCGCGCATCAGGGCCGCCACATCCAATTTGAACGCCTCCCCTGCGCCAGCTGGCTGCCACGTCACCCACGCTGCGCAGATCTGAGGACGGTCGTCACCCGGCATCCATCGCTCTATCAACTGCGAGTCGAGGTCGACCAGCCAGCATTCGATGCCAGCGCGCTGATAGCGCGGGCGCTTCCGCAATCTGTCGGCACGTGCCGTCGATGGCGAAAGCACCTCGAGCGCTAGATACGGCGCTGGCGGGGCGACCTCGCCCCTCACCACGTCCGCACTCACCGGCGCGATCACCAGGAGGTCCGGTTGCATCAGCGTGTAAGGATCCAGCACCACGTCGTACGGCGAAAACATGAGCTCGCCCACGGTCTGGCCCGTCAAGTACACACCAATTTGAAGCCCTAGCTTGGCGACCGCCCGCTGATGCACAAACCGCGGCATCGGGCTCACAAGTAGCTCTCCATCCACGGTCTCGTAGCGCTGCCCGGGATCGTCTGGCAACGCCCAGACATCCTCCACCGACCAGCGACGCTCGTGCGCGATTGGCATACCCATATTCTGCTCGGCCCTCGGCGTTTTTCGCAACTCGGCAGCACAACAATCATGACGCAACGTGCAGCAGGGGCGACGAAATACTGTCACCCCCCTACGCACGCATGCGCAATTCCACTCAGCCTTTTTTCACTTCCTTGGCCCAGCTGTCCCGCATCCCCACGATCCGGTTGAACACCAGCTTCGCCGGCGTGCTGCTCTCCACGTCGCTCATGAAGTAGCCGGTGCGTTCGAACTGATACCGCGAGCCCACAGGATCGTTCGCCACACTGGGCTCGATCTTGGCATCGGGGATCACCACCAGCGAGTGCGGGTTGAGCACCGAAATGAAGTCCTCGCCTTCAGGCACGGCGTCGGGGTCCGGTTGCGAGAACAGGCGATCGTACAATCGCACCTCACACGATAGCGCCTGCGCGGCGCTCACCCAGTGGATCGTGCCCTGCACCTTCCGACCATCTGGCGCCTGCCCGCTGCGCGTGGCCGGGTCGTACGTGCAACGCAACTCGATCACCTCGCCGGCATCGTTCTTCACGACTTCGTTGCAGGTGATGAGATAGCCGAAGCGCAGACGCACTTCCCGGCCCGGAGACAGCCGAAAGAACTTCTTCGGCGCGTCTTCCATGAAGTCATCGCGATCGACATACAGCTCGCGCGAGAACGGAATGCTGCGGGAACCGGTCTTCGGTCCATCGGGCGGGAAACTCGATGCGTCGAGGTCCTCGACCTGCCCCTCGGGATAGTTCGTGAGCACGACCTTGAGCGGATTGAGCACGCACAACACGCGCGGCACTTCCGTGCTCAGGTCGTTGCGCACGGCATGCTCGAAGGCGCCGATCTCGACGCGCACGTCCTTGCGCGTCACGCCGATCGTTTCGCAAAATTCGCGAATCGCTTCGGGACGCACACCGCGACGACGCAGCCCCGCGATGGTCGGCATGCGCGGGTCATCCCATCCCGTCACGTGCCCTTCGTTCACCAGTCGCAGCAATTTGCGCTTGCTGAGAATGGTGTAGTCGAGCTCGAGCCGCGCGAACTCGATCTGCGTAGGTGGATTGTCGAAGCCGGCTTGCTGTACAAGCCAGTCGTAGATCTCGCGGCTGTCCTTGAACTCCAGCGTGCACAACGACCGCGTGATGCCTTCAATGGCGTCACTGAGTCCGTGCGCAAAGTCGTACAACGGATAAATGCACCAGTCGTTGCCACGACGATAATGATGCGCGTGACGGATGCGCAGTAGCAGCGGATCACGCATGATCATGTTGGGATGCGCGAGATCGATCTTCGCCCGCAGCACGTGGGCACCATCGGCGAACTCGCCGGCGCGCATGCGACTCAACAGCTCGAGATTCTCTTCGACGGTGCGATCGCGATACGGTCCCGGAAGGCCCGCCGACGTCACCGTGCCGCGTCCCGCGCGGATCGCTTCTTCGTTCTGCGAATCGACGTACGCCTTACCGCGCTGCACCAGGAACTCGGCGATCTCGTACAGCTTCTCGAAGTAATCCGACGCGTAGAACAGCCCATCCCACTGGAAGCCCAGCCACTGCACGTCTCGCTGAATCGCTTCCACGTAGCGCACGTCTTCGGTGGCCGGATTCGTGTCGTCGAACCGCAGATTGCAGGTGCCGCCGAACTCCTGCGCAATGCCGAAGTTCAGACAGATCGACTTGGCGTGTCCCATGTGCAGAAAGCCGTTCGGCTCTGGCGGAAACCGCGTGGCTGGCCCGCGACCAAAACGGCCGCTAGCGACGTCATCGGCCACCATCTCGCGAATAAAGTCGCGACGCGGGACGGACGTGGGTTCAGAACCGGTTTCAGGAGCGGAGTCAGACACGGCGGAGATCGAGGAGTGCGGCGGTCGGTACAGCCGTCAATGGGCGACGCGAATCACGAAAACTAATCGCGGCAAGCCGCTTGCCGTGCGGGGTATGCCCTCTGACTGTTCTCCGGTGTATCGGAATCGCATGAGACTTCTCCCGACATCGTCCACGGTGCTGCTGGCCGCCGCGCTGATTGCCGCCACGACCGTTGGCGGTTGCCGGGCGGCCGCGCTGGCCTACGGCCCAGACGTGGCGGCCGCGAAGGCGAACGCGGACGCCTTTGCCGGAGCCATCGAGGCGCGCTTCACGCACGTGGCGCGGAATCCGAAGTTTTCGGCCGCCCGCATGCGCATCGCGCGCTACGCGTTTGCGCCCTCGAAGCTGGGGAGCGACAGCTCGTTGTGGACGAGCATGCGAACCACGCGTTTAGGCGCCGACCGCGATCTCGAGGTGCAGGCCGGCCTGAGCGGCGCGCAGTACCTGTTCACGGCACGGCCTGCGGTGCCGACACCGGTCAAGACCGGCGACTCGCGACACCTGATCGAACTCGAACAGCTCGGCGAGACCGACTGGGCGTGGCGTACGCGTGTGGATCACGCGATCGGCCCGATGCTGCCTGGCCGTGCCGACGACATCACGCGCGCCCTGTTCCTATCGGCCGAGCGCCCGCCGGCAGCGGTGCGGGTCGACTATCGCGCTATGTTGCCTCGAACCACGGACGCGCTGGGTCGCCTGCTCACCATCGACTCGATCGCCACGGCGCCGCAAAGCGACGGCTCGACGCTGGTGACCCTACAGATCACCGTCAGTGGCGATCGTCTCAAGCGTAACTTCCCGGCCTTCGCCAAGTACATCAGCAAATACGTGGAACCGGCCAGCTACCGGTATCGGCTTTCCGACCGCACCGGGTCAGACTGGTTCGACGCTGAGGCGCGGAATCAGTTGCTCACGGTGCGCTTCCGTTCGCACGACGGCCAGCTGCAGCCCATTGTCGGCGCCGCGCGTCGCATGCCCGATACCCTGCAGATTCACGTGGATGCGCTAGCCAAGATCTCGTTCTTCACGGTGGGCGTCACGAACATGCAGGGCGAGTTCGTGCACACGAAGAACGCGCGGGAACGTGGCTGGGCGATGCATTTCACGAAGGACCCGGAGTGGCATCTGCCGCTGATCACCGAGCGCCTGCTCCGCTCGCCGCTCCGCCGTCCCTTCGAGGGGAAAGGCATGCTGTTTACCCTCGGACTCCGCACCGGCCCCGCTGGCCAGACGCTGCTCACACGCGAGTTCGACATGATTGTACGCGAGAGCGCGATCATGCGTTTCCTGGGCAATCTCGGGTTCACCGCGATGAGCGACTACGCCGGGAAGGTCGAGGACGAGGAAAGCCGTTTCATTGCGGAAAGCATGGCCGCGTTTCGGCTCGACGTTGCTACGCTCACGTCGAAGTAAGGAGTAAGGAGTAAGGAGTATGGGGTAGGGGGTAGGGGGTGCGGCGCACCCCCTACCCCCTACTCCTCACCCCGTACTTCGCCCTTCTCTACAGAACGAACCCCCGGCAGCCCGAAAAGGGCCCCAGGGGTTCAAGAACCGCCACGCACACCGTCATTGGAACTCTCCGTCCTACCGAACGGCGGCGGGCTTCATTATCTGTACACTGGACGATGCAGAAGGTTCCCGCGTCCCACCAGCGCCGAAAACGTCACGGAACAGTCTCGATTTCCTGCGTCTCAGTGGAGCTGAGGGGGCTCGAACCCCTGACCTCTGCAATGCGAATGCAGCGCTCTCCCAGCTGAGCTACAGCCCCGGGACCGTGGAACTCACGGCGGTTACTTCGACAAAATGGCCCCGCTCCAGTTGGCGCGGGGCCGATCGGGTAACAAGGGGAAGGTAGCGGCCGACGCACGGGTGTCAAGCGGTGAGGGCGCGGTTCGCACGCGCATCGTTGGCACGTTCAACCGCTTCCGCGCGTTCCGGACTCTCTATGACGACGCCCACGATCCGCCTGGCCGACGCGCCACACGCCCTCGATGCCGATTACGTCCGCGACCAATTGGTGGCGCGCACGGTCGATGTGAACGGGAAGACCTATACCCCCGATGGCGAGTTCGTGCTGTACTGGATGCAGTCCTCGCACCGTCTCGAGGAGAACTGGGCGCTGCGGGCCGCCATCCGCACGGCCGATCGCGTGAATCGGCCGCTGGTGGTTCACCAGGGGCTCGACCCCACCTATCCGTATGCGGCCGATCGGCATCATACGTTCATCCTGCAAGGTGCGCGTGATACGGCACGCGACGCGGAGTCGCGCGGGTTGTACTACCAGTTCGTCCTGCGCCCGCAGCGCGACGACGACCGTCGCGTGGTTGATCGCCTCGCGGCTCGGGCGTATGTCGTGATCACCGACCTCTTCCCGACCGCTGGCATTCGCGAGCGCGTGGAGCGCTTCGCCGATCGTGTGCAGTGCCGCGTGCTCGCCGTCGACAGCGTGTGTACCGTGCCCAGTGGCACCTTCGAGAAGCCGGAGTATGCGGCGCGCACCATTCGTCCAAAGCTCGCGAAGTTGCTGGATCACAGCATCGAGCCCGTTGCCGACGCCTTGCCGCGGGTGGCGGTCAGTGAGGCGCTGCGCGCGTCGCTGCGCGCCACCGTCAGCGAGGGTGGCCTGTCGCTGCTGCCTATCGCCGCGATGAGCGATGCGGACATCGCTGTTGCCGTGAGTCGCTGCGACATCGATCACACGGTACCTGCTGTGTCTTTGATCGGCGGCAGCGTGGCGGCAGCCGATCGTCTCACCGCGTTCGTCTCGCGTGAACTCGCCCCGTACGCCGACCGACGCAATGAGGCGAGCGTGCACGACGGCACGTCGCGCCTGTCGCCGTATCTGCATTTCGGTCAGATCGCGTCGGCGCGCGTGGTACGCGAAGCGCGGGCCAGTGGTGCGTCGCCGGAGAGTCTCGACGCGTTCGTGCAGCAGGTCACCACGTGGCGCGAGCTGTCGTACAACTGGTGTCTCCGCACGCGGAACTATGATCGCCTCGAGGCGCTGCCGGCGTGGATTCAGAAGACGATGGCCGAACATGTGCGCGATCCCCGACCCGTGCTGTACGACCTCGCGACGCTGGAGTCGGCGCAGACGCACGATGCGCTCTGGAATGCCGCGCAACAGGAGCTCGTGAGCCAAGGGATCGTCCACAACTATCCGCGCATGCTCTGGGGCAAGACGGTGCTGTTGTGGACCGAGGACTACGAGCAGGCGCGCTCGTGGCTGTACCTCTTGAACGACAAGTACGCCCTCGACGGCCGCGATCCGAACAGCGTGGGTGGCATCATGTGGTGCCTGGGACTCTGGGATCGGCCGTGGGGGAACAAGCCGATCTGGGGTGGCATCCGCCCGATGGTGACATCACGGGCCAAGCTCAAATTCGACGTCGCGGGTTACATCCGACGCGTCGGATCAGCCGTCGGATCACACGGCGCGCTGGCCCGCTCTCAGGAAAACGGCATGCTGCTATAGAACCCCGTCGGATGCTATTCTAGTGACATGACGACACGTCCTGCCCCTGATCCCAGCATCATCCCTGCCATCGCCGCGGTGCACACTGCCGCCGAACGCTTGCGCCCCGTGCTCGCACCGAGCCGCGTGATTCGCTCCGATGCGCTGTCGGAGGCATTCGGCGTGGAAGTGTTGTTCAAGATGGAGCTCGAGAATCCCACCGGCTCCTTCAAGGTTCGAGGTGCGTACAACGTGCTGGCGGGGCTGTCCGACGAAGAGCGGGCGAAGGGTGTCGTCGCGTCGAGCGCCGGGAATCACGGGTTGGGTGTGGCGTACGCCGCGAAGGCGTTCAACACGCCGGCGACGTTGTACGTGCCGATCAACGCCCCGCAGGTGAAGAAAGACGGCATTCGCGCGCTGGGTACACTGGTGAACGACGAAGCCGTCGACTACGACGCGGCGATGGTGGTGGCGAAGGCGCATGCAGCTCGCGAAGGCATCCGCTTCATCAATCCTTGCGTAGGCCTCGATTTGCTGGCCGGTCAGGGCACGGTGGCGTTGGAGTTGCTGGAGCAGGTTCCTGATATGCGTACCGTCGTGATCTGCACGGGCGGCGGCGGCTTGCTGGGCGGCATGGGCGCGGTGCTGCGCGAACTGGCGCCGCAGGTGCGCATTGTCGGTGCGCAAAGCGTGGAAACGTCGGCGATGGCGCAGAGTCTCGCGGCGGGACGGGTGATCGATACCGTGGTCACCCCTACACTGGCTGATGGTCTGGCCGGTCAGATTGACGCCGAGGCGCTGCATATCGGGCAGTACTGTGCGGACGACATGGTTCTCGTCACCGAGGAGCAGCTTGGCGAGACGATCGCGTGGCTGCACCGGGCGACCGGCATGGCGGTGGAAGGCGCCGGCGCGGTGACCGTGGCGGCGCTCAGGCACGGGAAGATCGCGGTGACCGAGGGGCCAGTCGTGCTGCTCGTGAGCGGCCGCAACATCGACCCCGCCACACTGCAAGCCCAGTTGGACCAGTACCCGGCCTGACGCGCAACGACACGCACACGAGAAAGCCTCCCGGATCACTCCAGGAGGCTTTCTCGTGTCACAAAAACGGCACCTGAGGGTGTTCGCCCATGCGCGGTCAACGCGCCATGTTCAGCGTGCCGACGACTCGTCGCTGCGAGGACTTGCGGGTGCGCGATCCGACATCGGCGCGGCCCTTCCCGACCGATCGCCATCTCGCGCGACCTGCATCGGGACTTCCCGCTCCGTATTCCGTCCGCCCAAACGCGCTTCACGGGCCGCCGCACTGCGCGACTCCCCACCCTCACGGCCAATGGCCGCCATATGAACACGATCGCGACTGACGGTGACACCGCCCTTGCGCCCCGCGTTCCGCGCTTCGTCGGACGACCATTCGTGCGCCGTCCCTTTTTCGTGAGCTGCCCGCCCACCTTTGCTGGCGATCTCGCGCTGACGCGCAGGATCCATAGACGCGAATCCGCGTCGGCTTTTTCCGGTCATACGCCCCCCGGCCATCCGGAAGTCCTAAATGAGTGCGGCTGAACGGGATGAGACGAAGGGCATCCGTCACAAAACCAGCCTGCCGCGGCGATATTGCACCATCTTCCCTGCAAACATCAGGCCGCCTCACGCGGTCCTTCCCAGCAAACCCAGGTAATGCAAGCATGGGGCCGCGTTCAGACGTTTCGCGGACCAAATTTGAACTGGCGACCGGTGGTGACCGCCTATATTGCCGCGATGCCGCTGCTCGTCCGCTTTCTCGGAACCGCCGCTTCCCGTCCGACCGTGGAACGGGGGGTCAGCTCCCTTGCCATCATTCGCGAAGGCGAGACATTGTTGTTCGATTGCGGCGAGGGGACGCAGCGCCAGATGATGCGCTACGGGATCTCGTTTGCATTCGAGGACCTGTTCTTCACCCATGTGCATTCGGATCACATCCTGGGACTTACCGGGCTCGTCCGCACGATGGCGTTACAGGGAAGAACTGAACCACTGAGATTGTGGGGTCCGCGTGGCGCCGGCAAAACGTTGCGTCAATGCATCAGCTTGGGTGGTGAGCGTACCACGTATTCGATCGATATCACGGAGCTGGAAGCGGGAGAGCCGGTGAAACGGCCGGACTATCACATCGAGACGTTCGCCGTGTCGCACGGGCCATCCCAGTCACTTGGCTACGCGCTGGTCGAGGAGGAGCGACTGGGGCGCTTCAATCCGGATCTGGCGCGTGCAATGGGTATCCCCGAGGGGCCGCTCTGGGGACGCATCCACAAGGGCCAGTCAATCACGCTCGACGATGGTCGGGTAATCGAGCCGTCGGCGCTGGTGGGTGAACGACGCCGTGGACGCCGTATCGTGGTGACCGGCGACACGCGCCCATGCGACAACACGATTGCCGCCGCGCACGATGCCGACCTACTGATCCACGAGGCCACCTTCGCCGACGACGAGGCGGCGCGCGCGTTGGAGACGGGGCACAGCACGGCCCGTGAGGCGGCCGAGGTCGCGCACAAGGCCGGTGCGCGCCGACTCGTGCTCACCCACATCTCGGCCCGCTACTCGCGCGACGCGCACGAACTGGAGCGTGAGGCCCGATCGGTCTTTCCGCGCTCGAGCATCGCGCGCGACGGCACCGAAATCGAGCTGTCGCTCACCGAGGAGTTGGCGGTCGTACCTGACGTTGAGAGTGTCGAGGCAAGTCCGTTGAACGGGTGACGCCGAGACGCCGAGATCGCAGAGCACGCAGAGAACCCCGTTCAGCGAACAGAAGAACCGATCACACAGAGCACAAGAGAAAAAGAGAATAAGAGAACTCTTTTTCTCCTGTCCTCCTTTTCTCTGTGTGATCCGTTCCAACGATCCGTCCGCATCAACAGGAACTGATCACGCGGAGGCGCAGAGCACGCAGAGAAACACGCACGCTCTCTTTTCCTCCGCGTGCTCTGCGCCTCGGCGTGATCTGTTCCGAGAACCCCGTGCCAGCGAACCGCATCACTTCACCAGCTGCTTGAGCCGTCGCAAACTTGGCACACGCCACGCCACCGTGGCCACGACGACCAGTGTGGCCACACCGCCCACCACGACGGCGGTGACGGCGCCCCACCAGCGCGCGGTGAGTCCCGATTCGAACGAACCGATCTCATTCGACGAGCCGATGAAGATCTGATTCACCGACGACACGCGGCCCAGCAGTGCTTCGGGTGTGCGGATCTGCAGCATGAGACTGCGTATCACGACGCTGATCATGTCGAATGCGCCGGCCAGCGCCAGCGCGCCAAGCGAAAGCCAGAGATTGCGACTGAGTCCGAACAGGATCGTGCACGCGCCGAACCCGGTCACCGAGATCAGCAGATTGCGGCCCGTATGCGCGAAGGGCGGCCAGCGCGTGAGCGCGACACTCGTCATCACCGCGCCGACTGCGGGCGCGGCGCGCAACAACCCGAGTCCCGATGGACCGGTATGGAGGATCTCAGCCGCGAACACCGGCAGCAGCGCGATCGCGCCACCGAACAACACGGAGAAGAGATCGAGTGTGAGCGCCGAGAGCAGCAGCGGCTCGCCGAACACAAAGCGGAGCCCACCGGTGATCGAACGCAGAATCGGCTCGTCGGTCACCTCGCGCACCGGGGAGCGATGACGTACCGACAGGAGCGCACCGACGGAGAAGGTCATCAGTACGGCATCTACCGCGTACCCCAGCGTCGTGCCTCCCAGCGCATAGAGCCCTCCGCCCAGCGCCGGGCCGATGACGGCGGCCAGTTGCCAGCTACCGGTGCGCCAGGTGATCGCATTGCTGTACAGCGTACGCGGCACCAATTCGGCGCTCAGCGCCTGGCGGGCCGGCTGCAGGAAGGCACGGGCGAGACCACTGAGCACGATCACCGCGTAGATCGCGCGGACGCGCGCAGGCGCCGTGAGCGCGAGGTTGCCGATCGGCGCGGGATGCGCCAGCCACCATAATCCGAGCGAACAGAGCACCAACACGGACAAGGCCATCACGGCGATGCGGCGCCGATCGTGGCTGTCGGCCACATGCCCGGCGAACAACGACATGCTGATCGCGGGCAGCGCTTCGGCCAATCCCACGATCCCGAGCGCCAGCGGGTCATGAGTGAGATCGTAGATCTGCCACCCGACGACCGTCCCCTGGATCTGGATGCCAAGGGTCAGCGTGAACAGCGCCAGCAGATAGCGGCGGAAGTTCGGGATGCGCAGCGCGGCGTACGTGTCGCTCGGCGCGCTGTCGGGTATTCGGTCCACGCTAGCGATCGGCACGCGCCTCATCCTGACGTTCTTCGAGTCGGCGACGACGTCGCGCCAACGCGGCACTCTTGCGGCGGGACTGACGTGCCGGCAACGAGTCGGTCATTGGGTGCGGGAGAACGCAGTCGTGCGCACCAGAGGTGTTGTACTCGGCGTACGACGCGGCCCGCGACGCGACCATCCGGCGCGCTGCACCAGTCCGTCCAGCGAGGTCGAGATATCGAATGCGCGGGACAATGCAGAACGCGCGGCGCTGTCGATCGGTGGCGTATCCAGCGGGATCAGCTGATACGCGGGCGCGGCCACGGTAGCAATCGGCCACTCGTGCGACTTGCCCACGGCACCGCCGATCAGCACCAGGGCGAGCGCGTCGCCGTCGGCCGACGGGCGCGCGGCGATCTCGTACTTCGCGCGATCCCACGTTACCCGCGTCGAGTCCTTGGCCCATTCCGGCAGGGTGGCGCGCACCGACTTCCACCACGCGGGTGCCTTCACCGTGATCGGCGGCAGGTAGAGCGCGAGCGCCTCGCCGTCCGTGCCATGTCCGGGCACCATGAACGCTACGGCTGGATCGCGACCGATGTCGGTGATACCGAAGCTGATCGAGTCGAATCGGAAGCTGTCGAGCGATTCGGTGGCCACCGCGGCGCGTTCGTCACCCGCCGCCCCGGCGGTGCGGATCGAGTCGATCAACTGCGCGAGAGACGCCCGCGCCGCGACCGTCACGCGCCGCGCTTCGTCGGTGCCCACGAGCACGTCCAACGACGCCGTGGCACCACTGCGCACGTCGACAACCATTCGACGACCTTCATGCCGATGAGGCGGACCGCCATTGATGTCGACGTTGAGCAGATGCTCGACGGTGAGATAGGGTCCGTGTACATCGATGATCTCGATTTCGTCGTTCACCACCGTACGCGGATCGTCGGGCAGTTCCTCGTCGGCGGGATCGATCTCCGCATCGCGGGGATGCGCGCGGCGCCACACGGCGAGTTCGCGCATCACGGTGGAGTCACCGAACAGCTGTGTGCTGTCGCGATGCTGGAGTTCGCGTGACCAGAGCCGCGCACTCGCGAACGAGGCGTCGGGATACTCGGCGCCATCGTCGCCCAGGAAGATCTCGAACAGCCGGCCATCCACTTCCGTGAGCAGGATCGGCGCGCTGCGCACACGCATGCCGTCGCCGCCACTGCGTACCCAGTATGTCGAGTCCCCCGCCGCAAACAAGAACTCGGCGGGCGGCAACGCCTCACCTCGCGAGGCGCGATCGCTGCAAGCGGCAACCGCACTGGCGGCCGCGATGGCGGAGAGCGCCGTGTACACGCGGGTGCGTCGCGTGAGATGACGCATGATGGGCGGCATCATTCAGGCGGTTCCTTCGACAAGCGCGCGCACGCCATCTATCAGGCGCGTCATCTCAGCGGTCGTCGTGTAGCACGAGCAGCCCGCACGCACGAGTCCCTCGTGCGCCAGACCCAGGCGACGCGCTACGGTGGTGGCGTAGAAGTCGCCATGGGACACGTAGACCCCACGCGGCCCGAGGAATCGCGCGACCTGCTCCGACTCGTGTCCTTGCACGTGAAACGACACGGTCGGCGTGCGCGCGGTGCCCGGCGGTGGTCCGAATACCGTGACGCCCTCGATGGCATGCAAGCCCGCCCACAGTTCGCGCAGCAGCGAGTCGCCGCGCTCGTGCAACGCGTGCATTACCGTGCCGAGTCGCTCGCGCCGCGATGCCGTGTCATCACCCGCGAGACCGGCCAGGAAATCCACGGCTGCCGCAGCGCCGAGGATGCCTTCGTGATTCTGTGTACCGGTCTCGAGGCATTCCGGCACGTAGTCAGGGGCCGGCTCGAGGCGCGGTACATCGAGCGCCGCGGTGGCCGCATGTCGGCCGTAGCAGATCCCGATGTGTGGACCATAGAACTTGTACGCGCTACAGAGCACGAAGTCGGCGCCGATCGCCTTCACGTCCACCAGCGCGTGCGGCGCGAGGTGGACGGCGTCCACTACGGTGATCGCGCCGACGGTCTTGGCCAGTGCGACCACGGCCGCCACATCGCTCACGGTGCCCAGGATGTTCGAGGCCGCACCGATCGCCACTACTTTCGTGCGCGGTGACAGCAGCGACTCGAGTACTCCCGCTTCGTGGCGGTATGTTTCGAGATCGAGCGGCAACCACTTGAGCACGGCGCCGCGTTCCTTCGCCAGCGCCTGCCAGGGCGCCACGTTGGCGTGGTGATCGAGTTCCGTGACGATGATCTCGTCGCCGGGCTGCAGCGTGCGGCCGATGGCGCGCGCCACGTGGAACAAGATCGTGGTCATGTTGGCGCCGAATGAAATTTCACCCGGCGTCGCGCCCAGGAAATCGGCGAGCGTTACCCGCGCGGCGGCCAGCATCGCATCGGTCTCGACGCTGGTGGGGTACGCCCAGTGCGTGTTGGCGTTGTGATGCAGCAGATAGTCGGTCATCGCATCGGCGACGACGCGCGGCACCTGTGTGCCCCCAGGTCCGTCGAAGAACGCCACTGGATGCACGCCTTCACGACGCGTCAGCGCCGGAAAATGCGCACGGATCGCGTCAACGGACGCCACACCGGCCGTCCTCATGACGGGCGCCCGCCGATCTGTGCGCCGCCGAGCCGCTCGACAACCCTGGCCACTTCCACGTGATCGGCTTCCTCGCCGAGTTCGTTGTGCGCCATGCGGAACAACTCGGCCGTGAGCTGCAGCAAGGGCGACGGCACCTGATGTTCGCGCGCCAGCTCCGCAGCGATGCCGACGTCTTTGTCGAGAAGCGCCAGCCGGAACGTGCGCGGAAAGGCACGCGTGAGCACGCGCTCGGGGAAGAGATTCATGCTGGTATTGGAGCGGCCGCTCGAGGCGTTGATCACGTCCAGCGCAATCTCGGCTTTCACTCCGGCCTTTTCGAGCGCCACCAAACCCTCGGCGGTACCCCAGATGTGCATCGCGAGCATGGCGTTGTTCACCGCCTTGAGCGCATCACCGGCACCGACCGCCCCGCAATGCACGATGCGCTTGCCGAAGCACGCCAACACCGGCTGCACGCGTTCCAGTGTGGCCGCGTCGCCACCCACCATGACCGTGAGCGCACCCTGTTCGGCACCGGCAACGCCGCCCGACACCGGCGCATCGAGGAAACCGATGCCGCGTTCGGCGAGTCGCGCCGCCATTCGGCGAGAGGTCGCGGCGTCGCCAGACGTGCAGTCCACGAGCACGGCGCCTGACCGCATCGTGGTCAGCATCCCATCGGGGCCATCGAGCAGCGCCTCCACGTTACGCGACACCGGTAGACAGGTGATCACAATATCGCATTCGCGCGCGGCGTCGGCCGGAGTGAGCGCGTGGCGCACCCCCAGTTCGTTCGCCATCGCTTCCGCCTTGGACAGTGTGCGATTCCACACGGCCAGATCGAATTCGGGACGCGCGAGGTGCCGGGCCATCGGAGCACCGATGGCGCCGAGTCCGAGAAAGGCGACGCGGGGCATTGAAAGACGGGTGAAGGGGCAGAGCGCCGTCGATCGGCCGGTTGAGGTAGCGGGGCCGATCGGTAAGATTGAAAGATGCCACGTCAACGGATCCATGTGCAGCTCGACGGCCTGGTGGCCGTACACGCCGTGCGCGCGGTGTGGACGGCGTTGGGGGCCGTGCCCGGGGTGCTGAGCGCCGAAGTCACGATGCAGGGCGCCGTGCTCGAGGTCGAGGGCGAGCTGGATCGCGCGGCGCTGGACGCGGCGCTGGACGCGGCGGGGGTGTCGGTTCGGAGTCTCCGGGTCGAGACGAGAGTCCTGCCGGTTCTGTAACGAGCCGTAGCGCCACCCCGACCGGCTGCACGAGGCCTTCTCCGGGTGGCTTCTATCGTCACGTGCGTACCACTAACTTGACCTCTGGACTGCCGCCCTTCGCCGATGCCACCTCACGCCAACAAAGACCGACCGCTCGCGGCGCTGATTGTTCCGGACTTGCTCGAGCTGCTTCAGGAGCACCCGGAAAGCATCGGACCGCAAACGGAGGAAATGCACCCGGCCGACCTCGCGGACATCGCCGAGGCGCTGCCGGTCGACATGGTGCGCGCATTCCTCTCGGCGCTGCCGAAGGAGCGGGCGGGCGAGGTGCTCGAGTATCTCGACGAGCAGCTGCGAACCATGGTGCTCGAAGAGCTGACGGCGGTGGAAGCGGCCTCGCTCATGTCCGAGATGACGCCCGACGAGCGCGCCGATGCGCTCGAGGAGCTCGACGACGAGACGGCGGACGACATACTCGCCGAATTCGAGCCGGCGGAGAAGGCGGAAACCGAGCGCTTGCTGGAGTACGATCCGTATACGGCCGGCGGTCTCATGACCACCGATTTCGTGTCGGTCGACGAGAATCTCACCGCCGAAGAAGCACTGGTGGCGGTCCGGGCGATGTCACGGGCCGGTCGCCGCGAGGCCATGTACACGGTCTACACGATCGACGGGAACGGTCGCCTGCGCGGCGTTTTGTCGCTGCGCGAACTGTTGGCCTCACCTGACGGCACGCCACTCAGCGAGCTCGCGTGGAGCGAGGTGGTGAGCGTGGCGCCCGACATGCCGCAGGAGGAGGTGTCGCAGATTACCTCGAACTACGACCTGGTGGCGCTGCCGGTCGTGGATTCGGAAAAGCGTCTCTTGGGCGTGGTGACGGTCGACGACGTGATCGACGTCATTCAGGAAGAGGGCACGGAAGACGCGCAGAAGTTCGGGGGTATGGAGGCGCTCGAAGAGCCGTACATGCAGATCGGGCTGTGGCAGAACGTGCGCAAGCGCGGAGGTTGGTTGGCCGTGCTCGCCGTGAGTGAGATGTTCACGGCGTCGGTGATGGCGCGCTACGAAGCCGATATCGGTCGAGTGTTGCTGCTCTCGCAGTTCATTCCTCTGGTGATGAGCTCCGGCGGCAATTCTGGCTCACAATCCACGTCGCTGATCATTCGCGCGATGGCGCTCGGCGAAGTCACGCTCGGAGACTGGTGGCGCGTCGTGCTTCGTGAAATACCGGCCGGCATCATTCTCGGTGTACTGTTGGGCGCGATCGCCTTCTGTCGCATCATCCTGTGGAACTCGATGGGCCTCTACGACTACGGACCGCACTCGTTCATGATCGCGGTTACCGTGGGCCTCGCGTTGGTGGGAATCGTGCTGGTGGGTTCACTAACGGGGTCGATGCTACCGTTTCTTTTGAAGCGGCTTCGATTCGACCCCGCGTCCGCCTCGGCACCGTTGGTCGCGACGCTGGTGGACGTGTCCGCGATCAGCATCTACTTCGGAATCGCGTACAAGCTTCTCAGCGGCACGCTGCTGTAGGTCGCAAACGACTCTTCTTCCCGAACCACGATCAGCGCATGGCAAAAATTCTGGTGACCGGAGCCGCGGGCTTCATCGGTTATCACACCAGCGAACGGCTGCTAGCTCGCGGTGACGAAGTAGTGGGTCTCGACAACGTCAACGACTACTACGATCCTACGCTGAAGGAGGCGCGGCTGGCGCGACTCGCCAGCAAGCCGGGATTCCGCCTGTTCCGCATGGAGTTGAGCGACCGCGACGGCGTGGAGCGTCTCTTCCGCGAAGAGCGCTTTGATCGCGTGATCCACCTGGCCGCGCAAGCCGGCGTGCGCTACTCGATCACGAATCCGCACGCCTACATCGAGAGCAATCTCGTCGGGTTCATCAACATCCTCGAGGGCTGCCGGCATCACGGCGTGCAGCATCTCACGTACGCGTCGTCGTCGAGCGTGTACGGCGCCAACACGGCGATGCCCTTCTCGGTGCACCAGAACGTCGACCATCCGGTATCGCTGTATGCGGCGACTAAGAAGGCCAACGAATTGATGGCGCATACGTACAGCCATTTGTATGGACTGCCGACCACGGGACTGCGCTTCTTCACGGTGTATGGTCCGTGGGGACGTCCCGACATGGCCATGTTCCTCTTCACAAAGGCTATTCTCGAAGGCCAGCCGATCGACGTGTTCAATCACGGCAAGATGCAGCGTGACTTCACGTACATCGACGATATCGTGGAAGGCGTGATCCGCACCAGCGATCACACGGCTGAACCGAATCCCGACTGGGATTCCGACGCGCCCGACGCGGCCACCAGCAAGGCGCCGTACCGGCTCTACAACATCGGCAACAACAACCCGGTGGAATTGATGTATCTCATCGAAACCATCGAGAAGTCGCTGGGTCGCGTAGCGGAGAAGCGCATGCTGCCGCTGCAGCCGGGCGATGTGCCGGCCACGTATGCCAACGTGGACGCGCTCGTGCGTGATGTCGGCTTCGCACCGAAGACGCCGATCGAAACCGGCGTGGCGAACTTCGTCGCCTGGTACCGCGAATACTTTCAGATCGGAGACTGACGCTTCATGAAGATCGCCATGATCGGCACGGGCTACGTCGGCCTCGTGTCCGGTGCGTGTTTCGCGGAGTTCGGCCCTGACGTGACGTGTGTGGACGTCGACGCCGCGAAGATCGATCGGCTGCTGCGAGGAGAGATCCCGATTTACGGACCTGGTCTCGACCGCTGGTGGCCGAGGGCATCAAGAACGGGCGCCTGGCATTCACGACCGACCTCGCGAAGGCGGTGTCGGAAGCGGATGCCGTGTTCATCGCCGTGGGTACGCCGTCGCGCCGCGGTAACGGGCACGCCGACCTGCGTTACGTGGAGGCCGCGGCGATCGAAATCGCCAAGTCGCTTCAGGGATACACGGTGGTTGTCACGAAGAGTACGGTGCCAGTGGGCACCGGTCGCCGCGTAGCCGAGATTCTTCGCGGTGCGAATCCGACCGCCGACTTCGATGTGGCGTCGAATCCCGAGTTTCTGCGGGAAGGCTCCGCGATCGGCGACTTCATGCGTCCTGACCGTGTCGTCATTGGTGCGGAAACCGATCGCGCGCGCGAGGTCATGAAGGCGTTGTATCGTCCGCTCTATCTCATGGAGACGCCGGTCGTGATGACCACGCTCGAGACGGCGGAGCTCACGAAGTACGCGGCCAACGCGTTTCTCGCCACGAAGATCACGTTCCTCAACAAGATGGCGGATCTGTGTGAGAAGGTCGGCGCGAATGTACAGAATGTGGCGCGCGGCATGGGGCTCAACGGGCGCATCGGCAAGAAGTTCCTGCACGCCGGGCCGGGCTACGGCGGCTCGTGCTTTCCGAAGGACACGGTGGCACTGGTGCGCACGGCGCAGGAGCACGGTTCCCCGGCGCGCCTGGTGGAAACGGTGATTCAGGCGAATGACACTCGCAAGGGCGCGATGGCGTCACGCGTGATCGCGGCGTGTGGTGGCTCGGTGCGTGGAAAAACCGTGGGCGTGTTGGGCGTGGCCTTCAAGCCCAACACCGACGACATGCGTGAAGCACCGAGTCTGGCGATCGTGCCGGCGCTGCAGGATGCGGGGGCCGCGGTGCGTGTCTACGATCTGGCCGCCATGCACGAAGTGGGAACGCTGCTACCGGGCGTGCATTGGTGTACCGACACGTACGACGTCGCGGTCGGTGCCGACGTGCTGGTGATCATTACCGAGTGGAACGAGTTCCGTGGGCTCGATCTCGATCGCATCGGCGCCTTGATGGCGCACAGGGTGCTGGTCGACCTGCGCAACGTGTACCGCGGCGAGGATGTACGACAGCATGGCTTCACGTACACGAGCATCGGTCGGCCGTAACCGTCGAGTCTGTTCAGTCGTCTCGCGGTCGCACCGCCTTTTCGTTCTGCGCGTTGCCCAAGCCGCCCATGTCCCGGCCGATGTCATAGTCCGAAGACGGTCCGCCTGGTCCGCGCCCAGAGCCCCACGTGAACGCGACGTAGCCCACGAGAAACACCAACGCGAAGCCGAACCATTGCATGGCGTACGACTGGTGCGGACCTTCTGACGGCGACGGCGGTGGGACGCGCGCGGCCTTCGCGAGGTCGTACATCGCCGTGTCTCCGAGCGCGAGCAGCACGAAGGGCGCGAGCGGATGACCGGTGAGCGTAGCGATGGTGTCGTGGTCGAGCAAGCGAACGGCGCGTGTGGCCGTCCGCATCTGCACCGTGCCCGGGGTGTGCGCGGGGAACGAAATCACCAGTGCCTCGAGGTCGAGCGTATCGGATTCCCGCGCCTTGTCGCGATCGAACGTGCGCCCGTCGGGGGAGTACACGAAGCCGCGCAACACGAGCACGGCGGTATCGCCCCACTTGCCGTCAAGCGGCCTCACTGGCGTGAGCAGGTGCACACCAGGTGAGCCGGCCTGCGAGCGCGTGGCATGTACGACTTCGCCGGCGTAATCCGCCACGCCGCGAATGTGCACGCGGCGCCAGTGCGAAGCGGTCGTATCGACACCTTGGAGCGTCGACACGCTGACCACTGGCATCGTACCGCGTGCGAGCACGATCGCGTTCTGCGCCCGCCGCTGCGTGAGCCGATCCAGCTGCCAGATCCCCAGTCGAATGCACACGGCGGCGGCGATCACCGTGAGCACGCCGAACGCCAACGTCTTCGTGCCGCGACGACTCATGTTTCCGTAGCGGAAAGCGAGGAAGGCGAGGACGGCGGCGATACGTTCTTCGTGCTCGATGGACGGGGAGCCGGGCGAACGGGCGAGCGTTTGGTCTCCGCCGACCTCGCCGACGTCTTCTTCGCCGTCTTCTTCGCCGTCTTCTTCGCCGTCTTCCCGAGAGGCGGCATCACCGGCTTGGCAACCACTGTCCGAGCAGAGGCTGCAGAATGGGCGACGTTCCCGACGTGCTCCTTCTTCGACGGATTGGCGGTTTTCGCCTTCTTGGGCGCCTTCGGCTGCTTCGCGTCCTTCGACTCCTTCGGCGGTTTGGGTGCCTTCGGTGCCTTCTTCGGCTTCTTCGGCTTCTCCGGCTTCTCCGGCTTCTCCGGCTTCGGCTCCTTCGGCGGTTTCGCTGATTTCTTCAGTTTCGGCTCCTTCGGCGGTTTGGGTACCTTCAGCTCCTTCACCTCCTTCGCCGGCTTGTCCTTCTTCGACCGCGATTTTCCAGCGCCCGGCAACGAGCCCGCGGTGTCACCCGCGGCACCCGCGGCACCCGCGGC